>NZ_JAKRGD010000003.1:0-530476 GCF_022347705.1 Tenacibaculum sp. Cn5-46
CTCTAACTGTTCTAATGACTTCTATAGCATTATTCCCTGAACTATCAACTACATTATACCTTACTTGGTAATCTCCCAAAACTGATGTATCAACATTATTTACTGTTACAATTGCCCCTGTTAAATTTCCATCTATATTATCTATTGCTGTTGCTCCTGAATCATTATAAATGCTTCCTGCTTCAACTTCAACTAATACATTATTATTCAAGGTAATTACTGGAATCTGTGTATCAATAACTCTAACTGTTCTAATGACTTCTATAGCATTATTCCCTGAACTATCAACTACATTATACCTTACTTGGTAATCTCCCAAAACTGATGTATCAACATTATTTACTGTTACAATTGCCCCTGTTAAATTCCCATCTATATTATCTGTTGCTGTTGCTCCTGAATCATTATAAATACTTCCTGCTTCAACTTCAACTAATACATCATTATTCAAAGTAATTACTGGAATCTGTGTATCAATAACTCTAACTGTTCTAATGACTTCTATAGCATTATTCCCTGAGCTATCGACTACATTATATGTTACTTGATAATCTCCTAAAACTGATGTATCAACATTATTTACTGTTATAATTGCTCCTGTTAAATTTCCATCTATATTATCTATTGCTGTTGCTCCTAAATCATTATAAATGCTTCCTGCTTCAACTTCAACTAATACATTATTATTCAAGGTAATTACTGGAATCTGTGTATCAATAACCCTAACTATTCTAATGACTTCGATAGCATTATTCCCTGAACTATCGACTACATTATACCTTACTTGGTAATCTCCTAAAACTGATGTATCAACATTATTTACTGTTATAATTGCTCCTGTTAAATTCCCATCTATATTATCTATTGCTGTTGCTCCTGAATCATTATAAATACTTCCTGCTTCAACTTCAACTAATACATTACCTAATAAAGTAATTACAGGGATTTCGTTATCAACTACACTTGTAATATTAATTGCATAATCTTCTACTTCTCCTGCAAAAAAAGTTCCACAAGGACCAGTATTTCCCTCTACCATAGCCACTCGCATTTTTGCATATCCATCTGCTACAGTATTAGGAATCGTGAATTTTTCTGTAATACTATTATCTCTAATTCTGTCTGTTCTAATAACTCTTTCATTAGGGTCATTAAAATCACCATCTCTATTATAATCTATCCAAACTATGTATCTATATCTGGCAAAAAATGATCTTTTATTAGGTGTAATTTTAAGTTCTTGTTCTACTCCTTTCCTTAAATTAGTTGAAATATGATTGTAATTCGTGTAAATACTACTCCCTGATGAATTCGAAATAGTTCCTAACTCTAATTTTGAAATAAATCCTTCTCTTTCACTCTCACTCTCTAATGCACAATAATTATGAGTAGTTCTAAACCTTATTACATCTGTAAAGTCAGAATCTACATTACCCACTGCCCCTGTACATCTACTTTTAACCCTTACTTCATATTCTGTATTGGGTACTAAGTCAGTTAAACTCGTAGTATTAGATGTTATTGTTTTAATAAAAGAATCGCCTGTAGCAACTGATCTATATCTAACTCTAAATATTGCTCCTCCTATTTCGTCCCAATTAATTATAGCAGATGTTCCTTGAATATTAGATACATTAAAATTTGTAGGTTTGGATGCAACACAAATAACAGCTGGTTCTATAGAAAAATCTTTATTTGAGATATCAAAAAACACATTATTCGCTGCTTTTATCATTACTCTATTATTATTTCCTATTACATCTGGAACAATGATTCTTGCTCTACCATCATTTGCTACTCCAGTTGCTAACTCTATAGGATATGTATTTCCTCCGTCTGTTGAAAGTAATATATCTACATTAGCCTCATTTATTCCATTACCATCTGTTCCTGCAACATCCCATTCTATAATTTCAAAAGAACCTACATTCCACGTAATATTTTCACTATTTGGATAATTGACTACAAACGGCCCTGCAGCATCATTCACTCTAATTTCTGCATCATCACTATTGTTGGTACCTCTATTGTCTCTAACAGTTAACCTAAAATTATATGACCTTGAAACATTTGCTAAAGCTTCCCATTTCCAAGATATTTTTCCTTCCTTAATAGTAGAAAGGTTTGGGAAGTACCTTTTATTTTCTATAGTAGGTTCATACGACCTAAATGCTACTCCTCTAGTCCTAGTTGGAGAAGGATATGTACTTCCTCCTCTATTATCATCTATTTGCTCCCAACAATAGGTTAATATATCTCCAACATCAGCGTCATTTGCTTCTCCTGTTAATACAAAAGGGGTTCCTTTAGGAATTGTATAATTACCTCCAGCATTTACTACAGGAATATTATTACCTGTATTAACATCTACTTGGCACATTGTTCCTTTTACTACATTAGTAACTTGTCTTATCGACGCTGCATGAAAATACGGATCGCTATGTAATTGTACATTAGCATTTCCTCCAATACCTGCATACCCCATTATGGTAGAACCAGTTCCTGGTTCCATATGCACTCCTCTTCCTTCTGAGCCTCTATGTGACCATGTATGATTAGCTCCAAACTGATGACCTATTTCATGACTTACATAATCTATATCAAAATTATCACCTTCAGGGTTATTGTGTGATGAATAACCACTTCCTTTTCTTCCATCTTCACAAACACAACCAATGCAGCCAGCATTTCCATTATTACCTCCAGCTGTTAGTAAATGTCCTATATCATAATTATTCTCTCCTATTTCTGCTGTTAGTGTATCTTGTAAATCAGAATTATAATCCCATGCGTATGGGTCAGTATTTCTATCTAAATAAATTAGTCGATCATTATTAGCTATAAGCTGCATTCTTACATTAAAATCTTTTTCAAAAACTGCATTAACTCTAGTCATAGTAGCATTTATCGCAGCCATCGCCAATGCACGTGTTCCTCCATGATAATCTGTATATTCTCCAGTTACAGATACCGCCGCTCTGTATGTTCTTAAAATACCATCATTTGCATTTCTTCCATGAGTTTCATTCTTTTCTATTTTTTTATTTAGTTTATCTACCGTTTTACATTCAAAACTTTCTTTATTTCCTTTTCTATGATAAACTCTATAAACACTTTTTTTCTTTTTTACTGGTGTTATAAATATATCTTTAGCTCCATCTAGTAAAGTCATACTTTGCAATCCTTTAGGTGAAATACTAAAATAAACCTTATCTAATGGATTCTTTATGTTTATTCCTTTGTAAGATTTTATTTTTGGGTATTTTGCTGCCAATTTTGGATGCATTATATTATATTCATTTATTTTATAATAAAGAATATCTCCTTTAACATTAGGAAAACTGATTATTATATTACTTTTTCTTTTATTCTTGTTTAAAGTTTCTTTTAAATGTTTTTTAAATCCTTCTATGTTTAAATGGTAAAAAGATTCTTCATTATTATCAGATGTTCTTTTTACTACATCTATTTTATTCCAAAATATTTTATTTTGTGAGTAAGTGACTGTTGTTAAAAACAACAGAAAAAAGGGAAGTAATTTTATGTTCATATCAAACTTATTAAAGGGGGGGGGTTAATTTTGCTATTCTAAAACCAATAAATCATAGTTGTCCCTACTTTTTTTTCTTTTTTTTTAATTTCATAAAGAATAATTAAGAAAAGCATGTGACTTTTAATTTGTAACTTGTGTCTCAATTATTGAAAACTATTTACTAATCTTATTATAATAAAAAATGGCAGGAATTTTAGATTTATTAAACAGCGATTTAGGAAAAACAATTATATCTGGTGTAGCAGGTTCAACAGGTCAAGATACTAACAAAACTAGTAGCGTATTAACAATGGCTTTACCTGTATTAATGAAAGCAATGCAACGTAATTCAGCTACCTCTCAAGGAGCAGAGGGATTAATGGGAGCTTTAAATAAACACGATGGTGGTATTTTAGATAATTTAGGTGACTTATTCAAAGGAGGAGTTAATGCTGATGTTTTACAAGATGGTAGTAAAATTTTAGGACACGTGTTAGGAAGCAAGCAACAAGGTGTTGAACAAGTTATTGGACAAAAATCCGGAATGGATGCTGGCGCTGTTGGTGATATTTTAAAAACAGCTGCTCCTATCTTAATGGGAGTTTTAGGAAAACAATCTAGACAAAACAATGTAAGTAACTCTGGTGACCTTGGTGGTTTATTAGGAGGATTACTTGGTGGAAGTTCTGCTCAAAAAGAACAAAGCTTTTTAGAACAAATTTTAGATGCAGATGGAGATGGAAGTATTGTAGACGATGTTGCTGGAATGGTTTTGGGAGGCGGTAGTAGTCAACAAAAATCTGGTGGTTTACTTGGTGGGCTATTAGGTGGCATTTTCGGAAAAAAATAAACTTATTCCTCAATAATAACAAAAAGCGCAAAATATTAGTTTTGCGCTTTTTTTATATCTAATATACTTCTATTAATATAGCGATTACTCCTAAAAATAAACACAAAGGAGAAAAATATTTAGAATCGTTTTTTGCAAATTTTGTTTCAGTTACTTTCTTAAAAAAACCAACATACTTAAACTCTCCTACAGCACGTAATATAAAAGCACCAGAGACTATATATAATCCATACTTCAAAAACCATTTAGGAATCATTTCTATTTGAAAAAGATTTGCCTTAACAGCAAAGAGCATAGCAATAATTAATAAAAATACTCCAACAAATAAGCTATCAATCCATTTTGGCTTTAATACTACCTCTCCATTTAATTTTGTTGGTATTACTTGACTAAATCCCCATTTTCCTCCTACAAACCAATACAAATGAATTAGTGAAATAAATGTGAGTATTAAAAAGCTAATCAATCCTAAAAAATAAACCATAATTAATCGTTTTAGTGTAAATTTGTTTTAGCCAAATTTAAGAACAACATATGACAACATTATTGATAAATATCAAGGAATTAATTCAAGTGAGAGATCACTCTATAAAAAAAGTAAGCGGTAATGAAATGAAGAGTTTACCCACTATAAAAAATGCTTTTTTACTTTTAAAAGATGATAGAATTGTTGACTTTGGCTCTATGAATGAGTTATCTGTTTCTGCTGATGAAACTGTTGATTGTACTGGTAAAATGATACTTCCTACTTGGTGCGATTCTCATACACACATTGTATATGCAGGAAACAGAGAACAAGAGTTTGTTGATCGTATTAATGGTTTATCTTATGAAGAGATAGCTAATAACGGCGGAGGTATTTTAAATTCAGCAAAAAAGCTGCAAGAAACTTCTGAAGAAGAACTATATAAACAATCTTCTGTACGTTTAGAAGAAGTTATGAAACAAGGTACAGGTGCAGTTGAAATTAAATCTGGATATGGTTTAACTGTTGATGCTGAACTAAAAATGTTACGTGTTATAAAAAAATTAAGAGAAAATTATAACTTACCTATCAAAGCAACATTCTTAGGTGCTCATGCTTTTCCTTCTGAATATAAAGACAATAAAGAAGGATATATTGATTTAATTATTAATGAAATGCTTCCTAAAATAGCATCGGAAAATTTAGCTGAGTTTATAGACGCTTTTTGTGAAACTGGTTATTTCTCTGTTGAAGATACTGACAGAATTTTATCAGCTGGAAAACAATATGGTTTAACTCCAAAAGTACATGTAAATCAATTTACTACTATAGGTGGAGTTCAAGTAAGTGTTAAACACGACGCTTTATCTGTTGATCATTTAGAAGTTATGAATGCCGATGATATTGAAACATTAAAAGGTTCGGAAACAATGCCTGTTGCTTTACCTTCTTGTTCTTATTTTCTAAGTATTCCTTATACACCTGCTCGCGATATTATAAACGCTGGTTTACCATTAGCATTAGCTACAGACTTTAATCCTGGTTCTACTCCTTCTGGTAATATGAATTTTGTTGTAGCCACTGCATGTATTAAGATGAAGATGACTCCGGAAGAAGCTATTAATGCTGCTACTATAAATGGTGCTTATGCTATGAACCTTTCTGATGAAGTTGGGAGTATTACTAAAGGAAAAAAAGCAAACTTTATTATTACAAAAGAAATTTTAAGTTATGGAGCTATTCCTTATAATTTTGGATCAATATTAATTGACTCCGTTTTTATTAATGGAAAAGCTATTTAATATGTTACGTACATTTTCAGAACACGACATCAAAAATTTTGTTAGTCTTAGAAAAGGAGAAACTAAAATTGGTGAGTTAATACAAACCATATCTGATAATTCTAACATCATTGAAGAACTAAATAATTCATCTGCTAAATTTGTAATTCTTGGAGTACCTGAAGATATTGGTGTAAAAATGAATTATGGAAATGGTGGTGCTCATACAGCTTTTACTCCTGCTTTAAAAGCATTCTTAAGTACACAAGAAAATCAATTTATCAACGGAGAAAATATTTTTGTATTAGGATATTTAGACTATTTAGAAGATGTTTCTTACTTTGATAAAAGCGATCGAAATAAAGGTGATTTACTAGTAAAAGCTATTGATCAAAAACTTTCAGAAGTTATTAAATTGATTATTGAAGCTGATAAAATTCCAATTGTAATTGGCGGTGGACATAATAACTCTTACGGAAATTTAAAAGGTTTTTCTGAAGCGAAACAACAAGCTATTAATGTTATCAATTTAGATGCGCATACCGATTTACGTCAATTAGAAGAACGTCATAGTGGAAATGGATTTTCTTATGCTATAGAACGTAATTATCTAGATAAATACTTTATGTTCGGTTTGCATGAAAACTATACACCTCAGTATATTTTTGATTACATGCAAGACAAATCCAATATTGATTATAATACTTACGAAGAATTAGAGGTTTATAAAAGTCTTTCTTTTGAGAGTGAACTTGAACGTGCTTCAAATTTTATTCAAGACAAACCTTTTGGTATTGAAATAGACTTAGATTGTATTCAAAACTTTCCAAGTAGCGCTATGACTTCTAGTGGTTTTACTTCTTTACAAGCTAGACAATTTGTACATTTCTTTGCTAAAAACCCAAATGCTTCTTATATACATATTTGTGAAGGAGCACCTGCTGTAATGAATAATGAAACAGCTGCAGGACAAGTAGGTAAATTTATAAGTTATCTAATTTCCGACTTTATTAAAGCTAAAGGGAAATAACTCATCCTAAATTAAACTTAGTATTAGTCTGTTTTGCTCTAGTACTAAGTTTAAATTTAATCTATCCAATTTTTAAAATCTTTTACTCGCTCTCTACTAACGATTATTTCTGCTTCATTAAATGAATGTAGTACTAATTTTAAGCGTGAATTAGTATACGATATAATATCTTTTATAGCATTTATATGAATAATATAGGTTCTATTTACTCGAAAAAACTGCTCTGGATCCAGTTGTTCTTGCCAGTGTTCTAACGAGTGATCGATTAAATAATTTCTATTTGAATTCGTATGAATATAAGTTGATTTATTTTCTGAATAAAAGCACTCTATTTCATCTACATGTATAATTTTTATGTGTTGCCCTACTTTTATAGTAAAACGCTTTTTGAATTTCCTATCAACTGGATTGATTAATAACTTTCTAATATCATCAATATTAACTTGAACATCCGATTGCTTAGGCTGGTTTTCTTTAAATTTATCAACAGCAACTTTTAATTCGTCCTCATCAATTGGTTTTAATAAATAATCTATGGAGTTTAATTTAAACGCCTTTAACGCATATTCATCATAAGCCGTAGTAAAAATTATTGCCGATTTTACTTCTACTTCTTCAAAAATTTCGAATGATAAACCATCAGATAGTTGAATATCTAAAAAAATTAAATCAGGATGCTCATTCTTCTGAAACCAATTAATAGATTCTTCTACAGAATGCAACATTGTTTCTACTTCTATACCTAATTCAGCTAACATTCTATTTAACCTCCTAGCTGCTGGTTTTTCATCTTCAATTATTAATACTTTCATTATCAATTTTTAATTTTTATCCATGTATTCTTTAACTTTTCTTTCTTCCCACTCTTTATTAAAAAGTAAATCCTTTCCAAAAACACTAACTCCGTGTAATATTAAAATCACACCCCACCAAAAAAAGATTTTATAATTGCTAATATCTGTAAAAGCTTCTACAAAAGTGCTACCATAATCAATATCTTTAAAAATTCTATATCCTATGAAAACTAAATTTATTAAAATGTAGAATGTTAAATGCTTATAAAACTTTTTTATGTCTTCTACTCTTTTTCTAGCTTTTATATATTTATCCGATTGTTGTTTTGAGTCCATAGTTAGTTAATTTTCATTCATAATATCTTCTATCTTTTTCTTTTCCCAGTTTTCTATAATAGAAATCTTATTTTTAAATGCATAAATACCATGAATTAGGAGGCCAAATGCCCATAACAATGAATTTATCCAAATGTTAGCTCTTATCCATTTTAAAGTATTTTGATTAGAAATATGCTCTTCAAAAAAATTGAATATTGTATCTGAAAAAACAATAATTACAATCATCATTATGACAAACACCTGTAGGTGATTATAAAAATTCTTTTGCTTAGCTACTTTCTTCTGAGCCTGTAAATATTTATCTTCTTTTTTCATCGAACTCCTTTATATATTCTTCAATCTTCCTATTTTCCCAATCTTTATTAAAAAAGATATTTGTTCCGAATGTTCCTAGCCAATGAAAAAATAAACCTATTCCCCAAAAAAGCCAAGTTGCATACACTCCAAAATGAGTTATAGCATCTACAAAAGATTTATTCTCTTCTGTTATTAATCCTATAACGATAACTGTTGATATAAAAATATTTACCGCTATATACGCTGCTAAGTGCCAATAGAAACCTTTTATCTTTTCTACTTTCTTCTTAGCTAACATGTATTTATGTTCTTGTGTATAATCTCTTTCCATTTTATTTCTTTTTTTCTAAATATTCTTTGATTTTCTTATCCTCCCAATCTTTTCCAAATCCAAAAATTTCTTTTCCAAAAACAAGCATCCAATGAATAAATGTAGCAATACATATTCCTGCTACTGCAAACCAGAACCAGTGATAATAAGGAGAGAATATTAAATTTACTGCTACTATTATTATGATTGATAAAACATTCACAAAAAGATGAGCATAAAAGCCTTTAATTTCTTTAATTCTTTTTTTGGCTGCTAAGTATTGTTTTTCTTCAGTATATTTAGTGTCCATGATTACTTTTCTTCTTTTAAAAATTCTTTAATTTTTTGTTCTTCCCAATCTTTCCCAAATCCTATTCTTTCAAATCCAAAGACTCCCATCCAATGAAAAAATAATCCTGCTGACATCCCTATTATTGGATAATAAAACCAGTAATGATCAGGTACAAACTTTAAGTTGATAAAAATTAAGACTGGAATTATTAAAACTGTTACTATTAAATGAATATATAAACCTTTTATCTTTTCTACCTTCTTTTTTGCTCTAGCGTATCTGTATTGTTCAGTATGTTCTCTTTCCATCTTATCTATATTTTTCTTCATCTTTTAAAATCTCGTTGATCTTACGCTCCTCCCAATTTTTACCTAAGAATAAGTTGTAATTATTTACTTCTAAAAAATGGAAAACTAAACCTATTCCCCAACCAATCATTGGAAACCAAAACCACTGGAAACCTGAGTACGTCTTTAAATTGATAAATACTAAAAATGGTATTACTAAACAGTATGAAATTAAGTTCTGGTAAAATTCTTTTAACTTCTCTACCCTTTCAACTGCTTTTACATACTTACTATTTTCTAAATCACTTGTATTATAATTCATTGTATTTGATTTTGTTAACAGTGGTAAACTCACTGTAAATGTTTTATTATTATTTTTTATTTCAACAGCTCTGTTAGTTATTAAACCATAACGATCTGCTATATTCCTTAACCCTACTTTAGTACTTTTACCTATTGCTTCTTTAGGGTTTATATTATTTTGAATTTGTAAAAATCCATTCTCTTCAAATATTTTTATTTCTAGAGGTTTTGCTGAAGAAACTACATTATGTTTTACTGCATTCTCTAACAGCAACTGTAACGATAATGGAACTATTTTTAACTCTGGATTACTTATCTCACTTGGTATTGTAAATTTGACAGCATCTTCAAAACGCATTTGTAACAATTCCATATATGTTCTAGCAAATTGTAACTCTTCTTTTATTGGTACTAATTCTTTATTCCTTTGCTCTAAAACATATCGGTAAACTTTTGATAATTTAGTAGTAAACCTTTCAGCTTGTCTAGTATTTTCACCTATTAAAGAGGTTAATACATTTAAACTATTAAATAAAAAATGAGGGTCTAATTGACTTTTTAATGTTTCAAACTTCGCTGTTTCAGTCTTTGCTACTATTTCATGTTGTGTAGTTTCTTTATTTGCTGCTCTTTTCCACTCTAACATGAAACCTCTTGCATGTAAAAAAGCAGAAACTCCAAAAGAAAATTGTATCCAAAATAAGTGAATCCATAATAAAGGAGACTTAAAAAACAGTGCTATATCTCGACCTTGTATTATTATAAACAGTATATAATCTATTATTAAAATAGCTGGCACTGTATATAATATAGTAGCTATTATACCTACCCAAACACGAGTATTTGTTTTAGTAACCCAATCCCATCTCGTACTTAAATAATCATTTAAAAGTCCTTGCCCAAAACCTAATCCAAAAGAATATAAAGCAGATACACCTAACGACATTAGAAAACCTTTAACTGTATAACTCCCTCCTCCTATTAAGAAAAAGAATACTCCAAATATTAATGTAATTTTTAAAGCTAATAATATGCCTTTTTTTAATTCCTTTGGAGAGAATATTTCTGCTCTTGTTTTCATCTTTTGTTCTCTAAATATTGTGATTAAAATCTAATTTCTAAAGATACATTTTTATCATCAACTAAAAATTTGATTTGATCGTATTGTGGAGGTCCAAACCTATTTATATTATTAGTAGATACTCCATAATCTTCCATTGGCATACCGTTCGGTTCAAAGTCCATTTTATTGTTGTTATTCTTATCGTGGAAACAAATAAGTGCATACTCTCCTTCAGGTACATTTTCAAAAACTACGGTACTTTTTCCTTTAGTAATTTTTGACGTTTTTGCTAAAACTGGTTCTTTTCTAAAATTATCTTTAGTAAACAATGCATAACTTATTTTACCTTCATCAGTAGTGGCATTTGTTACAGTTGCTGTTACCGTTCTATTTTGGGCTGATATTTTTCCTACAATAAAAAATAAGCTCACTAAAAAAACTGTTGTAAAAAATTTCATCTCTTTTAATTTGTTGGTTAATACACTACAAATATCTAGAGGTGATGATGTTTTTGAAATTAAAAAAAACTCAATTGTATTTTTTTTAGGATGAACTGTAACAATTTGTATTTTTGAGCTACTTATAATTTATCAACTAGACTAAACTTAGTGGAAAAGAAACTAGAAAATAAATTTTTATCTGATTTTGAAGCAAATCAAAACATTGTACATAAGGTATGTAGGATATACACTACCAATCAAGATGCACACAATGATTTATTTCAAGAGATAACAATTCAGCTATGGAAAAACTATAGTAAGTTTAGAGGTGATGCTAAATTTAGTACTTGGATGTATCGAGTAGCTTTAAATACTGCTATTTCTTTGTACAGAAAATCTACCAGAACTGTAAAAACTCAAGACATTACCGACTACACTTTTAAAATTAAGGCTGAAGATTATGATGAGACTGAAGAATTACAACTGAAAGCATTATATAATGCTATTAGAAAACTAAACGATATTGATAAAGCTCTTATCTTTTTGTATTTAGAAGACAAACCTTACAAAGAAATATCAGAAACATTAGGTATTAGTGAAGTAAATGCAAGAGTAAAAATGAACAGAGCTAAAGAAAAATTAAAAAAAACATTAAACCCATAGTAATAAATGGATTTAGATAAGTATAAAAAAGCATGGGATAATCAACCAGAAGAAACCGATAGAGTTTCTAAAGTTGATATCTACAAGATGGCACACTCCAAATCGTCATCTATTGTTAAGTGGATTTTTATTATTGGAATTTTGGAGCTCTTATTTTGGGCTGGATTGAATATATTTTTCGTAGGTTCATCCTACACAGAAGTATACGAACAACTACATTTAAATAGCTTTGTAAAAGCAAGTGTATACCTTCATTATTTTGTTATAGTTGTATTTCTCTATTTTTTCTATAAAAATTATAAATCAATTTCTATTTCCGATACAACAAAAGTTCTACTTCAGAAAATATTAAAAACACGAAAAACAGTAAAATACTATGTATACTTTAATCTTTTGTATGTAGTTTTTGCAAATGTTTTTCTTCTTTGTTTTGTATTCTCAGATTTAGATCTGTTAATAGACTACTACCATAGTCAAGGAATTGCAACACCTGACAATAAACAACACCTATTAATTTCATTAATTATAGCTACTGTTTTCTTATTAGGTTTTATGGTACTTATTCTTTGGCTATTCTACAGAATAATCTACGGAGTTTTATTAAGAAAGTTAAATAAAAACTATAAAGAGTTATCTAAACTCGAAGATTTAAACTAATAAAAAAGAGGAAGTAAAAAACTTCCTCTTTTTTATTAGAATGATTTTAATTCATTTAGCAAAATAGCTAACATCTCATCTGTGAAATCAAGATGAGTAACAATTCGTAATTTGCCTTCTCCCATAGAAATTAACAAAATACCTTTTTGCTTCATTTTTTCAATAAAATCCATTGAATCAATCGTATCATTTACATAAAAGATTACAATATTGGTTTCAATAGGTTCTACTTTTTTTACATACGAACAATTTTCTAAAACCTCTCCTATTGCCTTTGCTCTTGAATGATCATCAGCTAAACGATCTACTAAATTGTCTAATGCATAAATTCCAGCTGCTGCTAAAAAACCTGCTTGTCGCATTCCTCCTCCAAATAACTTACGTACTCGTAACGCTTTTTCTATATGCTCTTTACTTCCTACTAAAACTGACCCCACCGGTGCTCCTAATCCTTTTGATAAACAAATAGAAATTGTATCAAACAATTCACCATATTGTTGAGGAGTTTCATTTTTAGCAACTAATGCATTGAATAAACGAGCACCATCTAAATGATATGCTAAATTATGATCTCTGGTTACTTTACCTATTTTTACTAATTCTTCAAAGTCCCAGCATGCACCACCTCCTTTATTAGTTGTATTTTCAATACATACTAATCGATTAAAAGGAACATGAATATCAGCTCTACCAGATACAGCATTTTCTAATTGTTCAGCTGTAAACATTCCTCTATCACCATCAATTAAATATGAAGTTACTCCTGAATTAAAAGCTGCTCCACCACCTTCGTAATTATATACATGTGCCCATTTATCGCAAAACATTCTATCACCAGGTTGCGTATGTATCTTTATTGCCGCTTGATTTGCCATGGTTCCTGATGGGAAAAATAAAGCTGCTTCCATTCCAAATAATTTGGCAACTTTATCTTGTAATAAATTTACAGTAGGATCAGCACCAAACACATCATCGCCAACTTCAGCATTCATAATTGCTTTTAGCATTCCTTCGGTTGGTTTTGTTACTGTATCGCTTATTAAGTTTATTTCCATTTTTAACTACGATTTTTAAATGTATTTTTGCATTATGATTACACACGAACAGTTAAAAAATGTTACTGAACGAATCGGCAAGTTAAAAGGTTATTTAGAAATTGACAAGAAGTTAATTGAAATTAACAATGAAGAAGAAAAAACTGCGGATCCTGACTTTTGGAACAATCCGAAAGAAGCTGAGATATTAATGAAATCCCTTCGTTTTAAAAAGAAATGGGTAAATGATTATAATTCAATTGTTACAATGAATGAAGATCTTACTGTTTTATACGATTTTTATAAAGAAGGAGATGTTGAAGAAGCTGAAGTTGTTGAACAATTTGAAAAAACCGCTACTTACTTAGAAGATATTGAATTTAAAAATATGCTATCTGATGAAGGAGATAGTTTAAGTGCTACCATACAAATAACAGCAGGTGCTGGAGGAACTGAAAGTTGTGATTGGACCGAAATGTTATTTCGTATGTATACCATGTGGGCAGAAAAACAAGGTTTTAAATTAAAAACTTTAAACTATCAGGCTGGAGATACTGCTGGTATTAAAACAGTAACAATTGAAGTTGAGGGTGATTATGCTTTCGGATGGTTAAAAGGTGAAAACGGTGTACATCGTTTAGTTAGAATTTCTCCTTTTGATAGCAATGCCAAGCGTCATACATCTTTTGCTTCTGTATATGTGTATCCTGTTGCTGATGATTCTATAGAAATTGAAATAAACCCTGCTGACATTGAAATTACAACTGCACGTTCAAGTGGTGCTGGTGGACAAAATGTAAACAAAGTAGAAACTAAAGTTCAATTACACCATAAACCAACTGGAATTCAAATTCAATGTTCTAATTCACGCTCTCAACACGATAATAGAGCTACTGCTTTACAAATGCTTAAATCACAATTATATGAGATTGAGTTACAAAAACGTTTAGCAGCTCGTGCCGATATTGAAGCCAATAAGATGAAAAATGAATGGGGTAGCCAAATACGTAACTATGTAATGCATCCGTACAAACTTGTAAAAGATGTGCGTACAGCTCATGAAACTGGAAATGTTGATGCTGTAATGGATGGAAATATCAATCCTTTTTTAAAGGCTTATTTAATGTTAAATGGACAAAAAGAAAAATAATGATAAAAATATACCATAACAATAGATGTAGTAAATCTCGTAACGGTTTACAAATTTTGGAAGAATCTGGAAAAGAATTTGAAGTAGTAAAATACTTAGATAATATTCCTAGCAAAGAAGAATTAACAGAAGTGATTAGCTTACTTAACATATCTCCTATTGAATTAGTTCGAAAAAACGAAAAAATTTGGAAAGAAGAATTTAAAGGAAAAGATTTATCTGATGCAGAAATTATAGATGCAATGATAGCTAACCCTAAACTTATAGAACGCCCTATAGTTGTTAATGGAAACAAAGCAGTAATTGGACGTCCACCAGAAAATATTTTAGATATAATTTAAAAAAAAGCTCTCAAAAAATTGAGAGCTTTTTTTAACACTAATTAACAACTAAACTTTTAGTTTCTAGTTTTATCATAGTATATTAGCAATTCAATCAATTTATAGATAATACTATGAGAAAAATTTTATGGGGGCTATCCCTCGCTTTAATGGCCTCTTCTGGCTATAGCCAAATTGCCAAAGAAAGAAAGCAACAGCTTTCTAAAAAGGAAAAAATCCGTTCTATGAAAATTCCAACTGATCCTTCAGTTAAGATAGGTAAGCTATCAAACGGAATTACATATTACATTAAACAAAACCCTAAACCAGCTAACAAAGTTGAATTACGTTTAGCTGTTAACGCCGGATCTATTCTTGAAGATAATGATCAATTAGGTTTAGCTCACTTTATGGAGCACATGAACTTTAATGGTACCAAAAACTTTAAGAAAAATGAATTAGTAGATTATTTACAATCTATTGGTGTAAAATTTGGTGCACACTTAAATGCTTATACTGGTTTTGATGAAACAGTATATATTTTACCTATTCCAAGTGATGATGAAACTAAGTTAGAAAAAGGTTTTCAAATTCTTGAAGACTGGGCACACGGAGCATTATTAGAAGGAAAAGACATTGATGAAGAGCGCGGTGTTGTTTTAGAAGAATACCGTTCTCGTAGAGGTGCAGACAGCCGTATGTTAGAAAAATACTTACCTAAAGTAATGCATGGTTCTAAATATGCTCAAAGATTACCTATTGGAACAAAAGAAAGCATCGAAAACTTTAAACATGAAAGTATTCGTCGTTTTCATAAAGATTGGTACCGTCCAGATTTAATGGCTGTTGTTGCTGTTGGAGATGTTGACGTAAAAATCTTAGAAGAAAAAATTAAATCACACTTCGGAAAAATCCCTGCGGCTAAAAACCCAAGAAAAAGAGAGGTTGCTCCTTTAAAGAATCATAAAGAGACTTTTATCGCTATTGAGGCTGATAAAGAAGCTCCTTTTTCTAGAGTACAGTTAATGTATAAAGATTACGATGAAGCTAAACCTGAAGTTACTGTTGGTGACTATAGAAACTCTTTAGTAAAATCTTTATTTGCTCAAATGTTAAACAATCGTTTAGACGAATTACGTAACAGCGAAAAACCACCTTTTGTTTATGGATTTAGTTACCATGGAGGTACTTGGGCTAGAGGTAAAAATGCTTACCAATCTATGGCTGGAACTAGTGCTGATGGTCAATTAAAAGGATTACAAGCTTTATTAGACGAAAGTGAGCGTGTAAAGAGATATGGATTTAAACAAGGTGAATTAGATAGAGCTAAAAAGAATGTAGTTGCTCGTATTGAAAAAGCTTTTAAAGACAAAGATAAAAGAGAGTCTAACAGAATTGTTGGTGAATACGTAAGTAACTATTTAGACAAAGAACCAATCCCTAGTGTTGATTGGGAATACAAAGCTCACCAAATGTTATTACCTTCAGTTCAACTTGATGAAGTTAACAACATTATTAAAAACTTTTTACATGATGATAATCGTGTAGTTGTTATTACTGGACCTAAAAAGGTAGTAACTGAACAACAAGTTTTAGACGCTTTAAACAACGTAAAAACAAAAGATTTAAAGCCTTATGAAGATAAAGCTGTAGCTACTTCTTTAATTACTAAAGCTCCAACTGCTGGAACAATTGTTAAAACAACTGAAAACAAAAAATTAGGTACTAAAACATTTGTATTAAGCAACGGTGCTAAAGTTACTTTCAAAAAGACTGATTTTAAAAACGACGAAATTTTATTTGATGCATTTAGTTTTGGAGGTACTTCTTTATACTCAGATGAAGAGTTAAAAGCTACTTCCTTTGCTAATGGAGCATTATCACAAGCTGGAATTAACAACTACTCTAAAAATGACTTATCTAAGATGATGTCTGGTAAAATTGTACGTGTTAATCCATATATTGGTGGATTAAGTGAAGGATTCAGAGGTTCTGCTTCTCCTAAAAACTTAGAAGAGCTTTTCCAAATGGTTCATTTATATTTCACTTCTTTAAATAAAGATGAAAAAGCGTTTAAATCATATGTTAACAAGCAAAAAGGATTCTTAGGAAACTTATTAGCTAGTCCAAATTTCTTCTTTCAAAAAGAAATGTCTGAATTTATGAATGAAGGAAATACTCGTTATACTGGTTTCCCAACACCTGAAAAATATGAAAAAGCTGATTATAATTTAGCTTATGAGAAATACCAAGAGCGTTTTGCTGATGCTGGTGATTTTAACTTCTATTTTGTAGGTAATGTTGATGAAAATAAACTTGCAGAGTTCTCTAAGAAATACATAGCTAGTTTACCTGGTAAAAACTCTAATGAATCATACAAAGTAAGTTCTTTCAGACCTTTATCAGGATCACACTCGAAAACTGTATTGAAAGGTAAAGATCCAAAAAGTAACGTAAGTATTACTTACCAAGGTAAAGCAAAATACAATAAGAAAGATGCTTTAGCTTTTACTAGTTTAGGAGAAATTGTAGGTATTAAATTAACTGAAAAATTACGTGAAAAAGAAGGAGGAGTTTATTCTTCTAGAACTAGAGGGCGTATTTCAAAAATGCCATACGGATGGTATCGTTTTAATATTTCATTCCCTTGTGCTCCAGAAAATGTTGAGAAATTAAAAACAATTTCTGTTGATCAAGTTGCTGACATTGTTAAAAATGGTCCTACTGAAGAAGATTTAATGAAAACTAAAAAAGCAATGATTGCTGATCATAAAGAAGATCTTAAGAAAAATCGTTTTTGGTTAAGAACAATTAAAAATGTTGACTACCAAAAGAATGACGATTCTGATGCTACATCTTTTGAAGATCGCGTAAATGCTTTAACTAAAAAAGATATTCAGAAAGTTGCTAAAAAATATTTAACCAATGGTTATATTTTAGGAGTATTAAATCCTGAAAAATAATATTGATTAGTAGATAAATAAAAAAGCTCTCAAGAAATTGGGAGCTTTTATTTTTTTATAAATTGAGATTGAAGAAATCCCAAACCATATCCATAAAACTGTGTAAGTGTAGTTATAATACTAAAAAAAGCTACTTTAAGGCTTTTATTTTGAAATAATGAATCAATGAATAGAAAAGTAAAATAAACTCCATAAAAAGCTAAAAACTGGCATATTCCAAATAAGGCTGCTATAATAGCAATATCTAATCCAATAATGAATAAACTTGGAAACCAAAAAGTGATTTTAGCTGTTTCTGGGTATTTTTTATTCAAGATAGGCCTTGCTGTTCCAAAAGAAAAAGTTTGCTTAAAAAATTGTTTAATAGTACTTCTTCTCTTATGATACACATAAGCTGTTTCTATTAATTGAGTTTCAAAACCTCCTTCCCATAATCGAAAACTTAAATCGATATCTTCTCCAGTTTTCATTTTAGAAAAACCTTTGGTTGTTAGAAAAGCTTTTTTTGACAATCCAAAATTAAAACTCCTTGGTTGAAATTTCCCAACTCCTTTTTTCTTTCCTCTAATTCCTCCTGTTGTTAAAATAGAAGTCATTGAATAGTTTATTGCTTTTTGAAGTGTTGTAAAGCTTTCATGTGCAGCATCTGGTCCTCCAAAAGCATCAGTATATTTTTCTTCTAATCTTTGATGAACTTCAGATAAATACTGCTGAGGAACAATCACATCAGAATCAAGTATAATAAAATAGTTTCCAGAAGCTTTTTTCATTCCGTAATTTCTACTAGCTCCTGCCCCACTATTCTCTTTAAAAAAATAATGAAGATTTAATTTCTCTTTATAGCTATCAACTATAGTCTCAGAAGAATTATCAGATCCATCTTCTATAATAAGAACTTCAAAATTATGCTGAAAATCTTGTTTAGTAAGACTTTCTAATAATTCATCAATTTCTTTTGGCCGATTATATACCGGAACTATTATAGAAAACTTTAATTCCATTATACTAAAACACTTTCATTTATTTGTTTAGTAATACCTTTCCAAAGATTGATTCTTTTTGCTAAAGATTCTTTTGCATAGTACAATACATCATCCCACTTTTGTTGGTCTGTACCACATAATTCTTCAATCATTTTTAATGATAAAGGTCCATGTTCATCTCCATCTAATTCAATATGTCTATTCAAGTAATAAGTAAGTTTACTATAATTTGAACTTTCCTTTTCTTCAGTATTTTTTACTATTTCTAAAAACATATCTGGTATTACATCTTCCCTACCAAATGTAAAACTTGAAGCTATAATATGAGGTTGAGAAGTTGCTATTACTTCAAAAGTAAAGTTTATAAACTCTTTTACTTCATCAATAGCGTTTACACTTTGTAAGGCTTCTTGAATATTTTCACCATCAATAAGTTTTGATATAAATTTAGCTATTTGAGAAGTATCTGCTCCAGCTTGTCTCATAGCATCAATATACATCTCGAAATGACTCTTAGGCTCTCCTAACTCATTTACATCTGTCTCTTCTCCTAATACAATTTCATTTATAAATTGAGCTGTAGTCGAGTTTGCTACTGGAAGCCATGGTAAATTAACACAAGTTAAATTTTGTTGCAATGCTTTTAACAACGACATAAAATCCCAAACTGCAAATACGTGAGATTCCATAAATGTTTTTACATCTTCAATATCTTTTAACGATGTATATAAATCATGTGTTTTTAACTCTTGTCTTAATGATTCAAGCTCCTTCTCAATGTGTAAAATTGTGTTCATAACTGTATATATCAATAAAAAATGCAAATCTAACGATTTGCATTTTATTTTTTTCTTTATCTAAAAATTACTCTTCTGTAAATTTTTCCATTACTGCATCACTCACTCCCATGTTAGAGAATCCTCCATCATGAAATAAGTTTTGTAGCGTTACTTTCTTTGTTAAATCTGAGAATAATGAAATTGTATAATCAGCACACTCTAAAGCAGTAGCATTTCCTAATGGAGACATTTTTTCTGCATAAGAAATAAATCCATCAAAACCTTTAACTCCTTGTCCAGCTGTTGTTGGTGTAGGTGACTGTGAAATTGTATTTACACGTACTTTATGATCTCTTCCAAAGAAGTATCCAAAACTACGAGCAATAGACTCTAAATAAGCTTTATTATCAGCCATATCATTATAATCAGGAAATACTCTCTGTGCAGCCATATAGGTTAATGCAACAATACTTCCCCATTCGTTCATAGCTTGCTTATTGTATAAAACGTTCATTACTTTGTGAAATGACACAGCTGAAACGTCCCATCCTTTTGTTGTAAAGTCATATTTAGAATCAGTATAATGACGTCCTTTACGTACATTTACCGACATTCCTATAGAGTGTAATACAAAATCTATTTTTCCACCTAAAATTTCCATAGACTTTTCAACTAAGTTTGTTAAATCTTCCATAGAAGTAGCATCTGCAGGAATAATTTCAGATCCAGTTTTTGCTGCTAACTCTTTAATTTGCCCCATACGCATTGCTATAGGTGCATTGGTTAAAACAAATTCCGCTCCTTCTTCATGAGCACGCTCCGCAACTTTCCAAGCAATAGAATTTTCATCTAATGCTCCAAAAATAATTCCTTTTTTACCTTTTAATAAGTTATACATATTATTTTATATTTTTAAATATAGTTGTTCGTTTGTTCAGCAAATATACCTTAATTTAATAATTCTTTGGCGTGGGTTAAGGCGCTTTCTGAAATATCTTTTCCACTTAACATCTCTGCTATTTCCACAATACGCTCTTCTTCAGATAGTACTTTTAAGTTAGAAGTGGTAACTCCTTTTTCTTCTCCTTTAAATACTTTATAATGTCTTGCTCCTTTTGCTGCTATTTGTGGTAAGTGTGTTATTGTAATTACCTGCATGTTGGCTCCCATATCTTCCATAATTTTTGCAATTTTGTTAGATACTTCACCAGATACTCCAGTATCAATTTCATCAAAAATAATGGTTGGTAATTGTATATTTTTTGATAATATTTTTTTAATCGATAGCATAATTCTAGAAAGTTCACCCCCAGATGCTACTTTTTTAAGCTCTCCAAAATTCCCTCCTTTGTTTGCCGAAAATAAGAAGGCTAAATTATCTTTTCCGTTTGATAAATAAGCTTCAGAATCGGTTAACTCTATCGAAAAACGAGCATTTGGCATTCCTAACTCTGCTAATAAAAACTCTAACTCCTTTTGTAATTTAGGAATCGCTTTATTTCTAGATTTTGTAATCATGGCTGCTACTTCATCGAGCTTTTTAGCAACCTCATTAATTTCTGATTTTTTTGCTTCTAGTAAACCTCCTGCATCTTCAACTTGAGCTACTTTTTCCGACAACGATTCATAAATAGCTAATAATTCTTTTATTGAATCTACCGAATGCTTTTTTTGTAAATTATAAATTAATTGCAATCTATCATTTAATTCCTCTATCTCATTAGGATTAAACTCAACATCTTCATTCGCTGTTTCTAATTCAGAAATAACATCGTCTAATTCTATCTTTACACTAGAGATTCTATTAGATAGTTCTTCATAATTTTTAGAAAAAGAGCTAATTTTCTGTAAGTTATTTTCTAATGAATGAAGTAAACTCTGAATTCCTATTTCTTCGTTGATAGAAGTTTGTAAAGCTTCTGATAAATTTAATTTTATCTCTTCAATATTATTTAATTTATCAAGCTTTTCTTCTAAAACTTTCTGCTCACCTTCTTTTAATTCAGCCTCTTCAAGTTCTTTAAATAAGTGTAAGTTATATTCGTATTGTTCTTTAGACTTTTCAGTTTCTTCTTGAAGTGTTTTTAATTCTTTTTTAAGAGAATTATACTTTACCATTCCTCTTTGGTAGGATGCTACTTTTGCTTGATTCTTAGCCAAAGCATCAATTACAGAGAACTGAAAACCTACATCAGATAATTCCATAGTCTGATGCTGTGAATGAATATCTATCAATCTTCCTTTTAAAGAAGTTAATACCGATAAAGTAACTGGCGTATCATTTACAAATGCTCTTGATTTTCCTGAAGGTAAAATCTCTCTTCTTATAATAGTCTCCGCTTCATAATCAAGATCTAACTTCTTAAATAAGTTTTGTAAAGAATAACCTTCTACATCAAACTGTGCTTCTATTACACATTTCTTTTCTGTATTCTTTAAGGATGATAAATCGGCACGATTTCCCATTACCAAGCCTAAAGCTCCTAATAAAATGGATTTTCCAGCTCCTGTTTCACCTGTTATTATTGATAAACCTTTTGTATAATCAATCGATAATTGATTGATTAACGCGTAATTATGTATAGATAAATGTGTTAACAAATCTTACTTTTTAGAAAAAATAAAAGTAAGGATTTTGAGGGAATTAAAAATTCATTTTTATAGAAAGAATAATATAGGATTTCAATAAAGCCTTACTTATTTAATTAATAACTCTATTGTTTTATAGCTTGTAGTTTTAAATTACAACCTTAAGTTTTGATTTTCTTAAAATTCACTTTTTAAACTGTTTTTATAAACTTTAATTTAATAAATTTGTTAGGCTATATTCTCCCAACTTATACAAACTAATTATTTATTGTCTTGATATATAAGACATATTGAAAAGTATGGATGAGAATATTAAAATTATTACAGAAAATATACGCTTAGAACGTTTAAGAAAAGGGATCTCTCAAGATAAGATGGCTAATCTACTTCAAATTAGTCAAAATGCTTACAGTAAGATAGAAAGTGGCAAAACAACCTTAACCATTATTCGCTTGCATCAGATAGCTAAAGTATTAGAAATATCATTTGAAAAACTATTTTTAGGATAAATAACATCACAAAAAAAGCTATAATGATTATTATTACATTATAGCTTTTATAGTACTCTTGATTTGTACTAAATTTTTATTCTATTTTTCTCCACTTATCTTTATAAGTTGGTGCTACTTTTTCTAGAACGCTTCTCATTTCTTGAACTTTTCTAGTTGGTTTACCATCTGAAAAGATTCTTGCTATTTCATCTCCTTTAGCATCTAAGAAAACACGAATCATATAATTCCCAATAGCTACATTATGCAACTTATCTAAGTTTATAACACTCGATTCTATAACTTCTTTTGCTCCATCAGGGCTATCAGCAAAATTATCAAAACCTTTTCTATGGTAATCGTAATAAATAGTACGCAAAGGAGTAAAATTTGACGATAATAAATTATCTATCAATGCAAACCTATTTTGTTTTCCTACTTGATTTTGCCAACCTGTTTCTCCATTTGATTGAGCTTGCAACATTACATTTTCAGCTTGTTGCAAATAATTGGTTCCTCCTTTTAATGCAAAGGTATCTGCATCAACTCCTAAAATAACGTATACATAAAATGCAATTGTAGATATTAAATTTGATTCATAAACATTAGGGTTAAAGTTTAATGGATCGAATTCATTATAACGAAAATTAAAATTGGTATCGTTAATATTTAAAATTGGCGATGCATATGTTGAATTATAAACTGGTCGCGTAGATTGTATTTGTAAGCTAGCTTTAAAATTATTTCCGCTTTGCTCGTCTACTATAATTGTAAATGCACAATTAATACGTTCCTGTTGTTTAAATTTTTTATTTGTCCATTGCTTATCATTAATAAATTCTGTTAATGCTTTTTGCAATGTTTCATAAACTTGTTTATTACTACTCTGAACCTTATCTGCATTAATAGTTACTAATGCATTTAATTCTTGTGATTGAATTGTAAAAACTGATGATAAAATAAAAATTAAAAAAAGAAACTTACGCATTTAGTTTATGTATTATTTCGTTAATTATATCTTTTGATACTTCTTTCTTCGATTTTAAATCAAATGATTTCTCGTTAAAATCGGCATCAATTATAGTAATCTTATTAGTATCGGTAGCAAAACCAGCACCTTTATCTTGTAACGAATTTAATACAATTAAATCTAAGTTTTTACGTGCAATTTTACTTTTTGCATTTTCTACTTCATTATTTGTCTCTAATGCAAATCCTACCAACAATTGATTTTCTTTTATCTCACCTAGTGATTTTAAAATATCTTTTGTTGGTTCTAACTCAATTGTTAACGCTGTTTCTTTCTTTTTTATTTTCTGAGTAGCTATATTTTTTGGTCTATAATCTGCAACAGCTGCTGATAAAATAGCAATATCTACCTCTTTATAGTATTTATGACAAGCCTCATACATGTCTTGTGCCGACTTTACATCTATTCTATGAATAAAAGAATGGTTTACCTTTTGATGTGAAGGGCCGGATACTAAATAAACTTCTGCACCTAGATTAGCTGCTGTTTTAGCTACTTCAAACCCCATTTTTCCTGAGGAATGATTTCCTATAAAACGAACTGGATCAATAGCCTCATAGGTTGGTCCAGCTGTTAACAATACTTTTTTTCCTCGGAGTGGTAATTTTGAAACAATATCATTTTCTATAAACGATACTATATCCTCTGGTTCAGCCATACGTCCCTCTCCTACAAGTCCACTAGCTAACTCACCTGAAGCTGCTGGTATTAATATATTACCAAAACTTTCCAAGCTATTTATACTGTCTTTTGTTGATGGATGTTGATACATATCTAAATCCATTGCAGGTGCAAAATATACTGGACATTTTGCCGACAAATAAGTTGCTAATAACAAATTATCGCAAGTACCATTAGTCATTTTTGATAAAGTATTTGCAGTTGCTGGAGCAATTATCATTAAATCTGCCCACAATCCTAAATCGACGTGATTATTCCAAAGTTCATTTTCATCTTCTTTTTCATAAAAAGTTGAATGAACCGGGTTTTTAGATAATGTAGATAATGTAAGAGGAGTAATAAAATCCTTAGACGCAGGAGTCATTACTACTTTGACTTCTGCGCCTGATTTTATAAATAAACGAACTAAGTTCGCTGTTTTGTATGCAGCTATACCAGCGGTAACGCCAAGTAAAACTTTTTTACCGCTTAATACAGACATATTATTCTGAGTCTGGAGTTCTGTGATATACTCTATCATTTAACCACTCTTCCACTGCTATTGCGTGTGGCTTTGGTAAACGCTCGTAAAACTTAGAAACTTCAATTTGTTCTTTATTCTCAAAAATTTCTTCTAAACTATCGTTATAAGTAGCAAATTCGTCTAACTTATCTACCAATTCTTTCTTTAAATCAGAATTGATTTGTGCAGCTCTCTTAGCTATAATTGAAATAGCTTCATAGATATTATCAGTTGGAGCTTCGATAGCTTCTTTATCATAAGTTATAGTACTTAATGCTGCTTTCGTTTCTTTATAATCCATTTTCTAACTTTTAACTAATTGTTCTTGTTCTTTATTTAATGTAGATAACATTATATCAGATTCTTTCATGAATTTAGATTCAGGAAAGCTCTTCTTTAATTTTTCGTAAGCTTTAATAGCCGCCTTAATTCTTTCTGCTTTTCTACGTGCTGTACTTTTTAAAACAAAATCATGAGCAGCTTTTAAACGATAGAATAAAGCTTCTTCTTTATATTTTGTTCCTAAATAATCTGACAACAAATTATCAAAAGCAACTATTGCTGCTCTATAATTTCTTGAGTCATAATCTGCCGTACGATAATATGTTTTTGCTATTTCAAAAGCTTTCTTTTCTAATTTACCACGTAATTCAGCATAATATTTATTAGCCTCTGCTAATTTTTCTGAGTCAGGATAATTATCTATAAAATCTTGAAAAGATTCTAAAGCTTTCTTTGTATCTGTAGGGTCTAAACTAAAACTTGGTGCAGCTTTGTAATAACTCAAAGCAGATAAAAATGCAGCTTCTTGTCTTTTTGAACTTTTAGGATAATTCCTTGAAAATCTTTTAAAATAATAACCTGCAGAAGTATAATCTTTTACGTTAAAGCTTGACTGAGCAACCATAAATTGTATACGTTCCATTTGTGGTTTTCCTCTATAAGACGGAGTAACTTTTTCAAATAAACGTAAGGCTTTACTGTACTTTTGCGCTTCGTACATTTTCACAGCCATTTTATATTGTTCTTCTACAGTTCCTTTATTCAACACTTTTTGATATTCTCCGCAAGAAGATAATACTAAAAGCATTACAAATAAATACGCTAAATTTTTAATTTTTTGCATCTGGCAAAATTAGTGATTATTTATGGATTATTAAAACGATTTTTTACTCTAAATAGAGCATTGCAATAAACTATAAAATCTGTTATAAAAAATCCAAAGATTTCCTAAATGTTTGTTAATCTTACTCTGCTGTGTTATCAGCACCTTGAACAACTATTTGCTTAACATCATTATCAAACAAATACAACCCTCCTTTATCGTCTCCAATTAAATTAATTTTGTCTAAAATAGTTCTTGCTAATGCTTCTTCTTCTATTTGCTCAGAAACATACCATTGTAGGAAGTTATGCGTTGCATAATCTCTTTCTTCTAATGTAATATGCACTAAGTCGTTTATTGACTTTGACACCATTACTTCGTGATCAAATAATGTTTGAAACATGTCTTTAAATGAACCAAACTCAATTGGAGGAGCTGCTAAGGCAGATACTTGAGCATGCCCACCTCTTTCATTTACAAACTTTACCAATTTCAACATATGCATACGCTCCTCATCTGAATGAGCGTACATAAATTGAGCAACTCCTTCAAATCCTTGAATTTCTGCCCAACATGCCATTGATAAGTATACTTGTGATGATTCTGCTTCTATTTTTATTTGCTGGTTTAAAGCTTTTTCGATTTTTTTTGATAACATATTTACTCTCTATTCTATTTAACTAGATCTTTCTTTATACAAAGATGCTAAAAAAAGACTACAATTAAACAATTGTAGTCTTAGTTATATTGAATTTTTCTTTAAACAAATTATAGATTATCTATAAAGTCTGAAATTTTAGTTTGTAACTCTTCTGTAGCAGTAACCAAAGGTAAACGCACTTTATCTAAACAAATTCCTTGTTTTTCTAATACTGCTTTTATTCCTGCTGGATTATTTTCTTCAAAAATATAATTTACGATATCCATTAATTTATAATGAATTTCATAACCTTCTTTATTTTTACCTTCTAAACCTAATTGAATCATTCTAGAGAATTCTTTAGGTAATCCTTGACCTATTACAGATATTACTCCCGATCCTCCTGCTAATACAACACCTAATGCTAAATCATCATCACCAGAAATGATTAAAAAGTCTTCAGGCTTATTTTTTAATAATTCTAGATATTGTTGTTGATTATTTCCTGCTTCTTTTACCGCTATAATATTTTCAAAATCATTCGCTAAACGTAACGTAGTTGCTGGCTCCATATTTTTTGCTGTCCTACCTGGTACATTATATAAAATAATAGGCTTAGGGCTAGCTAATGAAATTGCTTTATAATGCTGATAAAAACCTTCTTGCGTAGGTTTACTGTAGTAAGGTGCTACTGATAAAATTGCATCTATTTCTGATAAATCTAACGATTTTAACTCATCTACAACTACTTGAGTATTATTTCCACCTACTCCTAACACTAAAGGTAATCGTCCTTTGTTTTCTTCAACTATTACCTTTATAATTTCTTCCTTTTCTTGTTTTGTTATAGTACCGCTTTCTCCGGTTGTTCCATTAATAACCAAATAATTAATTCCGTTATCAATATTAAAGTTTACTAACCTTCTAAGTGCATCAAAATCTACACTTAAATCTTCGTTAAAAGGAGTAACTAATGCAACTCCAGTACCAACAAATTTTTGCATTATATTTTATTTAAAATCGTTAAATATTTTTTTAGTTCCTGATTTAAAATTGCTTCATTTTGTCCTTCATCTGATATAACAATATCATATAATCTATCGTCAATATTTGCAAAACCTGCTTTTAAATCGGCTTGTGACAACAAAGTTACCATATTCGTATATAAATTAGGAGTCTTTGTATAATTAATAAGTAAATCATACTCTTTTTTAACGAACTCTTTTAAATTGTCTGATTTTAAACTCGCATTAAAGCCAAAATCATTGTCTGAAAAAAACAATGGAGATTCTTCATCTTTTTTAGAATACTCTCTAAATATTAGTACTGTAATATTTTCTTTTTTAAAGGGTAATTTACTTGTTAAATTAGATATCATCACATTAACCAGAGACTCATTATCTAATAAAATAGCAACCTTTTTTATTAAATTACTTTTATGGTTTTTATGTATATTCTTGTCTACAAAACCGTTATAAGCCTTCTGAATCGATTTATATTTGAATTTACTTATCATTTTGAAAAATTGCGAATGCTAATGTACATTATTTATCTACTACTTCTAGTAATAAAAATTGATTTAGTTGTTTTCCATATACTTGAAAATTATCATCTGCAACTAAAATTAATGATTGATTACCATTAGACAATTTAGGTCCTAAAGTAATACCTTCAATATTATCTATAAATCCTTGTCCCAACTGATCTTTAGCATTGTTGAAATCGAAAAGTAATTCTTTTTTTAAAGGCACATATTTTTCATTTTTCAACGATGACATACTTAGAGTATTTGTTGATTCTTTTATTATTGTAGCTTTGAAAATTCTAATCGTGTTTCCAAAACTTCCATAACCACTTTGGTATATCCTTTCAACAATAAAAAAACTATTTTCAGCATACTCTAAAATAGCAGTAGCTCCATTTAAATTTATTTTTCCTTTCGCCGGTTTATCAATTTTTTCTAGCTGATATGCAAACTGTTTAGTTGCTTTTTGAGTTACATTGTCAAAATAAGTAATTCTAATAGGTGATTTTGTTTCATGAAATGTTGGTTCTTCTCCATCTGCTTCTAATGGTGCTTCCATTGCTGTCCAAAACCCTTTGTTATCAAAACTTTTTGATGAACTTTCAAAAGCTCCGTTATGCTTTGGCCTTGCTTTAGAATTTGCTTCAAAGTAATTTGGTATTGCTATTTCTTCTTCAAATTCACCTTGCATATTTGTTGTAAATATCGATGGGTTTTTCCCTCTTCTAATAGAGCCTTCACTAACTAAACTAAACTGATTATTGTATACGAAAACAGATTCTAAATCCAACACATTATTCTTATAAAAAGAACTTGTGGTATCTTTTATTTCAATTGTTTTTTTGAATTCTACTGATTTTATTGAATCTTTTTCAATAAGTATATCTCCAACTAAAATTCTTGGATTTCTGGCATCATCAACTACCATATAATACTCATTATTATAATAATCTATTCCTGAAATTCCTCCAACAATTGCATTTTCAAACTGTAAAGAATCTTTAACAATAAATTCGTTCAAAAATTTTAATGACATTTTTTCGGTTTTGCATCCTGTTAATACCGAAAACCCTAGTAGGTAAAATATAATTTTTCTCATAAAGCAAAAATAGTACTTTATGTATATGTAAGGAATAAAAAAGAGCTCGTCTAAAACAACAAAACCAATAATAATGAAAAAATATTTACCACTTATTTTAAAACTGATAGCTGCTATTATTATGCTTCAAACTTTGTTTTTTAAATTCTCTGGTGCTCAAGAAAGTATAGATTTATTTACTAAACTAGCTGGAGAAAATGAAGCTAGTATGAGAATAGGAACCGGAGTTTTAGAGTTAATAGCTTCAATTTTATTATTTATACCTAAAAGAACTTGGTTAGGAGCTATTTTAACTGTAGGTCTTATGGGTGGTGCTATTATGGGACATTTAACAAAATTAGGCATTGAGCACAATAATGATGGAGGTGCTTTGTTTATTTGTGCTGTTATAACACTAATAGCTGGTATTATTTTATTAATCATAAATAGAAAAGACATTCCTTTTATAGGAAACAAATTATAATTTCCTTTTTTGAATTTGTTAACTGAAAAGCGAGTTTAGAAAATTCTAAACTCGCTTTTTTTAATATAATTTCATTGCCATATCAAAAATTTGATGAATCTTTTCTATGGGAATATCTTCAGTTGGATTTATTAATAACAACTTTACAAAAGTTCTATTTCCTTGAATCAAGTCTAGATGTTCTATTTTAACTCCATTTCCTATAGCTATATACGGGAATTGAGTTTTTCTATCTACCCACAAATAACAAAATATTTTATTCTTTAACATAAAACAAGGTAACCGATACTTCCATTGTTCTTTTAAATCTGGATGATAACTTTGGATAATACTTTTTAACGCCAACAAACAACCTTTAACCGGTTCTTCTTTATCGAAATAAAAGTTATCTAAATTTGTCATTTATTGAATAGCTATAAATATTTCTGCTTCTCCTTTTGTTGGGTCTTGAGCTTTGCTCCCGTAGACTTCAAAATCGGATGTATAAGTTCTTTTAATATCCGAATTCCATATTTTCATCCATTCATCAACAACTGCTGTTTTTGTTAAATCACCCTTTGCTACAAACTTTTCATAACTAGATGCTTCAATTTTTTTACCAATCATTCCATCAGGGATATTTTCTAAATTTTCTACTTCATACCCTAAAATCATTGTATAAGGCTTTGTATGATCTTTTTCATAGTCTGTATAAACAGCATAACTTTCATCTCCTACCCTATTTGAAAGCTTGTTTATAACCCCTTCTGCCATAAATCGTTGCCATAATGCAGGAATATCTTGCATTGCTTTTCCATTTTCATTTGTAGTTCTTATTGAAATTCCAACTACATAAAATGCTTCTTTTTTTAATGTGTTCATTGTTATATTTTTTAATGTTTACACAAAAATAAAAGCAGCTTATGACAAAGGTTTGTCAGGGGTATCAGAATATTTTTGAATATACATCTTAAAATAGTCTTCCAAAGTCATATTATGAGATTCAAAGTATTCTCCAGTTACAACAACTTTTTGTATACAATCTATTCGAAATGCTCTAAATTCATTACGCAACCTACAAAAAGCAATTAACAACCAATTTAAATTGGTACTATACATGGCAAACGGTTCAACAAATCTTTTGGTTGTTTTATTTTGAAGTGAATGATATTCTATTTCTAACAACTGAAAATTTGTAATTGCTGTTTGTAACTGCATCAAATAATTACTCGATTGTTCTTTTTCTTGATTGAATCGAAATACAATTCTTTTTGAAAGCAAATCTGCTTTATCCTTTTGTGAATATTTTAAAACAGCTTTTATTTTAGTAATTGCATTTGAATAGTTTTCTACAAATGAGGTATCCTTGTTTTTTATGATTAATTGTTCTGCTGTTATTAAAGCATTTGCTTCTTCTTCCGAAAACATAACTGGTGGTAACTGATATCCTTCCTGTAAAAAATATCCTTTTCCTTCCTCAGTAACAATAGGCACTCCTGAATTTTCTAAAGTTCTAATATCTCTATAAATAGTACGGATACTTACATGGAACTTTTCTGCCAACTCTCTTGCTGTTATCAATCGTTTAGATTGTAACATAGTTACCAATTGTGTTAACCGAGAAAGTCTTGGCTTTTCCATTTTAAAATTACTGTTTTTTAGCTATCATAGCTTTTACTATTAAGTATTGAGACACCACATATAGTACTATAATAGCTATTACGAATAATTTTTTGGGTGTATAGAAATTATTTAAAGCAATTAAACTATCAGAGGCAATAAATAAAATTGCTCCTAATAATAACCAGGTATTTTCTGTTGATTTTTCTTGTTGATAATTTAATAAAGCACTCGTTCCAAATGCTGAAATTGCCACACCATACACTATTACTGGTAACAATATCTCTCCTAAGTTATCAATAATTAAGAATAATACTCCTCCAAATAATGCAATAAAAATAATTGCTGCTTTTAGTATCTTATTTATAGATGGCTTTTTTAAAAGCTGAGATGTCATTTTGATATACATTATATGTGCTATTAAAAATGCCCCTAGTCCAAACACAAAATAATTTGCTTCATCTAACAAAAATACATCTCCCCAAAAAGAGAAAAACAAAGCGGAAATTAGCCAAAAATTAGGCTTTTTTACTGAAACCAAATACACTATTGCTAGTGTTGTCATTAATAATGGTTTAAAAATTATTTCTAAACTTTTAGTTTCTGTTATTACTGCATATACATCTGTTATGGCTACTAACAAAAATAATATTGATGTAATAGCGATTTTGGTTTGTTTGGTCATCTATTTTTTGAGTTTTTGTATTAATTAATCATATCAATAAAATCTTGTTCTGAAATAATTGGAATTCCTAAATTTTCTGCTTTTGTTAGCTTGCTAGGCCCCATATTATCTCCTGCTACTATATATGTTGTTTTTTTAGAAATTGATGAACTTACCTTACCTCCGTTATCTTCAATTGCTTTTTTCAATTCATTTCGGCTCATCTGATGAAAAACTCCTGAAACTACAAACACTTTTCCTTGTAATTTATCGGTTTGATTTTCTAAACTTTCTGCTGAAACTTCCAATTGCACTCCATAAACTTTTAAGCGATCTATCAACTGAATATTTTCTAAATCGTTAGAAAAATCAATAATACTTTGAGCTATTCTATCTCCTATTTCATCAACAGCGACTAGCGTTTCAAAATCGGCAACCATTAAATTATCTATAGACTTAAAATGCTTTGCTAATTTTTTTGCTACTGTTTCTCCTACAAACCGAATTCCTAGTGCAAATAATACTTTTTCAAATGGAATTTCTTTCGACTTCTCTATTCCAGCTACCATATTTTGAGCTGACTTTTCTGCCATTCTCTCTAAAGGAATTACTTGCTCAACCTTTAAATCATATAAATCGGCATAATTCTGAATCAATCCTTCTTTTCGTAATAAATCAACAGTTTCTCCTCCTAAACCATCAATATCCATCGCTTTTCTACTGATATAATGCTGAATTCTTCCAGTTATTTGTGGTGCACAACCAAACTCATTTGGACAATAATGCTTGGCATCACCTTCTGTTCTTATCAATTCGGTATCGCATTCAGGACAATTTGTAGCGTATTTGGTAGGTTCTGAATCTGCTGGTCTTTTTGATAAATCTACCTTAATAATTTTAGGAATAATTTCCCCTCCTTTTTCTACAAAAACAGTATCATTTATTCGAATATCTAGTTTTTCTATCTGATCAGCATTATGCAATGAAGCTCTTTTAACAATTGTTCCCGCTAATTCTACAGGCTCTAAATTTGCTACTGGAGTAATAGCTCCTGTTCTTCCTACTTGATAAGTAATTTCATTTAAAACTGTAGAAACCTGTTCTGCTTTAAACTTATATGCTATAGCCCAACGTGGTGCTTTTGCTGTATATCCTAACTCTTCTTGCTGTTGTAAATTATTTACTTTGATTACAACTCCATCTGTTTCATAAGGTAAATCATGTCGCTTTTCATCCCAGTGATTAACAAACTCAAAAACTTCATCTATAGATTTTGCCAATGCAATTGTTTTTGGAACTTTAAATCCAACTTTCCTTGCATTTTCTAAACTTTCAAAATGTGTTTTATACTTACGCTCATCGGTAACTACTTGATATAATAAACAATCTAACGGACGTTTTGCTACTTCAGCACTATCTTGCAATTTCAAACTTCCACTGGCAGTATTTCTCGGATTCCTATAAGCTTCTTCTCCTTTTGCTAAACGCTCTTCATTCATTTTATTAAACCCATCGAGTGGTAAAATAATTTCTCCTCGCATTTCAAAATCAGAAACAAAATCACCTTTTGGTTTCAGTGGAATTGATTTTATGGTACGAATATTAGTGGTTACATTATCTCCTTGAAAACCATCTCCGCGAGTTACTGCTTTTACAAACTCTCCTTTTTCAAAAGTTAAATTTATAGAAGCTCCATCATATTTTAATTCACAGGTATACTCAATATCTTCTGTTCCTAAAATCTTTTGAATTCGTTTTTCCCAGTCTAACAAGTCTTCTTTTGAATAAGAATTATCTAAAGAATACATTCTGTTCTTATGAGTAACCGTTTCAAAGTTTTTAGTAATTCCTCCTCCAACTCTTTGTGTTGGTGAATTCGCATCAAAAAACTGTGGATTTTCTTCCTCTAGCTTTTCAAGTTCTTTTAATTTTATATCAAACTCATAATCAGATATTGTTGCATTATCCAACACATAATAATTATGATTATGCTCTCTTAACTCCTCTCGTAATTGTTGTATTTTTTGTTCAGTTGTCATTAATTTGGATTAAAGTTCTCCATTGAGATTAAAATACTTTTCAGTAAATCCGATTTTTTGGTCTTCTCTTTTAAAAACACTAAATCTGGTCCATAAGAATTATAAATCCCTAAAAATCCGTATTTCTCATTAAATAAAATTGGCCGAGTTTGATCACTACCATTTGCTTCTTGCCAATAAAAATTAAACTTATTTTTAGTCTCTTTAACTAAAAACTCTTCTTCTTTTTTTGTAAAAAACTGTGGGCCAAAATTTAAAGTTTTTTCTTTTTTATTAAACCTAAGAATGATGTTCTTTCTTCTATCATCAAGATTTTCATAGAAATAAACAGTATATTTCCCCTTACTTTTTATTGATAAGTTATAGTTTTCAGTTCTTTTTTTATCAAGAGACGTAAAAAAATACAGTACTCTTTTTTCTTTTACTTCTCTTATTTCTTGCTTATTAATACTTGATAAAACTTTATCAGTTCTATTTCCACTCTGCTCACAAGAATAAAATAAAAAAACTAATACAAAGAAAGAAACTACTTTCATTTATTTCCTAACTGTACCTGTTAAAAAACTAGGTCCTTTTGGCAATGGATTACCAGCTGTACGTCTGAAAGAAACTACTTGCCCTACATGCCAAATTGCATCTGCTATCGGGCCGTTTAATTGATTCCAAAATGGATACTCTTGTACTTTTCCATTCCCTCTATTTATCTTCATTACATATTTTGAAAGATCATTAGATGTTCTCAAAATATCACTTGATTTTTTAAAGTTTTCTAATGTTAGTTTACGCATCTCAGCAAACGTTAACGAACCTTCTTTTGGAAACTTCATTTCTGTTTCTTCAACAGCACTTAAAGTCATTATTGACAACACTAAAATATGATCAAGGGTATCAAACATATTTCTAGCCTCTTTACTTGGCTTGTATTGTAAATCTTTTTCTTTTAACCCTTCAGTAGCCCAATAATAACGAAACCCTAATCCATCTATCATTCTACTTGCTACAGTTCCTTCTGTGTATTCTTTAGGTGCTTGAGGAATCTCATAATAAGGTAGTTCTTGTGAATTCATAGTTTTTGTAATTAATAAAAATAATAGTGTTGTTATTAGTGTTCTCATATACGTAGTTTAGTTGCTAAATTAAGGAAAAGATTTTTAGATTTTAACTCCATAAAAACATCTTATAAACAAAAAAAGCTGAAGTCTAAACTTCAGCTTTTTTTGTTTATAAGATTAATATTACTTACTCAATTTCATTGAATAAGCAATATCACCATCGGTTGCAGAAAATAAAAGTTCTGTTTCGCTTAAAACTTCAATTTTTAAATCTGTTTCTTGGCTTTCTTCTTCTAAAATTACTTTATGCTCTTTATTCAATTTCCAATGACCATTCTTTTCATGGCTACTCATAACCACTTGATAATTTCCATCGGCATGAAAAACCATCCAACTGTCTTTTTGAGAAAATTTTTGAACTTCATTACCAATTTGAACGGTTTCTACAAACCATTTACCTGAAGTTAAAAATTCTTTTTCGTTAATTTCTTTAGAGTTGGTTTCTTGAGAATAAGAAACAGAAGCGAAGCTAAGTAGCAACACAAAAAGTGCGATTACTTTTTTCATTTTTAGGGGTTTTAGGGGATTAATCTACCCAAAAATAAAAAAAAAGCCGAAACAAACAAATGTTTCGGCTTTTATTATTGATTTCTTAATATTCTAATAATATGTATAACGACGAACTTTAGCTATGTGTTTAGCTAAACGCATTACTTGATGAGAATACCCATATTCATTATCATACCATATATATATTACGATTGTATCTCCATCTGCAATTGTAGCTTTACTATCAAAAATTGATGGTGCAGTTGTTCCTACAATATCAGAAGAAACTAATTCATTACTTAATGAATATTGAATTTGCTCTACTAAATCTCCTTCTAATGCATACTGTTTCATAATAGCATTTACTGCTTCAACAGTTGTGTTAGAATTTAACTGTAAATTTAAAATTGCTAACGATCCGTTTGGCACTGGTACACGAATAGCACTTGAAGTTAATTTTCCTTCTAATGCCGGTAAAGCTTTTGCTACTGCTTTCCCCGCTCCAGTTTCTGTAATTACCATATTTAAAGCAGCTGCTCTACCTCTACGGTATTTTTTATGCATATTATCTACTAAGTTCTGATCGTTAGTATATGCATGTATTGTTTCTAAATGCCCTTTCTTAATTCCGAAATTATCTTCTAAAACTTTTAAGATTGGTGTAATTGCATTTGTTGTACAAGATGCTGCTGAGAAAATATCTACATTATCAGGATTGTTTTCTTTATGGTTTACACCATGTACAATATTAGGAATTCCTTTTCCTGGCGCTGTTAACAATACTTTACTTGCTCCATTAGGCACTAAGTGTCTTGCTAAAGCTTTATCGTCTCTAAAAGCACCTGTATTATCAATAATTAAAGCATCGTTAATTCCATAAGCTGTATAGTCGATATCTTCTGGTTTAGCAGCAGAAATCATATACACAGTAGTTCCGTTAATAATTAATGCGTTATTATCAGCATCAACTTGAACAGTTCCTAAGAAATCTCCATGAACAGAATCAATACTTAATAAAGAAGCTCTTTTTTCTAATACCGCTTCGTTAATTTCACCACGAGTAACTACAGCTCTTAATCTTAACTGAGAACCTTTACCCATTTTAGTCATTAACTCACGAGCTAATAAACGTCCAATACGTCCAAAACCATATAATACTACATCTTTTGGCTGAATACTTTCTGCTCCAGTAGCATCACTTAATTGACTTTGTACAAATGAAACTTTGTCAGCACTCTCATCATCTTGTAAATGATACTCATAAGCTAATTTACCAATATCTAATTTTGATGGTGGTAAATCGATTGACTGAATTGCTTTTGCTATTTCTAAAGCATCGCTAATAGAAATTGGTTTTGCTACGAATTCTTTTGCGTAATCAATTAAATTTAAAACTTCACTAGCTCTTTTATCTACTAATGGATTTCTAAATAAAACTAATTCGATAGACTTATCGTACCATAAATCGTTAACGATGTTAATAAACTCAACCGTAGCTCTTCGAACTTGCGCTTGACTTACTACTTCTTTTTCGTAATTTGTTATTGTTGACATAGTTGTGTGTTAACTAAAATTTTTAAATTTTGCTGCAAAAATACTTATTTCAAACGATTTCGTAAACGTTTATAAATAAAAAATCTCGTTAAAATTATTTAACGAGATTTTGTTTATTTTAATAACATATAAAGCTTAATACCTAAATCTTTCTATTTCTCCTGAAGGACTAATCATTTCGATAAGAAATCTTCTATTAGTATTACTATCTAATATTCTAACTGCTTCAGCGGCTGAAGAAATCTTTTTTCCATTAATTTTTGTTAAGATATAGCCTTTTCCTATGCCATATTCTTTAAAGTCTCTATTCTGTGTTCTCTTAATTTTTGCTCCTCCGTCAATATCAAACTTCTTCTTATCTTTAGAGTTTACATCTTCAAACTCAGTTCCTAAATATCTACTTACAGGCAATTTAATTAACTTAGTTAACTTCACAACTTTAGTTAATTCTTCTCCACCTCTATCTACCGTTACATTGACATATTCTCCTGGACGTTTTGCCGTTAATAAACCTTTCAAATCTGAAAATTTCGATATCTTAACATCGTTCACTTTTTTTATTATATCTCCTTCATTAATTCCAGCTTTTTTTGCTCCACCATTTTCAAACACTTCTCCTACAATTACACCTTCAACTTCCTCTGAATTTTCTACATCAGGTCTAAAACCTATCAATGCTTGTTGAACCATTCCATATTCTAACAAATCATCTACTATTTTCTTTGCAATATTAGATGGTACAGCGAAAGAATATCCTATAAAAGAACCAGTTTTAGAAGTTATTGCTGTGTTAATCCCCACCAATTCTCCTCTTGTATTCACTAAGGCTCCTCCACTATTTCCTGGATTTACAGCAGCATCAGTTTGTATAAAAGCTTCCACATTTCTATTACCTTTTAAATCTCTTCCTTTTGCACTTACAATTCCAGCTGTTACTGTTGATGTTAAATTGTATGGGTTTCCAACCGCTAATACCCATTCTCCTATTTTTGCATTATCTGAATTTCCAAATGGTAAATTAGGCAAATCCTCATCTGTTTCTACTTTTAATAAAGCAATATCATTATCTTTATCAGCACCTACTAATTCAGCCTTTAATTTCTTACGGTTATTTAATGTTATTTCAATCTCACTCGCTCCTTCAATTACATGATTGTTTGTTACAATATATCCATCTGGAGAAATTATTACTCCACTTCCTGTTCCTACTTGTTGGTATTTTTTAGTTCCACTTCCATTTCCATAAAACAATTCTGCCCATGGATTTTGTTGCGTTCTAATTGCTGTATTTTTTACGTGTACTACCGCATTTACCGTTTTTTCAGCCGCTTCTGTAAAATCAGTTGGTTTAGACGATGAATTAATTACGGTTGGTGTATAACTCGCTTTTACTGTTTGTAAAGTTGGTTCTACAGTTTTTTCAACTATTACTTGAGGTTTCTCAATGGCTATTTTATATCCTGCAAGTGCAACAACTCCACCAAAAAACGCTATCCCTAAGGTTCTAAATACTTTTTTCATATTCTTACAAAATTTAATATCTCAAATATACTATTTTAACATTTTCGCCAAATCTGTTTAACTTCTTTTTAACTGATTTTAACCGCTATTTAACACTGCCGCTCAACAAAGAAAATATGTATCTTTGCCTCGTATGAAGATGACATTTTACAAATATCAAGGAACAGGAAATGACTTTATTATAGTCGATAATAGAACAAAAACCTTTCCAAAAAATAACGTTGACATTATTACTAAATTATGTGACAGACATTTTGGAATTGGTGCAGATGGTGTGATTCTTTTAGAAAATGATACTACTACAGATTTTAGAATGATTTATTTTAATGCCGATGGTAGTGAAACAATGTGTGGTAATGGTGGAAGATGTGCCGTTGCTTTTGCAAAACAGTTAAACATTATTGATTCTAAAACAACTTTTACTGCTTTTGATGGTAAGCACTATGCTGAAATAAATAATGGACTGGTTTCACTTCATATGATAGATGTTAATGAAGTTATCATAAAAGACACCTATACATTTGCGAACACTGGTACTCAACATCATGTAGAAATAGTAGATGACTTAGATAACTTTCCTGTTTTTGAAAAAGGGAAAGACATTCGTTATAATATATATGGTGAAACTGGTAGTAATGTTAATTTTGTTGAACAACTTACCACCGATACTTTTAGAGTTAGAACCTATGAAAAAGGTGTGGAAGACGAAACCTTAGCTTGTGGTACTGGCGTTACTGCTGTTGCTATTGCTATGCATGCTACTAAAAAAACAACTGAAACCTCAATTAACCTTCCTGTTGAAGGTGGTTTATTAAAAGTTCATTTTGAAGAAAACAATGGTAATTATTCTAATATATTTTTAGAAGGACCAGCTGTTTGTGTATTCAAAGGTGAAATAGAATTATAATGAATACTTTAAAAGGTACACATATAAACTTAAGAGCTCTTGAGCCTGAAGATTTGGAGTTTTTGTTTCAAATTGAAAACAATGAAACTTTTTGGGAAGTGAGTCATACACAAGCACCGTTTTCTAAATACCTTTTAAAACAATATTTAGAAAATGCTCATTTAGATATTTTTGAAGCAAAACAACTACGTTTAGTTATTGAAGATCAAGCTTCACTAAAACCTATGGGAATGATTGATCTTTTTGATTTTAATCCTTTACACAAAAGAGCAGGAATAGGTATCTTGATTCACCCTGACTTTCAAAAAAACGGATTTGCTTCAGAAGCTCTTCAACTTTTAATTAATTATAGTTTTACACATTTGCAACTACATCAATTGTATGCTAATATTACATTTGATAACACTAACAGTATAGCTCTTTTTTCGAAACATAACTTTCAGAAAATTGGTATCAAAAAAGATTGGATTTTAAACAAAGGAATTTATAAAGACGAAATTTTATTTCAATTAATCAATGAATAAAAAAATAATATACGGAGCAATTGCCATCTTATTTGTAGTTGGTGGAATTATTGGTTTTAACTTTTACCAAAAAATATTTGGAAACGCAGTAAAAAAAGATGGAGCCATTTATATTGGTTCCAACTACCACCTAATGGATGTAAAAAAGCTTTTGACCGAATACATTAATAAACCTGAAAACTTTATTTGGGTTGCCGAAAAGAAAAAGTTTACCAAACCTAAAGGCGGTAAATACATTCTTAAAAAAGGAATGAACATGAATGATGTTGTAAACTTATTAAGAAGTGGTAATCAAACTCCTGTAAAAGTTTCTTTCAACAATCAAGATACTTTAGAAAAATTATCTGGAAGAATTGCGCAGCAAATTGAAACCGATTCTATTTCTTTGTTACAGGCTATGACAGATGAAACGTTCTTAGCTAAAAACGGATTCAACAAACAAACTGCTTTAGAAATCTACATTCCAAATAGCTATCAATTTTACTGGAATACTTCGGCAAATAAGTTTCGTGATAAAATGTTCCGTGAATACAAACGTTTCTGGAACCAATCAAGACTAGATAAAGCTAAAAAACTAAACTTAACTAAAAGTGAAGTTATAGCACTTGCTTCAATTGTACAAAAGGAAACAGCTCAAAAAAGTGAGCGTCCTATTGTAGCTGGATTGTACCTTAATCGATTAAAAGATAATTGGCCATTACAAGCCGACCCTACTCTTATATACGCTATAAAGCAATTAAAAGGTCAGGATTTTGTTGTAAAACGTGTATTAAATAAAGACAAAGAAATAAAATCTCCCTACAATACTTATATGCATACAGGACTTCCACCGTCTTTAATTGCAATGCCTGATGTTTCTTCTATAGATGCTGTTTTAAACTATAAAAAACACAATTATTATTACATGTGTGCAAGTACAGAAAAAATTGGTTTTCACGATTTTGCAAAGTCATTAGCACAACACAACAGAAACGCTGCTAAGTATCAAAAATGGATTAGTCAAAGAGGTATAAGACGATAATTTTAACAAAAAATTATTTTCACAAAAAAATCTTAAATTCTAAAGATAAATCAACAAAACAGGTTTTTTCTTATTTTATTCACATAAATAAAACAGAAATATTTTTGTTTTGATAATCCATAAAAACACCTAACGCACTGAAATATAATTAGTTACAAGAAATAGTTGTATATTTGCACCGCTGAACAGAAAGTAACTAATTATCAGATATTTAATATTTGTTTTTATCGGTTTTGTATTATTTGCTAGTTTTACAACACCAGGGGAAAAAAAAGAAAAAGAGATTACTACCACTACTACACCAATAGTCGAATATCGAACTACTGGTGTTAACATACCTTTTTTATTAAAAGATTTTGTTGGTTTTAAAGAAGCATTAGCTTTTAAAGAATCTCAAGGAAGGTACCGAGTTATTAATAAGCTTGGTTACTTAGGTAAGTATCAATTCGGAAAAGAAACCTTAAAAAGGTTTAGAATCTACAACACTAATCAGTTTTTAAAAAATCCAGAATTACAAGAGAAAGCTTTTATAGCTTACTGTAAAGTAAACAAATGGATTCTTAGAAAAGACATTAGAAGAAGTGTCGGAAAAACTATTAATGGTGTAAAAATAACCGAGTCTGGTATTTTAGCCGCAGCACATTTAAGTGGTGCAGGTAATGTTAAAAAGTATTTACGCTCAAATGGAGTGTTTCAATTCAATGATGCATTTGGTACTTCTATACAATCGTATATGAAGAAGTTTGCTGGTTATGATGTTTCAAACATTACAGCAAATAAAAAGCCCACTGTATAAACCAAAATTAATTAATGTTATAAAAAAAGACATCTTTATAAGATGTCTTTTTTTTATTTATGAATTATAAATATCGTAGGTCGTTTGTGTAAATCTGGTTTTATATTTTTCCATTGTTTTGCCGTATGAGTTTTAATATATTCAGATGGTAATGTTATATCACAAGCCACACAAATACGAGTATCTGGCGATAAGGTAGCACGTAAATCGTCTAACATTTTTTCATTTCTATAAGGCGTTTCAATAAAAATTTGAGATTGATTTTTATCCCTAGAAAGCTTCTCTAAATCTTTAATCGCTCTCTTTCTATCTGATTTGTCTATAGGCAAATATCCATTAAAAGCAAAATTTTGTCCATTCATTCCAGACCCCATCATTGCTAATAAAATAGATGAAGGTCCTACCAATGGTACTACTTGCACTCCTTTTTCATGTGCTAATTTTACAATTGTAGCTCCAGGATCAGCAACAGCAGGAACTCCTGCTTCAGACAACAACCCTATAGAAACTCCCTTATCACAAATATCTAAATAATTTTGTGTTTCAAAATCATCAGAATACTTATCTAATAACATTAGTTGTAATGAAGACTGAGCTTTTGTAGGCGTAATTCTTTTTACAAATCTTCTTGCTGATTTTTCATTTTCAACAATAAAATAATCAAGATGTTCAATTATTTTTTTTACTGATAAAGGCATTACCTCTAAAGGCTCCGTATCTCCTAATGTAGTAGGAATTAAGTATAACTTCCCTTTCATTATTTCTCTAATTTTGATGCAACAATACTACATGCTTCATCTAACATTCTATATACATTTTCAAAGCCTTGATCTCCTCCGTAGTATGGATCAGGCACACTCCTATTCTCATTAGGATATAACTCATTCATAATCATTTTTACTTTCTGAACTTCATTATAATCATCAGTCATAGAAACGATGTTATTATAATTACTCTCATCCATAGCGTAGATTAAATCAAAATCTTTAAAGTCTGATTTAACAAACTTTCTCGATCGTTGATTGGTAATATCAATACCATATTTCTTTGCTACTTCAATTGATCTTCTATCAGGTAACTCGCCTACATGATATCCAGCAGTACCAGCAGAATCAACAAAAAATGATTGTGACGATAATTTAGATTGTAAAATACCTTCGGCTAAAGGAGAACGACAAATATTCCCTAAACAAACCATCAGTATTTTTTTCATAAAATCGTATTACAAAGTTAATTTCTTTCTTAAATCTTCTACGTATTTCTTAAACTGTTTATCCGTCTCAGTTAAGTTATCAACTGTTTTACAAGCATGTAATACAGTAGCGTGATCTCTCTTCCCTATTTGACTTCCAATACTAGCTAAAGAAGACTTAGTCATACGCTTTGCAAAATACATTGCTAATTGACGCGCTTGAACTATATGTCTTTTACGTGTTTTGGATTGTAAAGTAGCAACATCCATATCAAAATATTTAGATACTACTTTTTGGATATAATCTATAGAAAGCTCTTTCTTAGTATTCTTTACAAACTTATCTACAATTTGTTTCGCTAACTCAATTGTAAATTCTTTTCTATTAAAAGACGCTTGTGCAATCATAGAAATAATAACACCTTCTAATTCACGAACATTCGATTTAATATTCTTTGCAATATATTCAACTATTTCTTCAGGCATTTCTACTCCATCTCTATATAACTTATTCTGAAGTATAGAAATACGAGTTTCAAAATCTGGAGATTGAAGTTCAGCTGATAACCCCCATTTGAAACGAGATAATAATCGCTGCTCAATATCTTGCATATCAACAGGCGCTTTATCAGAAGTTAAAATTACCTGTTTACCATTTTGATGTAAATGATTGAATATATGGAAAAACACATCCTGTGTCCCTGCTTTTCCTGAAAGGAATTGCACATCATCAATAATTAATACATCAATCATTTGATAGAAATGAATAAAATCATTTCTAGTATTTGATTTTACCGAATCGATAAACTGTTGTGTAAATTTCTCAGAAGAAATATATAAAACTGTTTTATCTGGGTATTTATCTTTTATTTCAACACCAATAGCGTGACCTAAATGCGTTTTACCTAAACCAACTCCACCATATATTAATAATGGATTAAATGAAGTTCCTCCAGGTTTATTAGCAACTGCCATACTGGCAGAACGAGCTAACCTATTAGAATCACCCTCTACAAAATTTGCAAAATTATAGTTTGGATTTAATTGAGATTCTATCTTAACTTTTTGTAATCCAGGAATTATAAAAGGATTCTTTAATTCTCTTTTAGACTCTAACGGCATTGTTACCTTTTGAGGTTTCAATGGGTTACGATTAGAACTTGGAATTTTAACTGTTTGTGGACTATTACTACTGTACGTATTTTCCATACGAACATCATAAATCAGTTTGGCATCATTTCCTAATTCACGAACTAGAGCAACTCTTAATAACTTAATATAATGTTCCTCTAACCATTCATAAAAAAATTTACTTGGCACTTGTACCGTAAGCGCTTCCCCAGCCAATTTTATAGGCTTAATAGGTTCGAACCAAGTTTTGTATGCTTGGGGTTTAATATTATCTTTTATAAAAGATAAACATTCCATCCAAACTGAATCAGCAGTTTTTGTCATTTGAGTTAAAAACTATTTTAAAGTTGTTAAATTTTTATTCAGATCTATTGGGGACTCCAGACTCTCCGTCTGGCTGAACAAAAGTGTGAATAAAATTCAGTATAAAAAAATCAAATTGCTATTGATTTTTAATTATTTTTTCCGTAACGTTATTTATAATTAAAATACAAAAAACATTTTGAAAAAACATAAAACTTCGGTTCGAGTACGATATGCAGAAACCGATCAAATGGGCGTTGTTTACCATGGTAATTATGCGCAATTTTTTGAAATTGGCCGAACCGAGTGGCTACGCTCTTTAGGCGTTACATACAAATATATGGAAAAAACAGGTGTGATGCTTCCAGTAATTTCATTATCTTGTAAATTTAAAAAATCAGCCTTATATGATGATGAATTAACTATTAGTACATTTATCAAAAAAACACCTTCTATCAAAATAGAATTTGACTATGAAATCACGAATCAAAAAGGTGAGTTAATATGTACAGGTAATACTATTTTGGCTTTTATTGATATGAAAACAAAAAAGCCAATTCGTTGTCCAGAATATATTATGGAAAAGTTAAATAAATACGAACACGAATATTAAAAAATAATTAATGAAAATATACACTAAAACAGGCGACAAAGGTTCTACTTCTCTTTTTGGAGGAACTCGAGTTCCTAAACACCATTTAAGAATAGAAAGTTATGGTACCGTAGACGAACTTAATTCTTACATTGGATTAATAAGAGATCAAGATATAGATACATTATCAAAAAGTACACTTAATAAAATCCAAAGTGATTTATTTACTTTAGGAGCTATGTTAGCTACACCTCCAGAAAAAGAAACTTTAAAAAGTGGAAAAGAACGATTAAATATTTATAAAATCTCTAATGATTCTATCCAGTTTTTAGAAAATGAAATTGATTTAATGAATAAAACGTTACCTCAAATGACTCATTTCATTTTACCTGGAGGGCATCAAACTGTGTCATTTTGTCACATAGCACGATGTGTATGTCGTAGAGCCGAGCGCTTATCAGTAGCTCTAAACGAAGAAGAAACCATTAATGACAGTATTTTAATGTATTTAAACAGACTTTCTGACTATCTTTTTGTACTGGCACGAAAGTTGACCCAAGATTTAAAAGCGGAAGAAATTAAATGGATTCCGGAAAAATTTTAACTAAGTTCTTTTTTTATTGATATAACATTTTTTAAAAAAAACTTGACTTTTTACAAAAAAAAATTATTTTTGCGAAAATCTTAATAAACAGATAAAGAAATGTATTGGACACTTGAACTAGCATCATATTTAGCAGATGCACCTTGGCCTGCAACTAAAGACGAATTAATCGATTACGCTATTCGTACAGGAGCACCCTTAGAAGTGGTAGAAAATTTACAGGATATTGAAGATGAAGGTGAGGCATACGATTCTATAATTGAAATTTGGCCAGATTATCCGACTGAAGAAGATTATCTTTGGAACGAAGACGAATACTAAAAATACAACCATAAAAAGTCTCTATTAGAGGCTTTTTTTTTGCTTACTTTTAAGCACATAAATTATAAACATACAGCAGTAGATTAAAAACATATTTAATCTATTATAAAACAATATTTTACAAATGAGCGTTTTAAATTCGATTCTAAAACTATTTGTTGGTGATAAACAACAAAAAGACTTAAAGTCTCTACAACCGATCGTTGAAAAAGTACGATCTTTTGAGAGTTCATTAAACAATTTATCTAATGATGACCTTCGGGCTAAAACAATCGAATTTAAATCTAAAATAAAGGAAGCTACTAAATCATTCAACGATTCTATAGCTACCTTGGAAGAAGAAGCTTTAAATGCAGACATTGATCGTCAAGAAGAAATTTATGCAGAAATTGACAAATTAAAAGACGAAGCTTATGAAGCTTCAGAAGCTGTATTATTAGACATCATGCCTGAAGCTTTTGCGCTTGTAAAAGAAACAGCTAGACGTTTTACTAAAAATGAAGAACTAGAAGTTACTGCAACTGCTTTTGATAGAGAATTATCTGCAACTAGAGAGCACGTAAGTCTAGAAGACGATAAAGCTTACTGGGCTAATTCATGGGATGCAGCTGGTAAAGAAGTTACTTGGGATATGATTCATTATGATGTGCAATTAATCGGTGGTTCTGTTTTACACCAAGGTAAAATTGCAGAAATGATGACTGGGGAAGGAAAAACATTAGTATCTACCCTACCAGTATACTTAAACGCTTTAACGGGTAACGGAGTTCACGTAGTAACTGTAAATGACTACTTAGCCAAACGTGACCGTGCTTGGATGGCTCCTATATTTGAGTTCCATGGATTATCTACAGACTGTATTGATTTCCACCAACCAAATTCTGAAGCTCGTAGAAAAGCATATAACGCAGACATCACTTATGGTACAAATAACGAATTTGGGTTCGATTATTTACGTGATAATATGGCTAGCTCTAAAGAAGATTTAGTTCAAAGAGCTCCTAACTATGCAATTATTGATGAAGTTGACTCTGTTTTAGTTGATGATGCTCGTACTCCTTTAATTATTTCTGGACCAGTTCCTCAAGGAGATCGTCATGAATTTAACGAATTAAAACCTTTAGTTGCCGATTTAGTTTCTCTTCAAAACAAGTATTTAGTTGGTGTATTAGCTGAAGCTAAAGCTTTATTAAAAGAAGGTGATACTAAAGAAGGAGGATTCTTATTATTAAGAGTTTACAGAGGTTTACCAAAAAACAAAGCTTTAATCAAGTTCTTATCTCAAGAAGGAATTAAACAAATCCTTCAAAAGACAGAAAACTTCTACATGCAAGATAACAATAAACTAATGCCAGAAGTAGATGCTGAGTTATGGTTTACTGTTGAAGAAAAAAACAATCAAATTGATTTAACCGATAAAGGTATTGCTCACTTATCAGAAAAAACTCAAAACAATACTTTCTTTGTTTTACCTGATATTAGTGTAAAAGTTGGAGAAATTGACAATAGTGATGTTACTCCAGAAGAAAAAGCAAACCAAAAAGAAGAATTATACAGAGATTTTAGTGTAAAGAGTGAGCGTATTCATACTATGAATCAACTTTTAAAAGCATATACTGTTTTTGAAAAAGATGTTGAATATGTAGTTATGGATAACAAGGTAATGATTGTAGATGAGCAAACAGGTCGTATTATGGACGGTCGTCGTTACTCAGATGGATTACACCAAGCAATTGAAGCAAAAGAAAATGTAAAAATTGAAGATGCTACTCAAACTTTTGCTACTGTTACACTACAAAACTATTTCAGAATGTACCGTAAGTTATCTGGAATGACAGGTACAGCAATTACGGAAGCTGGTGAGTTCTGGGAAATCTATAAATTAGATGTAGTTGAAATCCCTACTAATAAACCAATTGCTCGTGATGATAAACAAGATTTAGTTTACAAAACAACGAGAGAAAAATACAATGCTGTAATTGAAGATGTTGTTGGATTATCTAAACAAGGACGTCCAGTTTTAATTGGAACAACATCAGTAGAAATTTCAGAATTATTAGGTAGAATGTTACAAATGCGTAAGATTCCTCACAATATATTAAATGCAAAATTACACAAACGTGAAGCAGATGTAGTTGCTGAAGCTGGTAAACCAGGAGTTGTAACAATTGCAACTAACATGGCTGGTCGTGGTACAGATATTAAATTATCAGACGAAGTAAAAGCAGCTGGAGGTTTAGCTATTATTGGTACAGAACGCCATGATTCTCGTCGTGTTGACCGTCAGTTACGTGGTCGTGCAGGACGTCAAGGAGACGTTGGTTCTTCTCAATTCTATGTTGCCTTAGACGATAACTTAATGCGTTTATTTGGTTCTGATAGAATTGCTAAAATGATGGATAGAATGGGATTAAAAGAAGGTGAAGTAATTCAACATTCTATGATCACCAAATCTATTGAAAGAGCACAAAAGAAAGTAGAAGAAAATAACTTTGGTATTCGTAAACGTTTATTAGAATATGATGATATTATGAATGCTCAACGTGAATTTGTTTATAAACGTCGTCGTCATGCATTAGATGGACAACGCTTACAGATTGATATTGCAAACATGATTTATGATACTTGCGATTCAATTGTAAAACAAAACAAAATGAATAGCGATTATCAAAACTTTGAGTTTGAATTAATTCGTTTTTCATCAATGACTTCTCCTTTCTCTGAAGAAGAGTTTAATAAATTATCAGAACAAGAATTAACAGATAAGTTATACGTTATTGTTTCTGATCATTATAAAAATGATACTGAAAGACACGCACACAATGCTTTCCCTGTAATTAAAAATGTTTTTGAAACTGAAGGTGATCGTTACGAACGTATTGTAGTTCCTTTTACGGATGGTACTAAAACATTACAAGTAGTTACTAACTTAAAAGAAGCATACGAGTCTGAAGGAAAATCATTAGTAAACGATTTTGAAAAGAACATTACTTTATCAATTATAGATGAAAACTGGAAAGATCATTTACGTAAAATGGACGAGTTAAAACAAACTGTTCAAAATGCTACGTATGAGCAAAAAGACCCATTATTAGTTTATAAGTTTGAAGCTTTTGAGTTATTCCAAGAAACTATAGATAAAGTAAATAAAGAAGTATTATCTTTCTTATTCAAAGGTCAATTACCAAGTCAAGATGCATCACAAGTATCTGAAGCTCGTGAACAAAAACGTGAGCAATTAGATACTCGTAAAGATGAAGTTCAAAACTCAACTCAACAAGCAATGAGTAGAGCTAGAAATCAGCAAACTCAAGAGCAACAAGTTGTAGAAACTATTGTTCGTGAGCAACCAAAAATCGGTAGAAACGAAAGAGTTACTATCAAAAATGTAATGACTGGTGAAGAGAAAGAAGTAAAGTATAAACAAGCACTTCCTTTACTAGAACAAGGAACTTGGGTATTACATAACAGATAATATTTTTAGAACACACTATAAAAAAGCTCGGACATTCCGAGCTTTTTACTTTTACATAACTTTCTCATTACAGATTAATTACTTTCTAATTACCAACACTTTACAATTAGTTTAACATTCAAAAACATTTGAAAAGTACATTTGTTTAAACGCAATAGTACATTTCAGAATGAAGAAAAATAAAAAACGTAAACTAGATGTTGTTGTTATTTCCGATGTTCATTTAGGTACTTATGGTTGTAGAGCTACCGAACTTCATAATTATTTAAAAACAATCACCCCTAAGATTCTAATCTTAAATGGAGACATCATAGACATTTGGCAATTTAAAAAGCGTTATTTTCCTAAACCACACATGAAGATTATAAAACAATTAATGTCTTTTATAACTTCAGGTACTAAAGTTTACTACATTACAGGAAACCACGATGAAATGCTTCGAAAGTTTAAAGGTTTTAGACTTGGAAGCTTTGAAATAGTTAATAAAGTAGTTTTAGATCTTGACGGCAAAAAAGGATGGTTTTTCCATGGAGATGTTTTTGATGTAACAATGCAGCACTCAAAATGGTTAGCAAAATTAGGTAGCATTGGTTACGATACCTTAATCATTATAAATACTGCTGTTAATTGGTTTAGCAAACAATTAGGATACGGCAGGTTGTCTTTTTCAAAAAAAATAAAAAACAGTGTTAAAAGCGCTGTAAAATTCATAAATAATTTTGAAGAAACAGCTTCAGACATAGCCATTTCTAAAGGATATGATTATGTTATTTGTGGACATATTCACCACCCAGAAATTAAACACATTGAAAACGAAAATGGCTACACAACATATTTAAACTCTGGCGACTGGATAGAAAATTTATCTGCTTTAGAATATCATAATAAATCCTGGTCATTATATGAATATGAAAAAGATGAGCTTGTACAAAACCAACATATGAATCTACAAGTAAACGACGCTGAATTTATTGCTTCTGAAAGTAGCAACAGTATGTTGTTTGAAGAACTTTTAAAAGAATTCAACATTGAAAAACACTAAGAGGTAATTATGAAAATTTTATACGCTTTTCAAGGAACAGGTAACGGACATGCTAGTAGAGCAATAGAAATAATTCCATATTTACAACAAAAAGCAGATGTAGATATCCTAATTAGTGGCTACCAATGTGAACTTCAACTTCCTTTTGAAGTAAAATATAAATACTACGGATTGAGTTTTATATTCGGAAAAAAAGGTGGTATTGATTTCTGGAACACTTTAAAAAAAGCTAAGTTTAAAAGCCTATATTCAGAAATTAAATCTGTCCCTTTAGATAACTATGATTTAGTAATCAATGATTTTGAACCTGTTACAGCTTGGGCTGCAATATTTAAAAACATTCCAATCATATCCTTAAGTCATCAAAATGCAGTATTAGACAAAAACGCACCTAAATATGGAACATATAGATTTGAACGATTAATTTTAAAATACTATGCTCCGGCTAAAGTAAAATTTGGTTTTCATTTTAGCACATACTCGTCAGCTACCTTCCCTCCTATAATTCGAAAAAAAATAAGATATAGCAACGTAACTAAGAAAGGTCATTATACAGTTTATCTTCCAGCATATGGAGATAAAAAAATTATAAAAGTATTATCTCAAATAGAAGACGTTAAATGGGAAGTGTTTTCTAAACACACTAAAAAACACATTTTTAAAAATAATATTATTATAAAACCCATTAACGGAAACGACTTTATAAAAAGCATTAGCTCTTCTAAAGGAGTTATTTGTGGCGCGGGTTTTGAAACTCCAGCAGAGGCTTTATTTTTAAGAAAAAAGCTACTTGTTATCCCAATGAAAAACCAATACGAACAACAATGTAATGCCTTAGCATTAAAACAAATTGGAGTACCTGTATTGAAAAAATTCAATAAAAAACAATTACCAAAAATATCTAAATGGGTAAATTCTAAAAAAATTGTAGAAGTAAATTATCCAGATGTTACAGAAGATATTCTTGAAGCCTTAATTTTACCTTATTACAATCAAACAATTTTACCACAAATTACCATTGTATAGTAACTAAATTTAAATCTTTTAAAATGTCATTCGTTTTAGAAAAATGTTTATTTCCAAACCAATAACCTCTATTTGCACTTAAAGGGGAAGGATGTCCTGATGTTAACACATGATGTTTTTTAGTATCAATTAACTTCACCTTCTTTTTAGCAAAACCTCCCCAAAGTAAAAAAACCACATCTTTTTTCTCGTCAGAAACTTTTCTAATTACTGCATCTGTAAACTCTTCCCATCCTTGTTTTTGATGACTTCCAGCTTCTGATTCTCTTACTGTCAAAGTAGCATTCAACAATAAAACACCTTGCTTTGCCCAACGAGATAAATCACCTGATTTAGGATAAGGAATTCTTAAGTCAGTTTCAATTTCTTTAAATATATTAATTAATGATGGTGGATGCTGAATTTGATCATGTACCGAAAAACACAAACCATTTGCTTGTCCTTTTCCATGATAAGGATCTTGTCCTAAGATAACAACTTTCAAATCATCCAATGAACAAGCATCAAATGCAGCAAAAACTTCTGAACCTTTAGGATAACATACTCTTGTACTGTATTCGTTCTTAACAAACGATGTTAAGTTTTTGAAATAATCTTTTTCAAATTCAGACTGTAAAATATTTTTCCAACTATCTGCTATTTTTACTTGCATTCTTTCCTATTTTTGCTTTGGTTTCAAATATACTATTTTGGCTAAAAATATTTCAGAAAAGACACTTCAAGATTTAGAATTTACAACAGTTTTAGAACAAGTTGCGGAATACAGTATTTCAAATTTAGGTAAGGAAAAAACCTTACAAATACAGCCTATTTCAAATAAAAGAAAATTATTTTTCGAACTAAACCTTGTAAATGAATATCTTTCTTCTTTTGAAAATGAAAATAGGGTTCCAAATCATTATTTTGAAGATATTACTGAAGAAACCAAACGTTTAGCTATAGAAAACAGTTTTTTAGAAACAGAAGCTTTTTTAAAAGTAGCAACAGTTTCTGATACTGTAAACGAACAAAAAAAGTTTCTAAAAAAATTTGAAACCTACTACCCTACTCTTTTTACTTTAAGTGAAAATATTGAGTTTACTACTTTTGTTTCCGACAGTATCAAAAAAATAATTACTTCTTATGGTGAAGTCGCAGATAACGCCTCACCTGTTTTAAAACAAATAAGAAAAGATATTAATAGTGTTCGTGGAAAAATTTCAGAAAGTTTTTCTAGAGCGCTAAGTAGAAACTTGACCAGTGGTTATTTAGACGATATTAAAGAAACAATTATTGACAACCAACGTGTTTTAGCGGTTACTGCTATGCATCGTAGAAAAGTTAAAGGAAGTTTACTAGGTTCATCTAAATCAGGAAGCATCGTTTATATTGCTCCACAAGCCACTTTAGCTTATAGTAGAGAGCTACAAAATTTAGTATACGAAGAGAAACAAGAAATTGTAAAAATATTAAGAGCTTTAGCAGACGAAATTCGTCCTTATACTTCTTTACTAAACGAGTATGTAGACTTTCTAACTCATTTAGATGTGGTGGCTTCTAAAGCTAAATATGCACATAGTATTAATGGTTTACTTCCAAAAATTACGAAAGAGAAAAAAGTATTTTTAAAAGATGCTTTTCACCCTGTTTTATGGAAGAAAAATAATGAACAAAACATTAAAACTATTTCACAAACCATTAGGCTAGACGAAAAACAACAAATAATTGTTATTTCTGGTCCGAATGCTGGTGGAAAAAGTATCACATTAAAAACAATTGGACTTCTTCAACTTATGTTACAAAGTGGATTATTAATCCCTGTACATGAACGAAGTGAAACAACTCTTTTTAATACTATATTAACTGATATTGGTGATAATCAATCTATAGAAAACCAATTAAGTACATATAGCTATCGATTAAAAAACATGCGTTATTTTTTAAAAAAATGTAACGACAACACTTTATTTTTAATTGATGAATTTGGTACTGGATCTGATCCTGAGTTAGGTGGTGCTTTGGCTGAAATTTTCTTAGAAGAATTTTATGAGAATAAAGCTTTTGGTATTATCACCACTCACTATGCTAATTTGAAGGTATTAGCCAACGAATTAGACAATGTTACTAATGCTAACATGCAATTTGACGAACGTACTTTAGAACCGCTTTACAAACTGTTTATAGGACAAGCTGGTAGTTCTTTTACTTTTGAAGTTGCTCAAAAAAATGGAATTCCTTTTAGTTTAATTAATCGAGCAAAAAAGCGTGTTGAAACTGAGAAAGTTCGTTTAGATAAAACCATTTCAAAACTTCAAAAAGAACGTAATCGTTTACAAAAAACTTCAGATAGCTTAGTAAAACAAAAAACAAAAGGAAAAGAACATATTGAAAGCCTACAAGAAAAAGAACAAAAGTTACAAGATAAACTTTCTGGTTTTCAAGAATTATATGATAACAACCAACGAATGCTTTCTCTTGGAAGAAAGATTAACGAACTTTTAAATAAGTACTTCCAAACCAACAACAAAAAAGAACTTTCTGCTAACTTTTTTAAATGGGTAATGGCTGAAAAAACAAAGCACATAAAGAAAAATCCTCCTAAAAAGAAAACAAAACAAGAAAAGAAAAAGGATTTAGAGCTTGTTAAAAAGCAAAAAGAAATTATTACTAAAGTAGAGAAAGAAGTTTTACAAAAGGTTGTAAAAGTTAGAGAAGAAAAGAAAAAAATAGCTGAAAAAGTTGCTAAAGAAAAAGCAGCTTATGTTTTTAAAGTGAATGACAGAGTACGTTTGACAGACGGAAATTCGGTAGGAACAATTGATAAAATTGAAAAGAAAAATGTTTTTATCAATTACGGTTTATTTACTACAAAAGCTAAAATTGAACAGTTAGAATTAGTAGAAAAAGCTAAGAAATAACTTTCTCTTTTACATAGAAATACCTCTTATTTCATTTGTTAAAAAGTTTTTTATACATTTATAGGGTTAATTAACTATCCCCTTAAAACTATGAGAAACTTTTTAAAAGCTTTTCTCTTATTTCTGTGTTGGGCTACAACAGCCTTATTAATACATAATCATACTTTAAATGATAATGTAGAAGAAAATGTTGCGAATAACGTAAAAATAGAGAAAAAACCTCTTGTTACTAATAAAACCACAACTTCCCAGAATAAAGAGAAAGACACAACTCAAATTCATCAAGAAAAGCAGAAAGAACCTCTAAAAAAGGTAATTTCGACACTTCCTTTCAATGATAAGTTTATCACTAGCTCTCATAATATTCGAGTTCTTTTTCCTAAAAAATTTTACTACTTCAAAGATTCAATCTTTAATTTCTTAAATAACAATCCTCTAAAAGAAATTACAATTAAAGCAACTTATTTAAAAAACGAATTACTTAACAATAATTCTAATTTTGGAAACGAGAGAGCCTTATATTTAAAGAAGAAACTTGTTCAGTATGGAGTTAATCCAAAAAGAATTAATATTGAAAGTATCGTTGACGAATATGAATATGACCCAGAAGGTTTTTATGCAGAAGGAATTACTATCGCTTTTAACACTATGCCTAGCAACAAAATAGCAAACATAGAAAAAGAGATAACCAACAAGACACTATACTCTTATTTTGGTAATAATTCTTTTAAGCCAGACAGAACCTTATATTCTTACACAAAAGAGGTAAAAAACTACTTACTTAAACACCCAAATAAAAAAATCACAATTATTGGTCACACCGACAATTTTGGTGAAGAAGAAGCTAATAATTGGATTGGCTTAGAACGTGCCAAAAACGTTTCTGATTACTTTGTTAAACAAGGTATCGATAAAACAATAATCAATTCTACTTCTAAAGGAGAAACTGCTCCTATTGCTGATAATAGCACTAGAGAAGGCAGAGCTAAAAACAGAAGAATTGAAATTTTAATCAACTAACTCCCCGTTAAAAATGACTTTATTTATCACTAATCAAACAATGCATCTTTTAGAACTATTCTTTTGGATGCTTGGTGCCTTTTTAATAGGCTACATATTTTCTTGGTTTTACTATAAAAACAAATATGAATCAGAACTAACAGAAAGTACTCAAACCATTTCAGAGTTAAGAGACGAAATGCAATCTACCATAAGAGCAAAGAAAACGGTTGAACGTGGTGGTATAGAAATAAAACAACCTAAACAGCTTAACTTAAAAGCTATTGGCGAAGCTTCAGAAGACGAAAAAGACGATTTAACACAAATTAAAGGTGTGGGTACCTTTATTGAAACCAAACTTAACAGTATTGGAATTTACACCTACAAACAAATCACTAATTTAACTTTGGAAGATATAGAAACTGTTACCGATTTGATTCAGTTTTTCCCTGGTAGGATTGTTAGAGATGACTGGAAAGGTCAAGCCAAAAATCTTTTAAATAAATCATAAAAAAATAAAATCTCGAGACCAAAAGGCCTCGAGATTTTCAACTATAACTAACAACAAAATTCTTTTATAGTTTAATTCAAACTATAAACCCCTTTTGTGTCTTGTACAAATAAACAAACGGTTCTTCGTTCATTTTTTATATTGTAATGTGGTAAGTGATCATACTTTTTGAAAGCTGAATTAATAATTTCAGCATCTTTTTCATTATCAAAACTTGCCACAAGATTTTTAATTGAATTTTCTACTGAATTAAACGAATCAAAACCTACTATTTTTAAGATAGCATAATGAATTGAAGCATCTAGTTTACCTATCTTTTGTAACTTCTTTATTCTTAGCAACACACTCTCTAAAGCATATACATTAATAAGTAAATCGGCTATATGCATTGATATTTCTTGCTCTTCAGCTAACTCAGCCATGAATGTTTGCATGCATACTCCTGATGTAATTACTGTTAAATCTTTTAAGTTCTGAACTACTTGCTCATATTGTTCAATTACATCAGCAGAAAATGATTCGATAGGGTTTGATAAACCAGAAGTTATTTGAGTGTAAGGAGAAAAGAAGTCTAACTCCCCTTTCATTCCTTTTTTCAAAAACTCTTTTATAATTACTAAACGATTTATCTCATTTGTTCCTTCAAAAATCCTACTTATACGAGCGCTTCTATATAAATGTTCAACTGGAGACTCAGCAGAAAATCCCATTCCTCCATAAATCTGAACACTTTCATCTACAATAGTATCTTGTACTTCTGATCCATAAACTTTAGCTATAGCACATTCAATACTATATTCTTTTAAAGCTTCTATTTTAGCATTAGAAAAAACCATTCCATTTCCAACTAATTCATCAGTAAGCATATCAATATCATTAGCTACTCGATATACAATTGCTTCGTTTACGAAAATATTCGTTGTTATTTTAGATATTTTTTCTCTAATAGCACCAAACTCTATTATCGATTTTTTAAACTGTTCTCTTTGTAAAGCATACTCTACAGAATGTAATAATGCTTTCTTACCAATACCAATACATGAAGCTCCTAATTTAATTCTCCCTGTATTTAATGTGTTTAAAGCTATTTTTAAACCTTTATTTCTTTCTCCTAAAAGATGAGTAGCTGGAACCACTGTTTTTTCCAAAAACACCTGTCTTGTACTCCATCCAGATAACCCCATTTTCTTTTCTTCTGGGCCTAAACTGATACCTCCAAAATCCTTATCAACAACAAAAGTTGAAAGATTTTTATCATCTTCAATCTTAGCAAACACTATAAAAATATCAGCAATACCAGCATTAGAAATCCATGCTTTTTGACCACTAATCACATAATCTCCATTTTCATTAATCGTAGCCAAGGTTTTTCCTGAGTTGGCATCACTTCCTGCATTTGGTTCAGTTAAAGCAAAAGCAGAAATCAACTCCCCTTGCATCATTTTGGCTACATACTTTTCTTTTAAAAATTCAGAACCATACAATAAAACTGGAGCTATACCTATACTTGTTTGAACACCAATAGCACCTGCAAAAGAATGTCCTTTACTAAAAGCTTCTACAAAATGTAAGACTTCTTTTAACGAAACATTAATTCCTCCATACTCTTCCGACACTTCTAATCCTAAAAAACCTAACTCACCACATTTTTTAAGTAACTCTGGAGTTTCTTCAATCCCAGAAACAGTTTCTAACTCTTCTTTACGAGTTTCTATTTCTGTTTTTAAAAATTGTTTTGCTGATTCTTGAATCATTTCTGATTCTTGACTTTTTATTTCAGGAATATAAAAAGTATCTAAATTTTCATTCTGAAATAAAAAAGCTCCTCCTTTTTTAGTGTCGACTGCTGTGTTCATTTATAATATTTTTCAGTAATTAGGCAAAAATGCCTAGACAAATATATAAATATATTTCAAAAAATAGGCTTAAATGCCTAAATTTGAAAAATGAATACAAAACAACGCATCCTAGAAACCGCTCTAACTCTTTTTAATAAAGAAGGTTACTCTAATATATCAAGCAAAAAAATTAGTGAAGAGATTGGTATGAGTTATGGTAATTTATGCTATCACTTTCCTAAAAAAGATGATATTGTTATGCGATTACATCAAAACTTACTTGATGAAATGGATGAATCTATCCAAAATCTTGAAGGTGAAATTTTTGAATTTGATTTTATGCTGAAAAGCTTAAAGCAGTTAATGGATTTGACTTTAAAATACCGTTTCTTTCTTCTAAATAGTTATGATATTACTACTAAATATCCGAGAATTAAGGAAAAAACTATAGAGAGAGCCAAAGTATATCATAATGTGATTTATCGAATTTCTAAGTTTTTAATGGAAAATGGCTATATGACTCCTTCAAACGATGAAAAACTTTTAAAAAAGAAAATACATGGTTTATTAATTATATTTAATTCATGGACTGTTGATTTGGCTGTATTTTATGACAAACCTTCATCTGCAAGCAAGAGCTCTAAGTATTATATTCAGTTATTATTTGCTATGATAGATTCTTCGCTTACCAAAAAAGGAAGAGATTCATTTTCTTATGTTTATGGAACAATTGTAAACAAATAACCCATTGAATATTTTCAATGGGCATTTTTTTATTAAACTTAATTCTTATTTAAATTTATTCATATTTTTTCATTTCTTCATCATAAAACTCTCCAGCCTTATCCATTAAACTAGCTAGTTCTGTTGTAATATCATCTTCTCTTTCTCCTGTTAAATCTTCAAACCACTCAATTTCATCATCTTTTAAATTAATCAAAAAACGAGGAAATTCAGTATGCAACACAAAAATATCATCAGGATGATTGCTATTATCTGCTAATAAAAATTTAGGTAAGTTCATTATGTTTTGTTTTAATCAATTTTAAAGTTAGTTTGTTAAATCGTATAAATAATAAGATTGAAGCTGTGGTAAGTCCAGCAAGTAAACCTAACCAAATACCAAAACTTCCATATTTTTCTTCTGAACCAAAAAAGTAGCTTACTGGAAACCCAACTACCCAATACGAAATAAAGGTTATTATTGTTGGTATTTTTACATCTTGTAGACCACGTAAAGCTCCTAAAACCATTACTTGGATACTATCTGATATTTGAAAAATAGCTGCTGCAATTAATAAATTCGCGGCTATTTTCATTACTTCCATATTATCGGCATAATTGGTAGCATCATTTAAATCTACATATAAATTCGGTAAACTTTTATGAAATACAAAAAAGATTGTTGCAAAACCAACTGCTAAAATAATCCCTAATAAAAATATTGAGAAAGCAATTCTTCTCAGCGCTTTATAATCCTGTAATCCTTTTTGATTTCCTACTCTAATCATTGAAGCTACACTTAATCCCATAGCCACCATAAAAGTCATAGAAGATAAATTTAAGGCAATCTGATTAGCAGCTTGAGGGTTCTTTCCCAATAAACCACTTAACCAAATAGCTGCAGTAAATATGGCTACTTCAAAAAACATTTGCATGGCGCTAGGTGCTCCTAGATTGATAATCTTTTTAATCATTAGTTTATCTAACACAAATAATTTAATGTTTGTTACCAATCGCTTAGAACGTTCTTTTTTTGTTAACAACCACCATAAATAGAACACCATTACAAATCGTGATAATAAAGTTCCGTAAGCAGCTCCGATTATACCTAACTCGGGAAATCCAAACTTTCCAAAAATTAATAGGTAATTAAACATCACATTTAAAACATTCGCTACAATAGTTGCATACATTGGATATCTTGTCATAGACATTCCATCGCTAAATTGCTTAAACGCCTGAAAAGCAATCATAGGTATTAATGAAAATGCTACTAAATCTAGATATGGAATTGCTAATTCAACAACTTCTACTGGTTGTTTCATTAAATACATTAGAGGTTTCGAAAAGAAAACCATTAAAAACATTAATATTCCAATAGTAGTACACAAAAATAATCCATGTTTAAAAGTAGACTTTGCTTGTGTAAAATTATTAGAAGAATCTGCTTCAGCAATTAAAGGTGTAATAGCAGTAGAAAAACCAATTCCTAAAGACATTGCTATAAACATAAAACTGTTTCCTAAAGAAACAGCTGCTAACTCAGCTGTTCCCAACTGTCCTACCATAATATTATCAACAAAACTTACAAAAGTATGTCCCAACATTCCTAGCATTACTGGCGCAGCTAATTTCCAATTGTACTTAAATTCAGATGTATATTGTTGTAAATTCAAAACTTATATTATTTCGAGAGGCGAAGATAACTTTTTAATAGTCTACTACCTTTATCTTCTTAATTTTTTAATAAATTTAATTACCTTTGATTTTCTTAAAAACTGAAAAAAATGGCTTCAATAACATTACAAGGAAACCCAGTAGAAACAGTAGGTAACTTACCTGAAACTGGAAATAAAGCAATGGATTTTTCATTAGCAGCAACAGATTTATCAATCAAAAGTTTAAGTGATTTTTCGGGAAGCCGATTAATTTTAAATATTTTTCCAAGTGTTGACACTGGAACATGTGCTACTTCGGTTAGAGAGTTTAATAAAAAAGCATCTAGCTTAGAAAACACTAAAGTTTTATGTATTTCTAGAGATTTACCTTTTGCACAAGGACGTTTTTGTGGAGCTGAAGGAATAGAAAACGTTGTAATGTTATCTGATTTTTCTACAGGTAGCTTTGGTAAAGATTATGGTTTAGAAATTAAAGACGGACCTCTTTCTGGATTACACTCTCGTTGTATTGTTATTATAAACGAAGAAGGTAACGTTACCTACACTGAACAAGTTTCAGAAATTGTTGACGAACCTAATTATGAAGCAGCTTTAAAAGCTCTATAGATTTATGAAAAACCCGAATGACGGATATTTTAAAGGCAGACTCCGTAGTATGAAGTTTGCCTTAAAAGGAATGTGGCTATTAATTACCACAGAAGATAGTATCAAAGCACAATTTAGTATTGCTATTATAGCTACTATTGTTGGTTTTTACTTTAATATTTCTGCTTCTGAATGGATGTTTCAATGTTTAGCTATCGGAATGGTTTTAGTTGCTGAAGCTTTAAATACTGCTGTTGAAAAAGTTGCAGATTTTATTCATCCAGATTACCACAAAAAAATTGGTTTTATAAAAGACATCGCAGCTGGAGCACCTGCTTTTGCAGCTTTAATATCACTAGTAATTGCTGGTATTATCTATCTTCCTAAAATAATAGCTATATTGTAGCGTTCAATTTATTTCTAACAAAAATACATGGCAAAAAAAAAGACAACTGTTCAAAAAAAACAACCTAAAACCAATTTATTTAAAAAGGTTTCGTCTTTCTTTTCTAATAGACAAAATCAAACTATTACTGGTGCTTTTTTAATACTGTTTTCAATATTTTTAACAGTTGCTTTCATCTCTTTTTTCTTTTCTTGGCAAGAAGATCAAAGCACTTTAACACAATTTGCAGATAAAAAAATTCCGACTAAGAATTTGTTAGGTAAAATAGGAGCTAAATTGAGCAACTTTTTTATTTATAAAGGTTTTGGATTGGGGTCTTTTCTTATCCCTCTTACTTTATTTTTAACAGGTTCTAGAGTTTTACTTCAAGCAAACCTAAAAAGAATATTACCTTCTTGGAACTGGGGATTATTAATAATGCTTTGGATTTCTACAGCCTTAGGGTTTGTAGAAAAAAAGAATGCTTTATTATCAGGTGTTATTGGTTTTGAACTTAATGAATACTTACAAACGTTTTTAGGTAAAACTGGTGTCATAATATTATTATTATTCTTCCTAATCACTTATCTAATTACACGATTTAGCATTACACCTGAGAAAATAAACGAGCAAATAAAGTCAAATAAGGAAAAACAAGATGCTAAAAAAGCAGCTGCTGAAATAGCTGCAAAAGAAAAAGCTTCAGAAGAAATTAAAGAAGCAGAAGAAACTGAAGTAGAAAGTAAAAAATCTAGTTTCGAAATTTCAGTTGAAGATTTACAACCTACAATTTCTAAACATTCAGAAACACAAACTTCAACTCCCCCTCCTACTGTAAATAAAGAGGAAGTTGTTTTAGATCCTAATATAAATAATGAACCAACTTTAACAGTTTCTGAAGAAACAAAGAAAGAAGTTGAAGTAGCTATCGAAAAAGTTTCAGAAGAAAAAAGTGTTACTGAAAACTTATCAAATCAATTAGTAAAGGATTTTGGTGAATTTGACCCTACTTTAGAATTAGGTAATTACAAGTTCCCAACATTCAACTTATTAAAAGAATATAACGAAACAATTTCAATAGACCCAGAGGAACTTGAAGCTAATAAAAACCGAATTGTAGAAACACTTAAAAACTACAAAATTGGTATTGCTCAAATTAAGGCTACTGTAGGTCCAACTATTACATTATATGAAATTGTACCCGAAGCAGGTATTCGAATTTCAAAAATTAAAAACCTAGAAGACGATATTGCTTTATCACTTTCGGCATTAGGAATTCGTATTATTGCTCCAATTCCTGGTAAAGGAACGATTGGTATTGAGGTACCAAATAAAAAGTCTACTATTGTTTCAATGCACTCTGTTATTTCTTCAAAGAAATTCCAAGAAAGTCAAATGGAACTTCCAGTTGCATTAGGTAAAACTATTGCCAATGAAACACTTGTAGTCGATTTAGCTAAAATGCCACACTTATTAATGGCTGGGGCAACAGGACAAGGAAAATCTGTAGGATTAAATGCAGTATTAACGTCACTTTTATATAGAAAACATCCAGCTGAAGTAAAGTTCGTATTAGTTGACCCTAAAAAAGTAGAACTTACTTTATTTAATAAAATTGAGCGTCATTATTTGGCTAAATTACCAGATACTGATGATGCTATTATTACAGATACTACCAAAGTAGTAAATACTTTAAATTCACTTTGTATAGAAATGGATGCTCGTTACGACCTGTTGAAAACAGCAATGGTACGTAACATTAAAGAGTACAATGCTAAGTTTAGAGCTCGTAAATTAAACCCTGAGAATGGACATAAATTTTTACCATACATTGTTTTAGTTATTGATGAATTTGCTGACTTAATTATGACAGCTGGTAAAGAAGTAGAAACACCTATTGCTCGTTTAGCACAACTAGCACGTGCTATTGGAATTCACTTAATAGTAGCAACACAACGTCCGTCTGTAAATGTAATTACTGGTATTATTAAAGCTAACTTCCCTGCCAGAATAGCATTTAGGGTAACTTCAAAAATAGATTCGAGAACTATTTTAGATGCACCAGGTGCTGATCAGTTAATTGGTCGTGGAGATATGTTATATTCTGGAGGAAACGATATTACTCGTATTCAATGTGCTTTTGTTGATACTCCTGAAGTAGAAAAAATAACCGATTTTATTGGTTCACAACGTGCTTACCCAGAAGCTCATCTATTACCAGAATACGTTGGTGAAGAAGGTGGCACAAATGTTGATATAGACATAGCAGACCGTGATAAACTCTTTAGAGAAGCAGCTGAAGTAATTGTAACAGCACAACAAGGTTCAGCTTCTTTATTACAACGTAAATTGAAATTAGGTTACAACAGAGCAGGTAGATTAATTGATCAATTAGAAGCAGCAGGAATTGTTGGTCCTTTCGAAGGTAGTAAAGCCAGACAAGTATTAGTTCCTGATTTTGTTGCACTAGAACAATTATTAGAAAACGAAAAAAAATAACAATTAAAAAAATTCCGAAAAACGGAAGCAAAACAATAAAATGAAAAAAGTTGGATTATTATTTATTGGATTATTTATTAGCTTAAATACCATAGTTGGACAAAATACTTCTTCAGAAGCTAAAAGCCTTTTAGATGAAGTATCTACTAAAATGGGAGCCTATAAAAATATGATTATCGGTTTTAATTCTTCCCTAGTAAATAGAGAAGCAGGGATTACAAATGATCCACCTATTAGAGGAAAGATTACACTTTCTGGTGAAAAATATAATTTAGATTATTTAGGTAACCACTTTCTTTTTGATGGAAAAAAATTAGTTGTTATCAATCAAGAAGAAAAAGAAATTAGTGTTACCAATGGTGATTTAGATGAAGAAGATGGATTTATTTATCCTTCTAAATTATTAACTTTTTATAAGGAAGGTTACAATTTCTCAATGGGGAAATTAAAAAATAGCAATGGTAGAAAAATCCAGTTTGTAGACTTAACTCCTATTGATAGCAATTCTGATATTATTAAGGTTCAATTAGGGATAGATGCTAAAACAAAGCATATTTATAAGCTAGTTCAAATAGGTTCTAATGGAGCAGAAACTACGTTTACTATAACTAAGTTTAAAAGCAATCAACCTATTTCTAAAAACCTATTCTCTTTTGATAAAGAAAAGTATTTAAAACAAGGATACTTTATCGATTAATACATAAAAACAAGTTTTGTTAATAATACTTTTAAAATCATTAACAAAACTTTTGTTTTTTTATTCACCTAACCTACTAACTTTGCATCTGTGAAAATACTAGACAGATATATTTTAAAAAGTTTTTTAAGACCTTTTTTAGCAACTTTCCTAATCATCTTATTTGTATTAGTAATGCAAGCCATGTGGCTTGCTTTTGATAATTTTGCAGGTAAAGGAATTAGTGTACCAATTATTCTAAAATTTCTTTGGTATACTACTCTTTTGATGGCTCCTCAAGCTCTACCTATTGGAGTATTACTTTCTTCAATTATGACTTTGGGTAGTTTATCTGAGAACTACGAATTTGCTGCAAGCAAATCTGCTGGAGTATCTTTACCTCGAATGGTACGTCCATTAATTTTTTTAACACTCATACTAAGTGGAATTAATTTTCTGTTTCTAAACAATGTATATCCATATGCTATGTTGAAACAGTTAAATATGAAAATCAATATTAAACTGAAACAACCTGCAATAGCTCTAGTCGCTGGTAGTTTTAATGCTGAATTACCAAATTTTCAAATTAAGTTTGATGAAAAATATGGTGAAGAAGAAAACCTTTTAAAAAAGGTAATGATTTATGATTTATCTGCTAAGAAAGGAAATAATAAAATTATTACTGCAGAAAAAGGTAAAATTATTACTGAAGAAGGTAGCAGATATATGACCTTAGTTTTAGAAGATGGCTATTATTTTGAAGGACATCTAAGAAAAGCTAGATATAAAGACTCTCAAAAAATGCCTGCCTCTCACGCATATTTTGATGAATATATCATTAATATAGATATTTCTTCACTAACAGGTAAAGATGTTGAGAAGGAAAACTATACTCGACAGTATAATATGTTAAGTTTAAATCAACTAAAAGATACCTTGCCTACTATGAAAACAAATTATGATAATTTTATTTCTAATAGAGCAAAAAATTTATTTTTAAATATCGACTTAAACCACTTACACTCTTATCCTGATTCTTTAGCTAATAAAAAGCTTTCTTCAAACATATTAGAGAACTTTGACATTAATCAACAACAAACCATTATTAATAGTGCTAGTTCAAAAGTTAAACGTACGATAAGTAATGATAAATCAAACAAGCAAACTTTAAAAAACAAAAGAAAATATCTTAACTTATATGATATTGAGTTTTATAACAGGGTAGCTTTTTCTTTCTCTTGTTTATTGCTTTTCTTTATTGGAGCACCACTTGGTTCTATTATACGAAAAGGAGGTATGGGCTTACCTATGATTTTAGCTATTGGAGTTTATGTAACATATTTTTTTAGTAATACTTTTGGAAGAAACTTAGCTGAAGAAAGCTCTCTTACAGCTATCACAGGATCTTGGCTAAGTGTATTTTTAATGCTACCTTTGGCATTAACATTAACAATAAGAGCAACTAAAGACAAAGGGCTTTTTGATATAAAAGGGCTTTTCACAAAACTATTCAGCTTTTTTAACAACCTATTCTCTAAAAAAGAGAAAACAACATAAAAATGACAACACACACAACAGCTAAAGTTAAATTAAACACGATTGAAGAAGCTATTGAAGACATAAAAAACGGTAAAGTTATTATTGTCGTTGATGATGAAGATCGTGAAAATGAAGGTGATTTTTTAGCAGCAGCTAACAAAGTTACTCCGGAAATGGTAAACTTTATGGCTACTCATGGTAGAGGTTTAATTTGTACTCCTCTTACTGAAGACAGATGTAAAGAATTAGAGTTAGGAATGATGGTAAACAATAATACCGATCCTATGGAAACTGCTTTTACAGTTTCTGTAGATTTACGCGGTAAAGGTGTTACCACTGGTATTTCTGCTTCTGATAGAGCTAAAACTATTCAAGCACTTGTAGATCCTGAAACTAAACCTTTTGACCTTGCTAGGCCTGGGCATATCTTCCCTTTAAAAGCAAAAAACGGAGGTGTTTTAAGAAGAACTGGTCATACTGAAGCTGCTATTGATTTTGCTAGATTAGCTGGCTTAGAACCTGCTGGAGTTATTGTTGAAATCATGAACGAGGATGGTACTATGGCTCGTTTACCTCAATTATTAGAAGTTGCTAAAAACTTTGATTTAAAAATAGTTTCTATTGAAGATTTAGTAGCTTATAGAATGGAGCATGATTCTTTAATTGAAAAGAAAGAAGATTTTAACATTCAAACACGTTTTGGAGATTTTCGTTTACGCGCCTACCAACAAACTACGAATAAACAAATACATATTGCATTAACTAAAGGAACTTGGAGCAAGGATGAACCAATTTTAACAAGAATAAACTCAACTCTTGTTAATAATGATATTCTTGGAACTTTAACCAATAATGCTGATAAGAAGTTGGATCAAATGTTTAAAGTTGTGAATGACGAAGGTAAAGGTGCAATTGTTTTTATAAATCAACAGAGTCAGGCTTTAAATTTATTAAACCGTTTACGTGGTTTAAAAGAAAATCAAGCCAAAGGAATAATGAAAGCTCCTAAAGTAACTATGGATAATAGGGATTTTGGTATTGGTGCTCAAATATTACACGATTTAAATATTCATAAATTACGCTTAATTTCTAATACCGAACAGACTAAAAGAGTTGGTATGATTGGTTACGGATTAGAAATTGTAGATTATGTAAATTATTAAAAGATTACAACCAAATAAAAAAGAGGAAGTTTAAACTTCCTCTTTTTTATTTACAAGTAAAACTTTTCGAATTACAATGAGTTCATTGATGTTTTAACTTCATTAAAATCGGCTATAATACTTTCTAGAACTTCTTTTGCTGGTTTTATTTCATGGATTAATCCAGCTACTTGACCAATTTCTAACTCTCCTTCTTCCAAATCTCCTTCAAACATTCCTTTTTTAGCTCTAGCTCTACCTAACAACTCTTTTATTTCCTCTATTGAAGGATTTTGTTGATACAATTCCTGAACTTCATTATAGAACTTATTTTTAACCAAACGTACTGGTGCTAGTTCTTTTAAAGTTAAATGAGTATCACCATCTTTAACCCCTAAAATAGTTTGTTTAAAATTATCGTGAGCAGAAGATTCTTTTGTTGCAGCAAAACGGCTTCCTATTTGAACTCCATCAGCACCTAAAACCATTGCTGCCAACATACCTCTACCCGTTCCTATTCCTCCTGCAGATATAACAGGTATTTTTACCTGTTCTTTTACCATTGGTATTAACGTAAATGTAGTTGTCTCTTCTCTACCATTATGTCCACCTGCTTCAAAACCTTCACAAACCACTGCATCAACACCAGCTGCTTCTGCTTTTAACGCAAATTTTACTGAACTTACTACATGCACTACAGTAATTCCTTTTTCTTTTAAAAAGCTAGTCCATGTTTTTGGATTTCCTGCTGAAGTAAAAACAATCTTTACACCTTCTTCTACAATAATATCCATAATCTTTTCGATATCTGGATATAACATTGGTACATTAACTCCAAAAGGTTTGTCAGTTGCTTTTTTACACTTTTGTATGTGTTCTCTTAACACATCTGGATACATCGATCCAGCACCAATTAAACCTAGACCTCCTGCATTAGATACAGCAGATGCTAACTTCCATCCTGAAACCCAAATCATTCCTCCTTGAATAATTGGATATTGTATATTAAATAATTTAGTAATCTTATTTTGCATAAGGTAAATGTACAATCATTAAATAGTAAGCACAAAAAAACCTCGAATAATTCGAGGCTTAATTTTATAATAAATTACTTTTTAAGAAATCACACCAGAACCTAAAAGTTCTTCATCTTTATACCAAGCAACAAATTGTCCTTCTTGAATAGCTGATTGTGGATTTTCAAAGGCAACATACAAGCCTTTTTCTACACTATATAATCTTGCTTTTTCTAATTTCTGACGATAACGTATCCTTGCTTCCACTTCCATTTCTTCACCTGGATTTAATGTTAAATCGGTACGTACCCAATGTAGTTCCTCATTGGAAACAAATAAAACATTTCTATATAAACCAGGGTGATTTTTACCTTCTCCTGTATAAATTATATTCTCATCTACATCTGTTTCAATAACAAATAATGGTTCTTTTGTTCCTCCAACAGCTAATCCTTTACGTTGACCTTTGGTGAAATAATGAGCTCCTTGATGCTTACCTACCACATCTCCATCTTCATTTTTGTATGAAAATTTAGTTGATAAATACTCTAATTCTGCTTCTTTATTTTCAAATTTTGGAGCTACTCTATTATATTGCTCGAAACTATTTGGTATTCTTATGATTTGCCCCTCTTTAGGTTGTAATTTTTGTTGCAAAAAATCTGGTAATCTTACCTTACCTATAAAACATAATCCTTGAGAATCTTTTTTATCTGCCGTGATTAAATCAGCCTCTTTAGCTATTTCTCTAACTTCTGGCTTTGTTAACTCGCCTATTGGAAATAATGCTTTTGATAATTGTTTTTGAGACAACTGACACAAAAAGTAAGATTGATCTTTATTCGTATCTTTTCCTGCCAATAATTTATATACTGGCTCTCCGTCAATTATTTCTTCTGATTTTCTACAATAGTGACCAGTAGCCACATAATCTGCTCCTAAGCCTAATGCAATATCCATAAATACATCAAACTTAATTTCTCGATTACATAAAACATCTGGATTTGGAGTACGACCTTTCTCATACTCATTGAACATATAGTCTACTATACGTTCTTTATATTGCTCACTTAAATCTACAGTTTGGAAAGGTATCCCTAATTTTTCTGCAACAATCATTGCATCGTTGCTATCTTCTAACCAAGGACATTCATCGGAAATAGTAACCGAATCGTCATGCCAGTTTTTCATAAACAAGCCTATAACTTCATAACCTTGCTCTTTTAGTAAATAAGCTGTTACACTACTATCTACACCTCCTGAAAGTCCTACTATTACTCTTTTCATTCTTTCTTTTTGAAGGTGCAAATTTACGAAATCCTTTCCATTATTTACTATGGAAAGAATTGATGAAACTATTGAAGAAATTGATGTACTCTTACATAACTTAATTCCTCCTTATTATCTGTCGATTTTAATGTAAGTTTATCTTTTTCAACTGTAAATTTATAAAATTTGAATTTTGGGGTATCTCCATAATTTACCATTTGTAATTCTGGTTTATGCCCATGAATTTTATAGATACCATATTTCTTCTTTTTTGAAGAATTTTCTATGACATAAGTATTATCCCATCTTAGATGTAGCGTTGATGTTGGGTTTATAACTTTTTTTGAAATGCTATCTACCTTCTTAGATTTTAATCCCCAAAGTCCTAGTAATTTATTACCTTCTGAAGTAGGGATTTTATTTATTCTTTCTAAATATACTGTAACATGCTCACCTTCTTCTTTCCTTTCCCATAACATTTTATGCTCTTTGATTTCAACTTTAAAAGGCTCTGATGTATCAGTAATTCCATTTTCATCAACAACAACCAACCTATTACCTTTTAAACTCCAAGTTCCATAAGAATGTTGCAACCAGCCATTACCGGATATTTGAGTAGAATCTTCTTTAAAATTCATCCATCGAGCATTAGGAGTCATTTCTTCTTTACCTACTTTCACTTTTTTTACTAACCAAAGTCCAGTGAACTTATTAGTTTCTTTATCTTCATCACAGGAAATCAAGAAACTCAGTGTTAATAGTAAAATAAAACTCCTAAGCATATTCTTTTTTATTTGTTCTTAAGCTCAGACAATTTCATTCGCTTCTTTTTATTTACTACTTCTCCATCCATATAAAACTCCCACTTCCCTATTCTCTTTCCATCTTTATACATTCCTTTTTCTTTTATTCCTCCTTTTAAATCGTAATATTTCCCTTCTCCTTCTAACTTTCCATCTTTATAAAAAACATCTTCAATTAAAATACCAGATTCTGTAAAAGTTTTAGAAACTCCATTTTTCTTCCCGTCCATATAAGAAGTTTCTTGGGTTACCTTTCCATTAGGATAATAGTTTTTAAGAATTCCATCTAACTTTCCATCTTTATATTCTTCTTCAGAAAACAACTTTCCATTAGCAAAATAGTATATCCATTTTCCAATACGCTTTTTTCCTAACATTTTACCTTCACTCTTTAATTTACCTAAATCGTTATAAAATTTAACTGTAGCTATCTCTTTATTATACGTTTTTACAATTACTGGTTGTGTTGAAGAAGTATTAGAATAAAACTTAAAAACTCCTACTTCTTTACCATTTTTAAACTGCCCAGAATAACGAACCTTACCATTGTCATAAAATTTCTTCCATACACCAGTTCGTTTTCCATTTGCATCAAATTGATTTATTTTTTGTGCTTCAGTTGAAACAATAAAAAAAGCTGATAATAAAAGTGCAATTGAAAATATCCTTTTTATATTTAGCATTGATAATTCTTTTTATTTAGTTGTATAACTTACTTATTTCAAAAATACATAAACCATACCAATATGAGTATTGATTTTTTAGTTTCTGTTTTAAATGATATGGAGAACCCTGCTAGAGTAAACAGAAACAATGCTGCTATTATTGTATTAGAGCAGCCAAAATTAATAAAATCTTTAGTTGATTTAACTTTTGATGTTGATAATAAATTATCTATCAAAGCAGCTTGGGTATTGGAATGGATTTGTACACATCATGATATTGAACATATTCACCCTTATCTAAACTTCTTTACTGAAAATATTTCTAAAGTACATTTTGATAGTGCTATTAGACCTTGTGCTAAAATTTGTGAACATTTGGCAGTTGCTTATACTTCAAAAAAAGAAAACAACACTCAAAAAGTATTAACTCAAAAGCACATTGAAAGTATTATTGAAGCTGGGTTCGACTGGTTAATTACCGATCAAAAAATAGCTGTTAGAGCCTATACCATGACTTCTTTATATTTATTTGGCTTAGAAAAAGATTGGGTTCATCCTGAGTTAAAACATTTAATTAGTTCTAAAATAATTCATGAAAGCAAAGGCTGTAAAGCTCGTGGTAAAAAAATTTTAGAAATGATTGAAAAAACAAAAACATAATAAACCTATGAAAACAAGAATTAACTTATTATTACTATTCCTTTGTTTTACAATATTATCAAACGCTCAATTTAAAGACGAAGCTACAAATTTGACCAAAAATTTTATGGAAGAGCAAAAAATTCCTGGGCTCTCAATTTCTGTATCAAAAAAAGGTAGAATTATTTGGTCTGAAGGATTTGGTTATTCAGATCTTAAAAATAAGATAAAAATATCTCCCAAAAACACTCAATTTAGAATTGCTAGTATTTCCAAAACATTAACAGCTGTTGCTTTAGCAAAACTTATTGACGATAATAAATTGAACTTAAACAATAGCTTATATACTTATGTTCCTGATTTTCCTAAAAAAGATTACGACTTTACCATTCGTCAAATTGCAGGACACACAGCTGGAATTAGGCATTATAAAGGTTCAGAATTTTTGATAAATGATAAAATGTCTATTGTTGAGGGGCTAGATATATTTAAAGAATCTGATTTACTCTTTAAACCAGGAACCAATTTTAAGTATAGTACTTATGGATGGAATTTGTTGAGTGTTGTTATTCAAAATATTAGTAAAAAAGATTTTTTTGACTTTATGAATGATGAAGTTTTTGTGCCTTTAAAAATGACTAAAACTATGGTAGATAAATCTGATACAGAAAACACAAATAGAACTCAATTCTATTTAAAAAGAAGAGGAAAAATAATTATTGGCCCTAAAGTGAGTAATGAATTTAAAGCTGCTGGTGGTGGTTTTTTATCTACTTCTGAAGATTTAATTTTATTTGGAAATGAATTTATAAATCCTCAAATAATAACAACAAATTCATTAGCTAAACTTACTACCTCTAATAAAACTAATAATGGTAAAAAAACAAATTATGGTATTGGTATAAGTATTCGTAAAACTAAAAACAACACAACTAAATTAAGTCATTCAGGAGGTGGTATTGGTGCCTCTTCAATGCTATTAATTTACCCTGATGAAGAAATTGTAATTTCTATTCTTACTAATTTGTCAGGTGTAAAAATGCGCAATTATATAAAAGGACTAGAAAATATATTTATTCAATAAAAAAGAGGCTTTTAAGCCTCTTTCTTTATATCTTTCTTGATTTTAAAAGATATTTTTTAAATCCTTTATCTTCTTTAAGTTTGTTATACCAAACTTTAGCATTCTCCTTATCTTCTAACTTTTTATACGCTACAAAATGTATAAAATCATATAAAGTTTTATTTTCTGGTAAAATTCTTTTCTCTTCAAACTTATTATCCAGAAATTTTAAAGCCTTATCATTTTTTCCCATTATAAGCATCTTATATGCATTTCCTAGCAAATCAGCTTTTTGAGAAAACTTTTCATTGTATTCTTTTTTATTAGTAGTCTTTTTTAATTTTTTTAAATAGGTAGAAGCTAATTTTATGAATTTAAACTTCACACTTTCATCAACATATAATGAAGTATCAAAATATTTTTCAGCAATAGATAAAGTTAAATCAGGTGTTGGTTTTTTATAAAAATTTGAAAAATCTTCTTGAAAACTCTTTGTATTTATTGCGTATTTTTTTAAAACTCTAAGCATATGAGTTTTATCCTTATACCCAGTTTCATTAAATACCACTTCTCCATTTGCATCTACTATCAAAACATAAGGTATTCTATTAGCTGAGTATTTATTACTTACTTTTCTAAAAACATCAATATCAATTTTTAAAGGAACATAAGCGCTAAGTACTTCTTGTATTTCTGGTTTATTCCAAGTGTCAGATTCCATTTTTTTACAAGGAACACACCATGTAGCCCAAAAATCGATTAAAATTAATTTATTGGTCGCAATCGACATTTTCTTTGCATCTTCAAAAGAAGTCATCCATTGAGTAGCATTACCTTTCTGGATTATAGATATAAAAAACACAGCAGTTATAAATAACTTTTTCATAATTCTTTAATTTTTAGCAATTAATAAAATCAAATCTACTAAATCATCTATAAAACTCCTAGTAATCATATTTTATATAATTGTTAATATTTTACCACATTTATAAAAAATTAACTACAACACAGATATACCTAATATTTTTTAAAGAAAAAACCTCAATTAAACTAAAAAAAATATTTCGGAAGGTTATTCCCTTGTTTCGAAAATTTATACAAAACTATAGGTATAAATAATGATACTTTTAAAATCAATATTAATAATTAAACTATAAAATTATGTCGAAAAAGATTTTAAAATTAAATGATGTGAAAGAGCTTAACAAAGCTATGATGAAACAAATTTCTGGAGGTGCAAATGAATACCTTTGCTTTAAAGCAGATGGTTCAAGTTTTAGTTCAACTACTGATGTGTCTTCATCTTCTATAAATTGTTCAATTGTAGCTGAAGTTGTAGCTCCACAAGACGATTATTTCGAATTTAATTATCACGATCATATCAGACCTTAATAAAAAAGCGAGCCTAAAGCTCGCTTTTATTTTTATTGAATCTCTTCTAAGTTTGTTGGTCTTCTATATCCTGCAAATGGTTGTTTTAGTAATTCTTTTAAACTAGAGTTTTTTTCTTCATCAGGAAAAGTATCTACACCATATACTATTTTTTCACGATCTAACTCCATATAAGTTCCAAATAATCGATCCCAAATAGAAAAAATATTCCCATAGTTAGAATCGGTATAAGGTAATAAATTATGATGATGTACTTTGTGCATGTCTGGCGAAACCAGTACATAACTCAATATTTTATCAAGTCTTCTAGGCATTTTAATATTTGCATGTGTTAATTGTGTAAATATTAATGACATTGACTGATACAACATAATAATTGCAATTGGAGTTCCCACTAAAAAGACTCCTAATAATGTAAATGTAAAACGTATTACGCTTTCTAATGGATGATGTCTGTTGGCTGTAGTAGTATCTACTTTATGATCTGAATGATGTACTAAATGTACCATCCATAATGGTTTTACTTTATGTTCTACATAATGCGCTAAATAAGCTCCAAAAAAATCTAAAAATAATACACCTAAAACTACATATAACCATAAGGGCATTGTTGGCAACCAATTAATCAAACCAAAATTATTAGCTTGAACCCAATCAGCAGTTTTTAATAATAAAAAAGCAAGTGTAAAATTTATAATAACTGTAGTTCCAGTAAAAAATAAATTAGGCCATGCATGCTTCCATTTATTGTATTTAAACTTAAACAAAGGCACAACACTTTCTAATAGCCAAAAAAAAGTAATTCCTCCTACTAAAATTATACTCCTATGACTTGATGGAATTGTTTCAAAATAATTAACTATAGTATCCAATATGAAATATTTTCCTTAAAAATAAGAAAAAGTTTTGAGTAACTAATTCTCTATACTCTATCTTCAACAATCAAAAAACCTCTAAAAGAGTTGTTACAATAATACCTTTATTATTAGGTAAAGGAATAGATAATAATTGTTGTTGTTCTTTAATTCTAAAATTAAACGGAGATACTAATAAATTTAAACCACTTTTCTTTTTCAGTCTGGTACCTTGTCCTGAAATAATGTCTTTATTTGGTTCAAAATCTCCCTCTGGTAAATGCTCAGTTAAAATAATGTATTTAAAAGCTGATAGCTTAGCAACTATCCGTTTTACTTCTGCATTTGACAAATGCTGTAAAACTTGTCGAATCATCACACAATCTGCAATTGGTAGTTCTTCTTCTGCAATGTCTAAACAACGAAATTCTAAATTTTCTTTTTTAAACTTTTCTTTATTGTAAGCTATTAAGTTTGGTACAATATCTACTCCAACATATTTTTTGGTGTACTTAACTAATTGTTTTCCTACATTAAAATCGCCACAACCTAAATCACATACAGTTAAGCCTTTTTTAAAAGAATTTAGAAAAGAAGTTATTACTTCTATATAAGGTTTTACAATGTCAATATTATGAGAACCATCTCCTGAATAAAACTCTGAAGTATTACCTCCCCAAAGATTCTTTTCATAAACTTGAACCATAGCATCTTTAGTAGGCCATGGTTTCTTTTGTTTTTTAGGTTTCATCATTTTCTTTTTCTTAGATAGTTATCTAGAAATAGAAAAACTTAAAAAATATTTTTTAAGACCTTTTCTCTCTAGAAGATCTCCTCACTTTTTTATTAGATTGTAAAGGCACTCGTTTTTTTAACTCTTCAACAATTCTATACGTAGCTGGACAAACCTCTGTGTTTTTGACCGTCAAATCTGTTAATTGAATAAACTTTCTACGATTGGTATGTGGATATTCAGCACAAGCTTTCGGACGTACATCATAAATAAAACAAGTATTATCACGTTCATCTAAAAAAGTACAAGGAGCAGATTTTAACACCATAAAATCGTCCGAATCGCGCTCTAAATATTGGTTTACAAAATCACGAGCCTTCATCCTTAAGTGCTTAGAAATACGTTCAATGTCTTTATCTGTAAACATTGGACTTGTAGTTTTACAGCAATTACCACAAGTTAAACAATCGGTACGTTCAAACTCTTTATCATGTAATTCTTGCATGATAAGGTCTAAGTTTTTAGGTGTACGTTTTTTTAATGTAGCAAAATATTTTTTATTCTCTTTTTCTACATCTTGTGCTAACTTTTGTAAGTTTTCTAGGTCTTTATCCATGTTGCAAAAATACCTATATAAATTGTTAGAATCAGTTTAAATATCATCCAAATAAATTATGTAATTTTGCACTTCAATTTTTAATAACTAATGAGCATACAAACCTTAATAGAAACTAAAGTAAAGGAAGGTTTTTTAACCTTGTATAATATTGAAATTCCAAGTGTTGAGTTTCAAACAACCCGTAAAGATTTTGAAGGAGACATCACTGTTGTGGTATTTCCTCTTTTAAGGTACAAGAAAGGAAACCCTGTACAAATTGGTGAAGATTTAGGAGCTTATTTAGTAGAAAATGTTGAAGATATAAGTAGTTATAACGTAGTTAAAGGTTTTTTAAACTTAGTTATAAATGATAGTTTTTATACTAAATTCTTTAATGAAATTGCTAAAGAAACTACTTATGGATTTGTTACTCCTTCAGCAAATGAATCATCAAGAATGGTTGAATATTCATCTCCTAATACCAATAAACCATTACACTTAGGACATGTTCGTAATGTATTATTAGGTTATGCTGTTTCTGAAATTATAAAAGCTTCAGGAAAAAAGGTTTACAAAACTCAAATCATAAACGATAGAGGTATTCATATTTGTAAATCAATGCTAGCTTGGCAAAAGTTTGGTAATGGTGAAACTCCTGAATCAACTGGCTTAAAAGGAGATAAATTAGTTGGTAATTACTATGTAAAGTTTGACCAAGAATACAAAAAAGAAATTGCTGATTTAGTTGCTAGCGGTTCTTCTGAAGATGATGCTAAAAAGCAAGCTCCTTTATTTGTTGAAGCACAAGAAATGTTGCGTAAATGGGAAGCTGGAGATAAAGAAGTTGTTGCCCTATGGGAAACAATGAACTCTTGGGTTTATGAAGGTTTTGATGTAACCTATAAAAACATTGGAGTTGATTTCGACAAGTTATATTATGAAAGTAACACCTACCTTTTAGGAAAAGATGTCATTGAAGAAGGATTAAAAAACGGTATTTTCTTCAAAAAAGAAGATGGTTCTGTTTGGTGCGATTTAACTGATGAAGGTTTAGATGAAAAATTAGTGTTACGTTCTGATGGAACTGCTGTATATATGACTCAAGACATTGGTACAGCAATTCAACGTTCTAAAGACATGCCAGATGTTGGAGGAATGGTTTATACCGTTGGTAACGAGCAAGATTATCACTTTAAAGTATTATTCTTGATACTTAAAAAGTTAGGATATTCTTGGGCTGAACAATTATATCACTTAAGTTATGGTATGGTTGATTTACCTTCTGGAAAAATGAAATCTCGTGAAGGAACTGTAGTAGATGCTGATGATTTAATGACTGAAATGACTGATACTGCTCGTACAATTTCACAAGAGCTAGGAAAATTAGAAGGGTATTCTGAAGAAGAAAAAGAAGAGTTATATAAAATTATTGGATTAGGAGCTTTAAAGTATTTTATTTTAAAAGTAGACCCTAAAAAGAGAATTTTGTTTGACCCTAAAGCTTCTGTTGATTTCCAAGGAAACACAGGACCTTTTATCCAATATACTTATGCTAGAATTCAATCAATTTTAAGAAAGGCAGATTTTGATTATTCAAACCCTGTTTCGGTTGAATTACATGCAAAAGAAAAAGAATTAATTAAATTATTAGAATTATATCCTGAAACAATTCAGCAAGCAGCTAAGAACTACTCTCCTGCTATAATTGCTAACTACACGTACGACTTAGTAAAAGAGTTTAACTCATTTTATCAAAACGTACATATTTTAGGAGAAGAAAATCAAGATAAAAAAGTATTTAGAGTTCAGTTATCTAAAAAGATAGCGGACACTGTAAAATCAGCATTCAGGTTATTAGGAATTCAGGTTCCTGAAAGAATGTAAAAATTATTTATTTATTTATGAGAGAGAAGCTTTTTATTATTTTTTGTTTTATTTCTTTTGCTTTGTTTAGTCAATACAAAGCTGGTAGTATCTATCTTAAAGATGGATCTATTATTACTGGAGATATTAAAATTGTAAAGTATAATAGAATTGTATTGAAAAAAAACGATTCAAAAAAAGGCTTTGATCATAACCTTGTAACTAAAGTAGTCTTTAATGATTCAATAGAACATCATTATAAGAAAAGAAGAAAAACAATATTATTATTAAAAAGAGAAGTTAGTGGTCCCTTAGAATTATATTCTTTGGCTTCATATTTTTCAGGTTTTTCAGATGGATCAGGAGCTGAGATGTATATGAACTATTACCTTGGTAAAAAAGGTAATGATTTTGTAAACTCCATTCCTTCTAAAATTGGAAAAAAACGTTTTAGAAAATTTATCACTGAATATGCTCCCAACTGTAAAAAGTTTTTAGACAAAATTCAAGATAAAAAAAGTATAAGGTCTAACTTTGATTCCAATATTGTTAACATAGTAAATTATATTAATAATAATTGTAAAGAATAAACAAACAACAAGTAAAAATAAACGACATGAAATACGACGTATTAATAATCGGAAGTGGTCCTGGTGGTTATGTAACTGCTATTAGAGCTTCTCAATTAGGATTTAAAGTTGCAGTAGTAGAAAAAGAAAACTTAGGTGGGATTTGTTTAAACTGGGGATGTATTCCTACGAAAGCATTATTAAAATCTGCTCAAGTGTATGATTATTTAAAACATGTTGATGAGTACGGATTAAAAGCAGAAGCAATCGATAAAGATTTTGATGCTGTAATTAAACGTAGCCGTGGTGTTGCTGAAGGAATGAGCAAAGGTGTTCAATTCTTAATGAAGAAAAACAAAATTGATATTATTGACGGATTTGGAAAGGTTAAACCTGGAAAAAAAGTTAATGTTACTGATAAAGATGGTAAAGTAACTGAATATAGTGCAGACCATATTATTATAGCTACTGGAGCTCGTTCTCGTGAGTTACCAAACTTACCACAAGATGGTAAAAAAGTAATTGGTTACCGTGAAGCTATGAGTTTACCTACACAACCAAAATCTATGATTGTTGTTGGTTCTGGAGCTATTGGAGTTGAGTTTGCTCACTTCTACAATTCAATGGGAACTGAGGTTACTGTTGTTGAATTTATGCCAAACATTGTACCAGTTGAAGATAAAGATGTTTCTAAGCAAATGGAGCGTTCTTTTAAGAAAGCTGGAATTAAAGTAATGACTAGCTCTTCTGTAGAGTCAGTTGATACTTCTGGTGATGGTGTAAAAGCTACTGTTAAAACTAAAAAAGGGGAACAAATTTTAGAAGCAGATATCGTTTTATCGGCTGTTGGAATTAAAACAAATATTGAAAACATCGGATTAGAAGATGTTGGAATTATTACTGATAGAGATAAAATTTTAGTAAACGATTGGTACCAAACTAACATTCCTGGATACTATGCTATTGGTGATGTTACTCCTGGTCCAGCTTTAGCACACGTTGCTTCTGCTGAAGGAATTACATGTGTTGAAAAGATTGCTGGTGTTCATACAGAAGCTATCGATTATGGAAACATTCCTGGTTGTACTTATGCGACTCCAGAAATTGCATCTGTTGGTTTGACTGAAGAAAAAGCAAAAGAAGCTGGATACGAGTTAAAAGTTGGTAAATTCCCATTCTCTGCTTCAGGAAAAGCAAAAGCAGCTGGAACTCCTGACGGATTTGTAAAAGTAATTTTTGATGCTAAATACGGCGAATGGTTAGGATGCCATATGATTGGTGCTGGTGTAACTGATATGATTGCTGAAGCTGTTTTAGGTCGTAAATTAGAAACTACTGGACACGAAGTATTAAAAGCTATCCACCCTCACCCAACAATGAGTGAAGCAGTAATGGAAGCTGTAGCTGATGCTTATGACGAAGTAATTCACCTATAAAAAGATTATATATTTTTTAACTAAAACCTCACCTATTGGGTGAGGTTTTTATTTTTAATTTGATCTTGAAAATTAATTATCAATTAAAAAAGCTATGAAAAAAATTTTATTTTCCTTTTTGGTTATTATTTGCTGTTATTCTTATGCTCAACAAATATCCAATGAAGATTGGACAACAGATTTAAATTTTTTAAAAACAGAATTGGCTAAGAAACATAAAAACTTATTTTTTAAAATAAGTAAGCAAGATTTTGAAAAAGAAATTGAATCTATAATAAATTCTTTAGAAAAAGATACTAATATTGAAACCTCAATAAAACTTACCCAGTTAATTGCTAAAGTAGGCGATACTCATACTAACTTAAGTATATCTCATCTACTAAGAAAAAGAAAAACACTTCCTTTAGGCCTCATTTGGTTTGAAGATGGATTGTATATAAATGCTACCTCAAAAGATAATTATGAAATTTTAGACAAAAAGTTAATTGCAATTAACAACTACAAAATCGAGACTATTATCGATAGCTTAAAAACACTATTTGTCCCTGAAAACAGAGCCGTTATCAATCAAAATAGTAAAAGATTATTATCTAAACATGTCTTATTAAAACACTTTGGTTTTGCTAAACCTAACGATAGTATTTACAATTTAAAATTAACCGATCAATCAGGTAAAATAACCAATTATAAACTTAAAGAGGTAGATATTCCTACGAAAAGATATAGAAATAAAATTTACATGAGAGTTAATGCTCAAAAACCATTTTATATGAATGGTAGTCGTAAAATTTTTAAAGAGAAATATTTTCCTGAAGAAAAAATTTATTTCGTTCAATATAATAAATGTGTTAGTAGAGAAACTGTAGAAAAATACGGAAAAAAAGAATTTGCCTACAGATTTCCTTCTTTTAAAAAATTTGAAACTAAAGTTTTAAAAGAACTAAATGAAAATAAAAACATTGACAAACTTATTTTTGATATGAGATTTAACAAAGGTGGTAGTTCTTATTTAGCTGAAAACTTAATTAAAGAAATTGCTAATAATAAAAAGATCAATCAGAAAGGAAAACTTTTTGTCGTAGTAGGTAATGATACTTTTTCATCAGCTATTTTTAATACTGTTGATTTTAAAAATAACACTAATGCAATTATAATTGGTGAAGAAACTGGAGGAAAACCAAATCATTATGGAAATATTAAATCATTTGCTCTTCCTTATTCAAGAATTAAAGTTACCTTTTCTTCAGATTTTTACAAGTTGAGTGATAAAAATGAAAATACAATTACTCCCGATGTTCTTATAAGAACACAATATGATGATTTTAAAAAAGGAATAGATCCTATTTTCGAATATGTTAAAAAACAATAAGAAAAGATAAAACCTCACCGTTTTGGTGAGGTTTTTTTATCTTTGGACATGAAAAAATTTTTCCCACTATTCGTAGTTTTATTAATGACCTGTTTTTCTTCTTGTAAAAAAGAAGAAAAGAAAACACCTGTACATCCTTTAAGCCTTCCATTTAATGAACGACCTATACCTACTCTTCCAAATAACAATATGTTAGGAGGTGGTGTTGTAGGAGGCGCGCATTATATATGTCCTAAAAGATGTAAAGGAGGAACTTCAAGTGAAAAAGGAGTTTGTCCAGTATGTAATTCAGCATTAGCTCATAACCAAGCTTTTCATAATAAACCAGCGAGCACTTCTAGTTCGCCAATGTCAACGCCTGTAACAAAACCAGCCTCTGGTCCAAATGCTAATGGCGAGTATCATTATAAATGTAAAAATGGTTGTGCTGGCGGTGAAGATGCAGCCGGTAAATGTAGAAGTTGCGCAGCAGACTTAGAACATAATGCTGCTTATCATAGTTAAAGATTACCTATTATAAAAGTATAAAAACCTCACCTATTTGGTGAGGTTTCTATTTGCTTGAATAATTTATTTTAAATAATCGAAAGTATTCACCATTACATATTTTGGACTTCTGCTTATAAAATCTCTAAAAAAAGCTGTATGACTTGCTCCCATCAATATAAATACACGGTCATTTTCTGTAAGTTCAATTCTATTTAAATTTGAATACATTCTTAAATTTCTTTGATAATATTTTGCTGCTTCATCTGCTCCTTCAAAATTATCTTTAGTCCCCACATGGGTTAACATATCTGCATTTACAGTTATTAAAAAATCTAGAAATCTATCGTGGTTTGTTTGTTTTAATTTATCTAAAAGATTTAGTTTGTTTTCATCATAATTAACTTCTGGGTAAAATTTTAATCGATTTTTATAAAACTTATCATGCCAAACAGGATCTATTTCATTGTTAATTTCACTTCCAATGTTATAATTATATCCCATCCTGTAATCTATTCCGTAAATTCGTTTTGTATTAGATAGCCTTCCTAATTCATAAGCTAATAATTCGACTTCATCTGGCTTTTTAAATTCCATTTCAGGATTTGCTATGTATTGCTTATATAGAGTTTGGAGTTTTTCATTATATGTTAGCGGAGTTTCTACAATAATAACTGTTGGCTTAAATTCAGCAAGCATAGCTGCTATTTTATGAACTTCTTGTTGATTTTTTTTATCATGTTCGTCAAACTCAGTTTTAGTGGCATCAGAAGTTTGCCCCATGTGAAAAGTTCCAAAATTTAAAATTGGTATTTTCTTTAAATCAGAATTTATTTCTTTTTTTACTTCTGAAACCTTATTTTCTTTTTCTTCGTTTGTCTTTTGTTTAGCGCATGAAACAGTTGACAAAATTGTTATTATAAGTATTAAATATATTCTTATCATTTTATTTTTAATTATAGTTTAGTTATTTCTTCAAAGTTTTTTAAATTAAAATCTACCGACGATTTTGCTAAGAAATTCAGAATTGATAAATGTCCAGCTCCCATTAAAACAAATACTTTATCCTCTCCTGCTTTGTTCATATTTAGAATATTTTGAAAAATCCTTAGATTTCTACTGTACCACCAAATCGAATTATCTGCTCCAAAATAATCTCCTTTCTCAGCTTCACCCATTTTAAATTCACCTATTAAATAATGTCCGTGGTTATGACTTACTACGTCAGGATTATTCATTATTTTAAAATACTCTACTAATGACATTTCTGTTTTTAACTTATCTCCTTTTTCATATAAACTAAAATAAGTATCATTAATATTCATTTCTCTTTTAATCATTTCCATTCCTGCTTTTTGAGCATAGTAGTTCTTCTTAGCTTTAAATTCTTTTTGAGTTAAACCACTTTTAAAGTTTCTTGACGGAGCATCAACAGCATAGAGTTTTTTGTGTCCTAACTCCTTTCCTAATCTGAAAGCCACTTGATATATTTCATTTGATTTTAGTCTAAACTTTCCTTCCAAATAGGCATTGTATAAGGAATCTAACTTTTTCTGATTGGTTGCTTTCCATTCTACTCCAATCTTAGTAGGTCCGTATTTTTTAATAACATTGAGTAACTCTCTTAATTCCTTTTGACGTTTCTCTGAAAAAATATCGACAGTATATTTTGGTTTATAACTATCTAATTGTGGATTTGCGAAATGAAATGATCCTAAGATTAATAAATCTGATGATTTTATATTTTTAAAATGTTCATCTATTTGAGTTTTTTGAGCAAATACAACACTTGTTATAAATAAAACGATAAATAAAATTCTAGTTTTCATGATTCTATAGTTTTGAATTCGATACTCCAAAAGTATTTACTAAGGCTAGCTAAAAACTCTAATTTCAACCAACACTAGTGTGTACCGTATCAACCCATCAAAAAATTACATCATAAATTTCGTTGTGTAGTTTTACTAGTTTGTCCTAAAAAACAGAAACTACATCTTAAAAAGAAAAAGAAAGTTACCTTTATAGCTACTTTTGAACTATGGAATTAAAAAAAACTTTTAAATATCACTTTATTCTTGGATTCATTATTGTTGGAATGGATCTTTTTAGAAGTTATATTACTGGTGGACACACAAACTTTATAGAAAAATATAATATTGTAGGAATTATTTTAAAAACTACTTTCTACATGACGTTTTTTAGTGTTTATGCTATTAATGTTGGTATTATTTGTCCTAAAACCTTAGCTAAAAACAATCTTGCCTATTTTATTTTAGGGCAAATATCTCTGTTTTTCATTTTTGCTGGGATTCGCTATTTATTAGAAGAAATAATAGTATACAATATTGCTGGATTTCATAATTATCATGAAAGTACCAGAACCTTTTGGTATTATGTTTTTGACAATTCTTATTATAGTTTACAGATAATTTTATTCAGTACTTTCATTTTTTTGTTATTCCGTTTTCTTGAGAATAAAAACAAAATTCACGAACTTAAACTAGAGCATCAACAAGCAGAATTAGATGCTTTAAAAACACAATTAGAACCTCATTTTCTATTTAATACTTTAAATGTTTTCTATTCTGAATTGGCAGATACCCAACCAGAAACTGCTAAAGGAATTTACAAACTTTCTGAACTATTACGATACCTTACTTATGAAGCTCAAAAAGATTACATGCCTTTAAAAAGAGAAATAAAGTTTATTAAGGATTATATTTATTTTTATGAAAAAAGGTTTGAAAATAACTTGTTTCTAAATCTATCTATAAAAGGGAATGTAGCAGAACAACAAATACCTTCTTTGGTTTTGGTTCATTTTATTGAAAATATTTGTAAACATGGTATCATCAATGATAAAAGCAACCCAGCTAATATTTCTATTACAATTAATGTAGATTCTTTAGAGCTCAAAACACAAAATAAAATTTCTACTGTTAAAAACTACAGCAGTACAGGAATTGGAAGAGAAAACTTAAAAAAACGATTAGAGTTACTTTTTGATAAAGAATTCATCTTTGAACATAAAGAGTTTAATAATACGTATACTACATATTTAAAAATACCAATCAAAGCCAACTAACTTATGAATACTTTAAAATGTTTAATTGTAGATGATGAAGCTCCGGCGATAAGATTATTAGAATCTTATGTAAAAAAAGTATCTTTTTTAGAACTAGTTGGATCTACAACAGACCCTATAGAAGCTATCAGTATTATTGAAAAAGAAGCCTTAGATTTGGTATTCTTAGATATTCAAATGCCAACCATTACAGGAATTCAACTTTCTAAAATTATAAAAGATAAGGTTAACGTAATTTTTACTACTGCTTATCCTCAATTTGCTATTGAAAGTTATGAGCTCAATGCTATTGACTACCTTTTAAAACCTTTTGAATTTGAACGTTTTTATAACGCTATTTTAAAGGTAAAGCCTAAAGAAGATATTAAACCTATTAGTAAAAGCGATGAATTTATTTTTATAAAAACGGATGGTAAAAATAATTTTGAAAAAGTGTATACAAACGAAATTCTCTATATTGAAAGTTTAAAAAATTATGTATCACTTCATTTAGAAAATAAAGAAATTATTACCTATAGTACTTTAAAACATTTTGATACTGAACTATCTTCTAAAAGCTTTATAAAAATTCACAAATCTTATATTGTTGCTATTCAACACATAGCAAAAACAGATTCTCTTTCTGTATACTTAACCAACGGTAAAAACTTACCTATAGGAGATACTTATAAAAAAAACTTTTTTGAAAAGATTAATAAATTAATATTATAAAGTTCTAATTATTCTTAATAGTTCCTTAATTATTAAATATTTAACAAACTCATTTTAAAATATTTTTAACCTTAGCAATAAATCTGTTAAAAATTTACAATTTCGGCACGATAATTGTTTTTAACATTGCTTTAACTTTTTAATCACAAACTATGAGAAACTATCTACTACACAGTTTTTATTGATGGGAGAATTGTTAAATGAAAAGGAAAGAAAAAAACTCGAAGTATGCTAACTTCGAGTTTTTATTTTTATAAAGAATGTTATAAAATTAATTATCTAATTAACTTTTTATATTTAATACGTTTCGGCATTAAATCACCACCTAAACGTTTCTTCTTATTCTCTTCATAATCTGAGAAAGAACCTTCAAAGAAATACACTTGACTATCTCCTTCAAAAGCTAAGATATGTGTACAAATTCTATCTAAGAACCATCTATCGTGAGAAATTACCACAGCACAACCTGCAAAGTTTTCTAAACCTTCCTCTAAGGCTCTTAAAGTATTTACATCTAAATCGTTCGTAGGCTCATCTAATAGTAAAACATTACCCTCTTCCTTTAAAGTCATTGCTAAATGCAAACGGTTACGTTCTCCACCAGAAAGTGTACTTACTTTCTTGTTTTGTTCGCTACCTCCAAAATTAAAACGACTTAAATATGCACGAGAGTTTACTTGTTTTCCTCCCATCATTACTAAATCTTGACCTTCAGAGAAATTTTCCCAAATAGATTTTTCTGGGTCTATATTTGAATGCGATTGATCTACATAAGCAATTTTTGCTGTCTCTCCTACTTTAAAACTTCCAGAATCTGGAGCTTCTTCTCCCATAATCATTTTAAAAATTGTAGTCTTACCAGCACCATTTGGTCCAATAATACCAACAATTCCTGCTTGTGGAAGATTGAATTCTAAGTTTTCATATAATAATTTATCACCAAAAGCTTTTGAAACACCAGTTGCTTCAATAACATTTGTTCCTAAACGAGGCCCATTAGGGATGTAAATCTCTAATTTTTCCTCAGTTTGCTTTTGGTCTTGACTCATTAATTTCTCATAGTTCTTCAAACGTGCTTTTTGCTTTGTTTGACGACCTTTTGCTCCTTGTCTTACCCAATCTAACTCTCGTTCTAATGTTTTTTGACGTTTAGAAGCTGTTTTACTTTCTTGAGCTAATCTTTTCGATTTTTGATCTAACCAAGACGAGTAATTTCCTTTCCAAGGAATTCCCTCTCCTCTGTCTAATTCTAAAATCCATCCTGCAACATTATCTAAGAAATATCTATCGTGTGTTACAGCAATAACAGTTCCTTTGTATTGTGCTAAATGATGCTCTAACCAGTGTACAGATTCAGCATCTAAGTGGTTGGTAGGCTCATCTAATAATAATATTTCAGGCTCTTGTAATAACAATCTACATAATGCAACTCTACGGCGCTCTCCTCCTGATAATACTCCAATCTTCTTATCAGAATCTGGTGTACGTAAAGCATCCATTGCTATTTCTAACTTAGTGTCTAATTCCCAAGCATTAGAAGCATCAATTTTATCTTGAAGTTCAGCTTGTCTTGCCATTAGCTTCTCCATTTTATCAGCATCAGAGTATACTTCTTCTAAACCAAACATATCGTTGATTTTGTTATACTCATCTAAAACAGCTACCGTTTCTGCAACTCCTTCTTTTACAACTTCTAAAACTGTTTTATCATCATCTAATTGTGGTTCTTGCTCTAAATAACCAACTTTATATCCTGGTGAAAAAGTTACATCTCCTTGGAAATTTTTTTCTACTCCAGCTATTATTTTTAACAATGTTGATTTACCAGATCCATTAAGTCCTAGAATACCAATTTTAGCTCCATAAAAAAAGCTTAAATAAATATCTTTTAAAACTTGTTTACCGGTACTTTGATAGGTCTTAGAGACCTTATTCATTGAAAAAATTACTTTCTTATCGTCTGACATTTAATTGCTATTTTTTATTATTTAAACTCTTCCTTTAAGGGCGTTAAACACCCAAGCATTTGCAAAAAAACCTAGACCTACAGCTCCAAAACCATATCCTGCTATTTCATCGTATTTAAATACAGCTAATGCTACTAATAAAATACCCATTAAAACCATTATAAGCGTTGCCCAACCTAGGACTGTGTTTTTATTCATTGACATAATTTACTTTTTACAAAAAATGTGAACTACAAATATCGGTATTTATTTAGATTTGACAATATTAAGTTTTAGAGCAAAAACCTTATTATTCATTACAGGTTTAAATTTATCATATCTTTTATATTTCTATTTTTGGAAAAAATGTAACTTAGTCTTCAAAAATGCGTCTTTATAATATGCGTAACATATTGTACATATTATTCTTTTTATCAGTTATTAAGTTTTCCTACGCTACAAATGACAATGAAATCATCATCAATTCTGTTCCTATTCATTTTAAGAACGCAAAAGTTATAAATGAATATTCTACTCGAATTCCTTTTAAATTAGTTGATAGACTTATTGTTATTGAAGGTAACATAAAAGATAAAAAAGGGAATTTTATTATTGATACTGGTTCTGAAACCATGATTTTGAACAAAGCGCATTTTAAAACTTATCCTTTTCAAAAAGAAAAAAAAACTACAACAGGAGTTATTAATAATGTAGATAACCTTTTTGAAAAAAAAATAAAAAAACTATCATTAAAAGAGTTTACTCTTCATAATAAGAAATCTGATATTATTGATTTATCTCACATAGAAAAAAGTAAAAAAATTAAACTATTAGGAATCATTGGTTACAGTATTTTAAAAGATTATGAAGTTTTTATCGATCTATACCTGAATCAAATTACGCTTACCAAAATAGATTCATCAGGAAATACTTTAAATAAAAATGTATATCTGGAAAAGATAGTTGATACTGTTGACTTTAAATTAGAAAAACACACTATTGTTTTAAATGGTTATATTGGTAAACAGAAAATAAAATTTGGTTTAGATACTGGTGCCGAATTTAATCAGTTGCATAAAAGAATTAACAAAAAAGTTTTAAAGCATTTTTATCCTAAAAAACGTGTAAAACTTGTGGGGGCAAGCAAAAGAAAAATTGAAGTTATGTACGGAGATTTATTCCGAATAAAACTTAGTGATAAAACATATTTTGGACCTATGAAAACCATGCTCACCAGCCTTCATAATATGAACAAAGCCTTTGGCACAAATTTAGATGGTATATTAGGACATGACTTTTTTGCACAAAAAAGGGTTATAATCAATTATAAAAAGGAGAAACTTTATTTTATTAATTACCCACTTATAAGATAGTTTTTACCTCTTAAAAAAAATCACTTGATTATATTTATAGTATAGCATGAAGCATTTATTAAAAATAACTTTATTCCTAATTTGTTTTAGTAACCTCAACGTTTTTTCTCAGAAAAAAGCAATAAAAGGTTATAAAATAGAAGGAGATTATGTTGTTTTTACATTTGATAAAAGAGACTATACAAAAGCTACCAATGAACGTACCAAAGAGAAGCTGGATTTTGATGATTTTGATATAAAAAACGTTGTTGTTTCTGGTAATTTTAATTCATGGTCTAGAGACAGTTGGAAAATGACTAAGGTTTCCAAAAACATATATGAATTAAGAAAAAGAATTACTGATTTTAAAGATGAATTTGACTGGGAATTCAAATTTGTTATAAATAATCGCATTTGGGCTGAACCCTCTGAAAACATAAGCAATATTACTCCTGCTAGAGATGGTTTCATGAATTACTATACCTATAATTTAAAAATGTATAGTGCCTATCCTAGTAAAAATGGAAATGCTAAATTTAGACTTAAAGGTTTTGAAAATGCTAAAAAAGTAATTGTTACTGGTTCTTTTAATAAATGGAACAAACAACTTTTTGAAATGGAAAAAACCGATAATGGTTGGGAGCTAACACTTCAATTAAACCCTGATAAATATGAATACCGATTTATTGTTGATGGTGCTTGGATTGAGGATCCAATTAACCCTATGAAAGTTCCTAATGAATTTGGAGAATACAATTCTATAATTGATATTTCTGTTAAGGTAAAATTCTTTTTATATGGTTATGAAGACGCTAAAGAAGTATTTTTAACTGGATCTTTTAATGATTGGTCTGAACATTCTTTAAAAATGAAAAGAGTAAAGAATGGTTGGACATATTCAACAAAACTACCATCTGGAAAACATCATTATAAATTTATAGTAGATGGAAATTGGAAAGTAGATCCATCAAACCCTGTAAAAGAATTTGATGGACATGGTAATATCAATTCTGTAAAAATGGTGAAATAATTAAATTTTCGCAGCTAATCTACTTCCTTGGTCTATTGCTCTTTTAGCATCCAATTCTGCTGCCACATCAGCCCCACCAATTACATGTGTTTTAATTCCTTTAGCTTCTAATGGCTCTAATAATTCTTTGAAAGGTAATTGCCCTGCACAAATAATAATATTATCTACTTCTAATACTTTTTGTTCTTCATTTTGTGTATAGTGAAGACCTTTATCATCTATTTTTGTGTATTGAACTTCATTAATAAACTGTACTTTTTTCTTTTTTAATACAGCTCTATGAATCCAACCTGTAGTTTTCCCTAATTTACCACCAAACTTACCTTTACTACGCTTTAGCATAAATATTTCTCTTGGAGATGGGTGAAAATCTGGTTGTATTCCTTCTATTCCTGCGCGTGCTTTTAAAGATTTATCAATTCCCCATTCTTGTAACCATGCATCTATGTTTTGTGAAGTACTTTCACCTTCATGAGCTAAATATTCAGATACATCAAAACCAATTCCTCCTGCTCCAATAACAGCAACCTTTTTACCTACTTCTTTTTTAAGTTTGATAACATCGATATAGCTCAATACTTTTTTATGATCAATTCCATCAATACGTGGTGTACGAGGAGTAATACCTGTAGCTAAGATAACCTCATCAAAGTTTCCTTGGGCTAAATCTTCAGCATTAACTCTTGTATTTAATTGTAGATTTACATTGTGTAGCTCTATTTGTTTGTTGAAATAACGAATAGTTTCATAAAACTCTTCCTTTCCAGGAATTTGTTTGGCAATATTAAACTGCCCTCCTGTTTCTTTATCAGCATCATAAAGAGTTACTTCATGACCTCTCTGAGCTGCAACAGTAGCTGCCGCTAAACCTGCTGGTCCTGCTCCTACAACAGCTATTTTCTTTTTATTTTCAGTTGGAATGTAATTTAATTCTGTTTCATGACATGCCCTTGGGTTTACCAAACAGCTAGCTACTTTCTTTTGAAAAGCGTGATCTAAACAAGCCTGATTACAAGCGATACAAGTATTTATTTCATCTTCTCTTTCTTCTTTTGCTTTATTTACCCATTCTGAATCTGCTAAAAATGGGCGTGCCATAGAAATCATATCTGCGTGTCCTTCTTTTAATACCTTTTCTGCAGTTTCAGGCATGTTAATTCTATTAGAAGTTACTAATGGAATTGACAATTCTTCTTTCATTTTTTGAGTAACCCAAGTAAATGCTGCTCTAGGTACCGATGTGGCTATAGTTGGGATTCTAGCTTCGTGCCAACCAATTCCTGTATTTATAATAGTAGCTCCCGCTTTTTCTATTTCTTTTCCTAACTGAACTACCTCTTCCCAAGAACTTCCTTGTTCAACAAGGTCTAGCATTGACAAACGATAAATAATAATAAAGTTTTCTCCTACTGCTTCTCTTGTTTTTTGAACTATTTCAACAGCTAAACGGATTCTATTTTCATAATCTCCTCCATAATTATCAGTTCTTTTATTTGTTCTTTTAACAATGAACTGATTAATTAAATATCCTTCAGACCCCATTATTTCTACTCCATCATATCCAGCTTCTTGAGATAACTTTGCACAGTTCACAAAATCTTTTACAGTTCTTCTAATACCAGACTGCTTTAAGGCAAATGGTTTAAAAGGATTTATAGGTGCTTGGATTTTTGAAGGAGCTACACTAATTGGGTGATATCCATAACGTCCAGAATGTAAAATTTGCATACATATTTTACCACCTTCTTTATGTACCGCTTCTGCAATTTTTTTATGTTCTCTGGCATGCTTTTTAGTACTCATTCTTGCAGAGAAAGGCGCAGTCCACCCTTGAATATTAGGTGCAATTCCTCCAGAAACTATCAATCCTACTCCTCCTTTTGCTCGTTCTGCATAATAAGCAGCTATTTTTTCAATACCATTTTTTTCTTCTTCTAAACCAGTATGCATAGATCCCATTAAAATTCTATTTTTAATAGTAGTAAAACCTAAGTCTAGGGGCTCGAAAATATGTTTATACTTTGTCATTGTTTTGATAGTTTTAGTTGAAATTTATTATGCATGCATAATAAATGCAAAATACATTAATTTTCTTAAAAAATAAATAAGGCAGCCATTTTATGACTGCCTTATTCTAATATTTATTATTTTTCTAAATAAATGATTAAATAAATTTAGCTACTATCTGATTAACTGGTAAAACATCTTTGGTATGCTCTATACTTGGTCCAGCTACCCATACAGTTTTATAAGTAGCTTTCATGGCTGCCTTTTCAGTAGCTTTCATTCCTATTGAAAAACGGATCATTTTTACCCACTTTTTCAATTTTCTATTTTTATTCAAAATCTTTTCTAACCAACTTTCTTCTGTACCAATTTTTTGTACATAAGGAGTATTAATTACTGTACATGGTGTTCCAGAAATTCTTTTTGTCATTATAATGTCTTTTTCTCCATAAGTAACACAAGCTTCCTTATATTCTTTGGTTACATCAGATTCTATAGACGCAATAAAAGGACTTCCAACTGATACACCTATAGCACCATAAGACAACATTTCTTCTAATTGTGCTTTATTCCCTACCCCTCCGGCTGAAATAACTGGTATATTACAGTTACTTGTTAACTCTTCTATTAACTCTTTAGGAGTAAAATTACCTCTGTGTCCTCCTGCTTCATTATTTACAGCAATTAAAGCATCCGCTTTTAACGACTCTACTTTTTTTGCAAACTTTAAATCGGTAACGTCACAAAATACTTTGATTCCTTTTTTATGTGCTTCTCTAATCGTTTCTTCTGGACTTCCCAAAGAAGTTATAATAAAATCTACTCCTTCTTCACACAGTACTTCTAATTGTGCTTTATATTTAACATTAGATTTATTCACAATTAAATTAAAACCAAAAGAACCTCCTTCTACTTTATGCTCTTTTAGTTCTTTAATTGCTGCTCTTAGTTCTTCTAAAGTTCTATAATTCAATGCAGGGATACAACCAGCTACTCCTGCTTTCATTCCTTCAATAACCATTTTAGTATTTGACACTAAAAACATTGGTGCCATAATTATTGGGTGCTTAACCCCTAAGATATCTTTAAGATTTGACATATTTGAAGTTTTAAATTTACTATGCATGCATAATAAATTGCAAGATACAATTTTTTATAAGACAAAAAGACAATTAACTTTTAAGTATATTCGTTATAACTGTGCTATAACAAACTCTAAAATGACATTTAAAAACCATACTCTCTCTATTTTCTTACTGTTATTATTACTAATAAATTCAAATACATATAGTCAATCAACTGAAGCTATTATTAGTTTTAAAACTAAATATTTGAAAAATCATAAAATAAATTTCATTATAAATGGGCTAAAAATTATTCCCAATAAAGAAAAACATAAAATAGAAATTAATAAAACGGACTATGATACATTAGTATGCTTAAAAAATGATAAAAAATATAGTTTAAGTTTACTTAAGTTTAAGGAGAACATTGAATATATAATTACAATTAATCCTTGCGGTTTTTATGATATTCAACCTATTAACTCTCCTAAAAAAGGAGTTGTTAGATACAATTATATTTCAAAAGTAAATGATAGTGTGAATGCAATATTAGATTTATATTCTCAACCAATTTCATCAAATAAAAACACAAATTATTATAGCTTTATTCCATCTGCAATGTGTGCATTTACTAAAAAGAAAATATCTCTAATAGATTCTAAATCGGAGAAAGAACTTAGTTCTATTTATTTTAATTTTTTACATGGTGAGAAATTGACTTATATCTATAATGAAAAAACAAAAAAACAATGTTTGATTTTTGATGGATATATTAAAGAAGATGAAAAGTACTCAATAATGGAAATGATTAATTAAAATAACTTTATATCAATTATCTCTTTTATGAATTGGAAGGATAGTTCATGAAAAAACTTAAATTTATCACCACATATTTGACCATGTACTTTCCTTCATTTTACTATTTTTACTTTTATGAATATTGAATTTAATTACATTAATATCATTGATATATTATCAATAGGAACTTCTTTTTTATTTGGTTTGTTTTTTATTGTTTCTAAATCTAAAAATAATATAGCTAATCTCTTTTTAGGACTTTTTTTAATGTCTTTATCTATGGAAGTATTATCTACTTTTTTAGATAATGTTAAACTGGATAAATTTAGCTACCCCTCTACAGGTGTTATAACTATCCCTTTATTGTTTCTCTATATAATTAAAACTTTAAACTATCAAATAAGAAAAAGGTATATGTTATTACTATTATTACCTTTAATATTTGTTATATTCAGAATAAAGTCTGATTATATTTATAGTGGGTTTGATATACTTTTCTTGGTAATTATACTAAGAATAATAGCTATTCATAAAATGAAATTGGGTGATTTTCATTCTAATATTGAAAATAAAACATTAAGTTGGATAAAAACGATAGTATATACTTACTTATTTTTTTATTTGTTTTGGGGTATAGAAGATATAATAACATATCAAAACAAAATGATAACAATGTATTTTTCTCAAATATCTTCTATAATGACATTGTTAATAATATATTGGATTGGTTACAAGGGCTTTTCTCAACCAGAAATTTTTATAAACACAATTGATTATAATAAAAATAATATTGTGAATGTAAATGATTCTTCACTAAAAAATAATACTGAAGAACAATTTAAAAACTTAACTGAAATAATTCAGACAGAACAATTATTTTTAAATGCAGATATTGATCTTTATACTTTATCTAAACAATTAAACATTAAAGAAAAAGAACTTACCAAATTGATAAAAATTCATACTAACAAGAATTTTTATCAATTCATGAATCAATTTCGAATAGAAAAATTCAAAGAATTAGTCTCTTCAAAAAAAGTTGAACATATGTCTTTGTTCGGTTTGGCTTTAGAATCCGGTTTTGGCTCTAAATCATCTTTTTATAGAGTTTTTAAATTGATGGAAGGTATCACTCCTAACCAGTATTTAAAGTCAATCAAAAAGTCTTAATACCTTTTTGTAGGACTTAATAATTTAAACGAATACTTAATTAGCATGTACTTTTGTTTTTCTAAAATTTAAAAACATAATAATTAAGAAGATGAAAAAAAACAATTTGATATTCATATTATTAGTATTAATACTTTTATCGTGTAAAAAAGTTGATAATAAAACAAAAAATCAATCAAAAAAAGAAACGGCGATTACATCTATTAATGCTAAATATAAAATAGATATTAAAAATAGTATCATCAAATGGAAAGGTTTCACGCCTATAGTAGGAGATGGACATGATGGAGTCATTAAATTATCTAATGGAATTATAGAATTTAAAAACAATAAAATTACAGCAGGAAATTTTATCATTGATATGAATACAATAGAAAATTCAGATATCAAAAATGATAAAGAAAAAAAAGAATTAGTTACACATCTTAAAAACCCTGACTTTTTCGATGTCAAAAAGTTCCCTTCAAGTAATTTTATAATAACAAACTTTATTATTAAAAATGATGTAACTTATATTGAAGGTGATTTTACTCTAAAAGGTAAAACAAATAGTATATTAATTCCTGTAAAAACTATAAAAAAGAATAACACTAAAATTTCTATTATTAGTAAACCTTTTAACATAGATAGAACTAAGTGGGGAATTATATATGATTCAGGATCCTTTTTTAAGAATCTTAAAGACAATTTAATTAAAGATAATATTGAAATTGAATTTAATTTAAAAGGAGATTTGGATTAAAAATCTCCTTTTAATTAAGATATTTATATCAATTATCTCTCTTTTGAATTGGAAGGTATTTAATGGAGAAACCGATGATGGATTTGAAAGTTTTACAATGTGCAAACCTTAAAATAAGTGTATAGCATATAATTTTAATATTATAAGCTATACACTAAAAATTACTTCTGTAAGGCTAGAACTCATTAACTTTAATACAAATAACCCATTTTCCCTTTCTGATAATCTCGTAATGCTTCCATTATCTCTGTTTGAGTATTCATAACATAAGGTCCCCAAGAAGCTACTTTTTCATTTATAGGCTCTCCTGATAATACTAACAAAGTACTTTCCTTTTTTGCTTCTATTTGTATGCTATCCCCATCTTGATGAAAAGTAAGCATTTGAGTTGCTCCTTTTTTTAAAGTTGCTTCATCATTAATCAGTACTTCACCATCTAACAAATACACCAAGGATTTATGTGATGTTGGAATACTAATATTCATTTCACCTTTCTCTTGAGTTTTAACCGTAAACACATTAACTGCTGTTTGGGTTTTAATCAGTCCTTTTTTTTCTTCAAGCTCTCCAGCTACAACTTTTAATTCTATACTCTTATCTTCATTTGTTACAACAGGAATATCTTCACTTTTTAAATGTTGATAATTTGCAGGCATCATTTTTTTTGCTGCTGGAAGATTAAGCCATAATTGTATTCCTTCTAACTCCCCTCCTCTTTCTACAAACTCTTTTGATGGTCCTTCTGCATGAATAATACCTCTACCTGCTGTGGTCCATTGTACATCTCCTGCCTTTACTAACATTTCGTTTCCTAAAGAATCTCTATGCAATTGCTCTCCTTTAAATAATAATGTTATTGGTTCAAAACCTCTATGGGGATGTGGTCCTAAATCAAAAGGATTATTAAACGGACTTATTGCATAAGGTCCATAATGATGCAGTAATAAAAATGGATCTACCATATCTATTCCTTCTGTTGGAATGGGTTGTCTTAATCTTACTGGTCCCATACTTACAAGTGGACTCCCTACTTTATGCGCTATTGTTTTTAATGTTTTCATGTTTTTTTAATTCAAATGATACTTCTACTTTTAATTTACCTAGTAAATAGAGTTGTTCGGTATTTTCTGTTTCTTGTATTTTAAAATCATCACATTTAAATTATTTTCCATGGAAAATATATTGATAAATTTTTTGCCCTTTTCAATATATTTTTATTCCTATCTAATTTTGTCTAATAAATTGCTTAACTGAATTGCTTCTTCTTCGGTAATATTTTCAATAAAGTCTACATCAATATTACTGTCTATGGTTTCAAGTAACTCTAACCCTTGATTGGTTATGTTTATAAATACGACTCTCCTATCGTGATCGCATCTCATACGATTAATTAATTTCTTATCGCATAATTTATCCATTAATCGAGTGGCATTAGGAGCTCTTTCAATCATTCTGTCTTTAATAACTTGAACTTTTATAGGTTCTTTGGCTCCTCTAAGGATTCTAAGGATATTATACTGCTGTGGAGAGATTCCATAAGGGCGGAAAAATTCATTTTCTTTACTAAGAATCCAATTTGCTGTATATTTTATATTTATAAAAGCTTTCACTTTGTTATTTGGAAATGTTGAATTAATGTCTTTTGAAATATCTCCCATTGTATCTACCCTCTTAATTTTAAATCCTTCATTAACTTATTGAACAAATCTGATATTGGTGTTAAATAGACCTCTTCATTAATAAATAATGTTGGGTATTTAACTGTACCTTCATACAACTCTTTGCTATGTTCTCTGGCTTGTTCATCCGTTGATACATCTTTGTAATCAAAAGCTATTTCTGTAGATTTTAAAAAGTTTTTAAACGCAACTGAATGTGCATGCCCTTTTCTACCGTATAAAGTAATTTTCATCTTTTTCTTTCTTAGTACAAAATTAGTTAAATCGCTTTTTATTTCCAAGGAAACTAATGTAAGAGCATTTATTTCATTTGGTAGTATTGGTAAGAATACAATTACTCCTTATCCTATAAAACCTTCCTTTACATGTGCTCCATCACAATAAGGCTTATTTTTTGAAGCTCCACATCTACAAAAAGCTGTTGTTTTGTTTTTTTTCTCTGATTTTCCATCTGAGTTAGTTATATGTAAAGTTCCATACACTAACAATGGTCCATTTGCTAAAACTTCAATCTTAGTCTCTGTATATGCTTTTTCCTTACTTTCACCTTTTGATATGTATGATAATGCTCCAGATGGACAAGCTTCTACTTGTTTTTTAATCCTTTCTGTAGTTGCTCCTTCCATGTTTACCCATGGTTTATTTCTTGGATCAAAAACCTGAATTAATTCTTTCCAACACTTCTTAGCGTGAATACAAGTTTTTGGTTTCCAAACTACAGTAATATCATCATTACTGTATTTTTTTACTAGTTCTTTTTGCTTATCAGACATAACTAAAATGTTTTTATTTATACTACATTTTCGAAAGTTGTAACTGCTTCTTTAAGCTTTTTATTTAACTCTTCATTTACAATACTTCCCTCTTTAAAGTTATCATAAAATACTGGTAATGAGAAATTCGAAGCTACATTGGCTCCCATATGAGGAAAAGTTCCTAATGCTGAAGCCAAAACTCCTGCGCCTCCTCTACCTCCTGGTGATGCTGCCATTACTAAAACTGGTTTGTCTCTAAATACTTTCCTATCTTTTCTTGAAGCCCAGTCGAAAATATTTTTAAATGCTGCTGAATACGATCCGTTATGTTCAGCTAAAGAAACTATAAATCCATCATATTTATCTAAAGCTTCATTAAACTTAGCTGCTCCTTCTGGATATTCTTCATCTCTTTCTATATCTTCACTAAAAACGGGTGTCTTGTAATCGTTTAAATCTAATACATCAAAAGATACATTCTCTAATTGACTTGCTGCATAAGTTGCTAATTGTTTGTTAATTGATGTAGTACTTGTACTACCTGCAAATGCTGCTATTTTTTTCATCTTGTTATATTATTTTACTACTTATTTCTGTTTCTCCTTTTATCATTTTAGCAATAGGGCATTGATCTGCCATTGCCAATAATTTTTCTCGTTGTTCTTCGGTTACTTCTTTTTCAAAAGAGATTTCCTCTACTAACGATTTTTTTATTCCTTCAGAAGTTAATGCCTGTTTTTGACTTACTTTAACAGTAATCTCACCTAAATCCCAATTTTTCTTTTCAGCATACATACGTAATGTCATAGACACACAACCTCCTATTGCTGTTAACAAATACTCTACTGGTGTTGGAGCATTATCGTCTCCTCCTTTATTAACCGGTTCATCTATCATTACAAAATGATTTCTCATTTTTGCTTCTGCTAAATAATTACGATTGGTTAGTTTAACTTCTGAAGTGATATTTTTAGGCATTTATCTTTTTATTATATATATATGAAATTACTAATAAAGCCATAGCCATAACTGCTCCCATTTGTTGTCCATCACTTATCATAACATGCGCAAAAAATGCAAGTATAAAAGCAAAGAAAAAACCAGCGTATGCCCATTCTTTCAAAAATGTATCTCTTAAAAACCATATAGCTACTAATCCTAAAATCTTAGCTATTCCATATGGATAAATAATATAGGTTGGATAACCGAATGCTTCATACATTTTTGATACTTCAGCATTGTTAAAAAAGTACATTCCAGCAGAAAACAACATTAATAAACTTAATAATCCTGTTGCTACATAATAAATAATTTTGTCTCTTTTCATTATAATTTGGTTTTAAATTCTTTACAAAGATATAAAAAATATTTTTATTTACCATGGAATATATTTTCTAGGTATATATTTGCTATTGCCTTATTATTAAATTATTTATAAATATTTGTATATTTGCATAAGTACTTATATAAATAGTTATTTTTAAATATTATGGACGCATTAAAAGGTTTTGGTGAAATAGGAATGGGCTCTCGATTAAAGAGAGTAAGTGAATATATGATGAGAGAAACCCAATTGGTATATGACAGGTATAATATTGATTTTGATCCTTACCTCTTCCCTACTTTTAAAATCATAAAGAATAAGAAAGGAGTTACCAATTCCGAAATAACTAACAGTCTACTAATATCACAACCAGCAACAACACAAGTAATAAACAAGCTACTAAAAAAAGAACTCATAGTTTTAAAAGAGGATAAAATAGACAAGCGGAAAAAAGTAATATTTCTTTCTGAAAAAGGTAAAAACCTAGTAAAGAATGTTACTCCAATATGGAATAGTATAGAACAAATTATAAAAGACTACACAACTATTAGCTCTAATTCTTTAGTAGAGCATTTAAACATTTTAGAAGAAAAATTTAACAAAAAAGCTTTTAGCAAAGCTATTATAGAACATATACAAATGAATACAATAAAAAAACACAACCTACAAATTGAAGAATTCAAAAAGGAATATGCTGTTCATTTTTATGATTTAAATATTGAATGGCTTAAAACATTTTTTTACGTTGAACCTTATGATGAAGAAGTTTTAAGTAATCCTGATAAATATATTATTGATAAAGGTGGACATATCTTTTTTGCAAAATTAGATAACGAAATAGTAGGTACTGTAGCACTGATGCCTATGAAGGAAGAGAACGTTTACGAGCTTACAAAAATGGCGGTTTCACCTAAACATAGAGGTTTTAAAATTGGTCAGAAATTAATGCAACAATGTATCAATTTTGCCAAAGAGAATGAATTTGACAAACTGGTATTATACTCTAATACTAAATTAGAAAACGCTATTTATATTTATAGAAAATATGGTTTTATTGAAATTCCAGTTGAAGAAAACTCACCGTACATAAGAAGTGATATTAAAATGGAATTAAAAACAAAATAAATAAAAAACTCCAGCATTGAGCTGGAGTTTTTACTTCAAAATAAAATTTATAAACCGCTAACTATAAATTTATGCTTTTATAAAGTTTCCCGCTATGCAAACAAACAACCTTTTACAAACCACATAAACGGGAAACTTGCCTACTAATAATTACTTTACACTTCCAACTCTGCTACTACTTGTGTAGAAATTTGTTTGTTGGATTCAAACTGGTTAGAAGTATTTTTTGCTCCTCCAGCTTTTAAAGCCTTATCACCAGCAAAGAAAGTTTTATGATCATCACCTAAATCAGAACCAGCCATTCTTTGATGCTTTACACAAGAAACTCCTTTTCTTATTTCTTTTCGTTGTACTTCTTTTACATAAGACAGCATGCCTTCTTCTCCAAAATAGCCTTCGGTTAAATCGTTCATATGAAGTGCTGTAGTATGATACGTTGGTAAGGTTATTAAATGATGGAATACTCCAGCTTCTTTAGCTGCATCTGCTTGAAAAGTTTTAATTTTCTCATCGGCTCTTAAACATAATTCAGAACCGTCATATATAGCATCCATTAAATTATTTCTATCGTACATAGACACATCTTCACCTTCTATAAGCATCGTATCGTAAACCTGATTACGGAAGTTTAATGTCCAATTAAATGATGGTGAATTATTATAAACCAATTTGGCATTTGGCACTACTTCTTTTACTCTATTTACCATATGTGCTATTTGACTAACATTTGGCGTTGGTGTTTCAATCCATAATAAATCTGCACCATTTTTCAAACTAACAATACAATCCAACACAACTCTATCGATATTAGAACCTTCTTTGAATTTATATAATCCGTTAGACAATCTAACCGGACGTACTAACTTTCCATCTCTTTTAAGTAAAACATCGTCTTCCTTTGCATTTTCAATAGCTATTTCTTCAGCTTCAACAAATGCTAAGTATTGAGAGGCTAAATCTCCTGGCTCCTGACTTACTGGTAATTTTTGCGTTAAACCAGCTCCTTCCGAATCTGTTCTAGCGACAATAATTCCATCTTCTACCCCTAACTCTAAAAATGCGTATCGAATAGCATTCAATTTTGCTATAAAATCTTCATGCGGTACCGTTACCTTTCCGTCCTGATGTCCACATTGTTTAGCATCAGAAACTTGATTTTCTATTTGAATAGCACAAGCTCCTGCTTGTATCATTTTTTTAGCCAATAAATAAGTTGCTTCTTCATTACCAAAACCTGCATCAATATCAGCTATAATTGGTACTATATGTGTTTCAAAATTATCTATCTGATTTTGTACATCTTCCCCGTTTTCCAATCGTTTAAATAAATCATTTAGTTCAACAGCATCTGCCTGTCTTAAAAAATCATAAATCTCTTTTATCAAAGCAGGTACAGCAGTTTTTTCATGCATTGACTGGTCTGGCAACGGCCCAAATTCCGATCGCAATGCAGCCACCATCCACCCAGAAAGATACAAGTAACGTTTGCTTGTTGTTTTATGATGCTTTTTTACAGCAATCATTTTTTGTTGTGCAACAAATCCATGCCAACACCCTAACGATTGTGTATAATTTGATGTATTAGCATCATACTCAGCCATATCTTTACGCATAATAGCAGCTGTGTATTTTGCAATATCCAAACCTGTTTTAAATCGGTTTTGAGTTACCATTCTTGCTGCATTCTCTGGACTTATAGCATTCCAGTTGCTTCCAAACTTTTTCTTAAGGTTTTTAACTGTTTCTAAAGCTGAATTATAACTTCCTTGAGCTAAATTTTTCATAAATTTGTGTTGTTAAATAAGTTATTTAATTTTATTGATAGCTTACCCTATTAAATGTTGCCGCATTTAGTAGGGCTTTTTTTTATAAATATTTGTATGCTGGTAAGGTTAAGAATTCTACAAAGTCTTCATTAAGAATTAAATCATCAAACAACTGGATAGCTGTATCAAATTTCCCTTGCTCATATCTTTCCTCTCCCACATACGTTTTAATCTTTTTAATTTCTTCTTTTTTATATTGTAAGTACATGTCTTTAGTAAACGTTCTTCCATCTTCCAATAACACATTCTTATGCAACCACTGCCAGACCTGAGTTCTTGATATCTCTGCTGTAGCAGCATCTTCCATTAAATTATACAGTGCTGCTGCTCCTTGTTGCATTAACCAAGATTCTATATATAAAATACCAACATTTATATTTTCTCTAATTCCTTCTTCAGTAATTGTTCCTTCTGGTAAATCAACCAACGCTTGTTCTGTTATAGATATATCTTCTAACTTTTTATCTATTTGATTTGCTTTGGGCATATACTCATTAAAAACATCCATCGCTACTTTTACCAATCCTGGGTGTGCAACCCAAGTTCCATCATGACCATTTTTTACTTCTTGCAACTTGTCATTATATACTTTTGAAAAAGCCAACTCATTAGCTTTATCGTCATTTTTAACTGGTATTTGTGCAGCCATTCCTCCCATAGCATGTACACCTCGTTTATGACATGTTTGGATTACTCTTAACGAATAAGCCTTCATGAAAGGACTACTCATAGTAACCTGAGCTCGGTTTGGTACTATAAACCCATTGTGATTTCTAAACTTTTTGATATATGAGAAAATATAATCCCAACGGCCACAGTTTAAACCAGCCATATGATCTTTCAACTCATAAATAATTTCATCTAATTGAAAACTAGCTGTAATGGTTTCTATCAATACAGTTGCTTTAATTGTTTTTTGAGAAATCCCAAGATAATCTTGCGCAAATACAAAAACATCATTCCACCAACGAGCTTCTTCATAGTGTTCTAACTTCGGTAAATAAAAATAAGTTGCACTTCCTTGACCTAATAAGCTTTTAATATTATGGAAAAAATACAAGCCAAAATCTACTAAAGAACCCGACATTTCTTCTCCTTCTACAATAAAATGTTTTTCATTTAAATGCAATCCTCTAGGACGAACCAACAATGTAGCTACCTTGTCATTTAGTTTATATGTTTTATCCTTCTTTTCATTATAAAAGGAAATCGTTTTGTTTACTGCATCTCTTAAATTTACTTGCCCGTCTAAAATATTAGTAATTGTAGGAGAATTGCTATCTTCAAAATCAGCCATAAATGTCTTTGCGCCAGAATTCAATGCATTAATAATCATTTTTCTCTCAACTGGTCCAGTTATTTCTACCCTCCTATCTAGTAAATCTTTCGGCAATCGTTCACATACCCAATCATCCTCTCTTACTAATTTGGTTTCTTCTGGAAAACTTGGAAAGTTACCTGCATCAAAATATGCCTGTTCTATTTCTCTCTCTTCTAATAATTGAAGCCTTCTTTCATTAAATCTTTCATGAAGTTGAATTAAAAAAGCACTAGCTTCTTTAGTTAAAATGCTTTTATATTGAATAGCTTCAAAACTTTTAAACTGAATTTCTTTGGTTAGAACATCTTGATTCATAATAACTTATTTTTAATTATTGACACTTCAATATTAAAAAAAAGAACTCAAAACAAAAAGCGAACGTTCGCTAAAAATGTATTTTTTACTAATTTTTATTAATTCGCTAATTTTTATACCTTTGAATTGCGAATCTTTTAATAAAACACTTTGGAAGAAGAATATATTAGACTTGTTTTTGGTTTAAAACTCAAACAAATACGTACCGATAAAAACCTATCACTCTTCGGATTAGCCAAATTAACTGGTTTATCTAAATCGTATTTAAATGAAATTGAAAAAGGAAAAAAATACCCAAAAACAGATAAGATTGTAATACTTTCTGAAAAGCTAGAAGTTCCGTATGATCATTTGGTCTCTTTAAAATTGGATAAAAACTTAGCTCCAATTGGAGAAATCTTACAGTCGAAAATTTTAAAAGAAATTCCGTTAGAGCTATTTGGTATTAAAGAAAACAATCTTATTGATATTGTTGCCAATGCTCCTGCGAAAGTGAATGCTTTTATTAGTACTATTATAAAGATATCTCAAAACTATAACTTAACAAGAGAAAGTTTCTTTTTAGCTTCTTTACGTTCGTACCAAGAAGCTCATAATAATTATTTTGAGGATATTGAGAATAATGTTATTTCCTTTGCTAAATCATATCATGTTGATTTAAGTAAACCTATAAAATCAAAAGAATTAGAAGATATTTTAATTCAAGAATACGGATACACCATTAATACTGAAGAACTTTCTAAACATCAGAAACTATCAGAATTAAGAAATATTTACATTCCAAAGAATAAAACACTACTTCTTTTTGATGATATTAGTGAAGCACAAAAAACATTTATTTACGCTAAAGAAATTGCTTACAATTATTTAAATATTGAAAATCGATTATACACCTTTCCTTGGATAAAATTTGAAAGTTTTGATCAGGTTTTAAATAATTTTATTGCTTCCTACTTTGCTGGGGCTCTTATTATTCCTAAAGAAAATCTAGTTAACAAACTAACTCATTTATTTTCTTTACAAGATTGGCAACCTATTCAATTACATAAAATCATTAAAAGTTTTCACTGTTCTGATGAAACTTTTTACCAACGCTTAACAAATATATTACCCAAGCATTTTAATATAAAAAACCTATTCTTTTTACGTTTTACTCATAAAGAAAACTCATCCATATATAGGCTTTCAAAAGAGCTACATATTACTCAGCAACAAACACCACATGCAAATCGTAATAACGAACACTATTGCAGAAGATGGGTTTCTTTAAAGACAATTGAAGACTTAGAAAAAAACGCTGATAAAAAATCTAGTTACGGTATTCAAATATCATCTTATGAGAACTCTAAAAATGAGTACTTAGTTTTATCGGCTGCAACTTCCGATCCTTTCAAAGACAACATTAATAGAAGCGTGAGTATTGGTATGCTATTATCTCCTCATTTAAAGAAAAAAATTCAATTCTTTAAAGAAGATACTTTTACCAAGAAAACTGTAGGTGTTACCTGTGAATCTTGTGGTGTAAAAAACTGTAAAGAACGGGTAGCTGAGCCACGAATTTTAAACAAACAATTAAGAAATTTAGAAATAGAAAAAACGGTAGAAAGCATCCTAGAATCATACAAGTAAACACCTTGTATTCTACCTTGATTTTCTTATTTTAGCAAACGCAAAACAAATAACTTACAATGGATCTTAACTTCAATAAAAACGAAGACCACAATAAACTTTTAGCTTCAGACTTACGCCAACGCTTAGTAAAAGTAAAATTAGGTGGCGGACAAAAACGTATTGATAAACACCACGAAAAAGGAAAATTAACTGCGAGAGAACGTATTGATTTTCTTTTAGATAAAGACACTAAATCTATAGAAATTGGTGCCTTTGCAGGAGAAGGAATGTATGAAGAGCATGGCGGATGTCCTTCTGGTGGAGTTGTTGTTAAAATGGGATACGTAAGCGGTAAGCAATGTATCGTTGTTGCAAACGATGCTACTGTAAAAGCAGGTGCTTGGTTTCCTATTACTGGTAAGAAAAATTTAAGAGCTCAAGAAATTGCTATTGAAAACAAACTTCCTATTATTTACTTAGTAGATTCTGCGGGAGTCTATTTACCAATGCAAGATGAAATTTTCCCAGACAAAGAACACTTTGGAAGAATTTTTAGAAACAATGCTGTAATGAGTAGCATGGGTATTACTCAGATTGCCGCTGTTATGGGAAGTTGTGTAGCTGGAGGTGCTTATTTGCCAATTATGAGTGATGAAGCTTTAATTGTAGATAAAACTGGAAGTATTTTCTTAGCTGGAAGTTACTTAGTAAAAGCTGCTATTGGTGAAACTATAGACAATGAAACTTTAGGTGGTGCAACCACTCACTGTGAAATCTCAGGTGTTACTGATTATAAAGCTAAGGACGATAAAGATGCCTTAACTACCATTAAAAATTTAATGGATAAAATTGGAGATTATGACAAAGCTGGTTTTAACCGTAAAGAGTCATTTCCTCCAAAAGAAAATGAAGATGATATTTTTGGAATTCTTCCAAGAGAAAGAAATGCTCAATATGATATGTTAGAAATTATCAAACGTTTGGTTGATAATTCTGAATTTGAGCAATATAAAGAAGGTTATGGACAAACCATTATTACTGGTTACGGTCGCATAGACGGTTGGGCTGTTGGTATTGTTGCAAACCAACGTACTTTAGTGAAGACTAAAAAGGGAGAAATGCAATTTGGTGGGGTTATTTACAACGACTCTGCCGATAAAGCTACTCGTTTTATTGCCAACTGTAATCAAAAGAAAATTCCTTTAGTTTTCTTACAAGACGTAACTGGATTTATGGTAGGTTCTAAATCTGAACATGGTGGAATTATTAAAGATGGTGCCAAAATGGTAAATGCCGTATCAAATTCTGTAGTTCCAAAATTTACCATTGTTATTGGTAACTCTTATGGTGCTGGTAACTACGCTATGTGTGGTAAAGCATACGATCCTAGATTAATTGCTGCTTGGCCAAGTGCTGAACTAGCGGTAATGAGTGGTAACTCTGCTGCTAAAGTATTATTACAAATTGAAACAGCTTCGTTAAAGAAACGTGGAGAAGAAATTACTCCAGAAAAAGAAGCTGAGTTATTTGATAAAATAAAATCACGTTACGATAACCAAATTTCTCCATACTATGCTGCTGCAAGAATATGGACAGATGCTGTTATCAATCCATTAGATACAAGAACCTGGATTTCTATGGGAATAGAAGCTGCTAACCACGCTCCTATTGAAAAACCTTTTAATTTAGGTGTTATTCAAGTATAATTTGCATACAACTAGTTATGAAAAAAAAGATTATATGGGCTATTCTAATAGCCCTTTTTAGTTTTATAGGATATCAAGCTTACATTTTTACCTTAGCTGATGAAGATAATATTAACCCTATTTATCTAATTCCTAAAAATGCGGCTATTGTTTTAGAAACTGAAAGACCTATTGACACTTGGGACGAAATAAGTTCCAGTGAAATTTGGAAACACTTTCAAACCAATTCTTATTTCAAAGAAGTAACTAAAGACATTAGCGGCTTTAATAAACTTTTTAAGGATCAGAAAGATGTAATTGATTTTATAGGCGAAAGAGATCTTTTAATTTCTATTCATAGCTATAAACCTAAAAAATACGGTTTACTTTATGTAATCGATCTTCAAAAGCTAGCCAAACTTCGCTTTTTAAAAAGTGCCATTCAAAAATTAGCTGATAGCAACTTTAAGGTTACTCAAAGAACCTACAAGGAGCATGAAATTATTGAACTTTATAATAAAAGCAACAGAGAAACTCTTTATTTATCATTCATTAAAAATCAGTTAATTGCTTCTTATACACATGTACTAGTTGAGCAATCAATAAATCAATATTTGGAGCCAGTAATTGGTCGCGATTTGAACTTTGTTGAAATAAAGAAGGAAACTGGAAACGACGGTTTTTTCAATGTATATATTCAATATAAATACTTCGACCAGTACTTAGCTTGTTTTACAAACTCTTCAAACCTTAAAAACTTTAAAAATGTACAAAATGCCTTATTCTATTCTGGTTTTGACATTTCAATCATGGAAGGAGTTACCTTGCAAGCACTTGGTTACACGAATGTAAATAAGACTTCTCAAACCTTTTTAAAAGCACTTCAAAATTCTGGAAAAGGTAAACGTAGTATTGCCAAAATTGCTCCAAGAAACACTTCTTTATACCTAAGTTTTTCTTTTGATAGTTTTGATGCTTTTCACACCAATTTAGAAGCTTTAGAAAAAGACAATGCTGCTACTTTTAAAACTTACACCAATCAAATTAAAAGTATTGAAGACCAGTTAGAGATCGATATTCAAAAACATATATATAGTTGGATTGGTAACGAAGTGGGATTACTACATTTCAATTCAGATTTATCTAAAAACAAAAAAGATATTGCTGCAGTTATTAAAGCAGATGATATTGATCATGCTAAAGAAAATTTAGATTTCATTCTTTCAAAAATTAAAGAAAATACGCCTTTAAAATTTAAGCAAATCAACTACAAAGGCTACCCTATTCACTTTTTTGATTTAAAAGGATTCTTTAAAATGTTGGCAGGGAAAACTTTTGCTAAAATGGAAAAGCCATATTTTACCATTATTGATGATTTTGTGGTATTTAGTACAAGTCCTAATACCTTAAAAGAGATTATTAACAATCATTTGGTTGAATACACTTTAGCTGAATCTGAGAGGTTTGAAGAATTTAATTATCATTTTGAAAATAAATCGAGTGTTTTTGCCTATGCTGAAACTGCAAATTCATATAACGATTTATTGAGTTTATTAGACTATAAAACTCAGCAGCAACTCAAAAAAAACAAAAAGTATTTTAATTCATTTTCGCAGGTTGGTATTCAATTAATTTCTAAAGGTGACTTGTTTGAAAGTAATATTACGCTTTCATATCAATCAGAAGAAGAATTATCCAATCATCAAAACAAAGAAACTGCTTTAAAAGAAGAATTATATAAAAAACTAGTACCTGAAAAAGATTCTGTTATTGTAGAAACTGCAGAGACTATTTTTAATATCCAAGCAATTCATCCATCAGATTTAAGCGCAAAAGAATACAAAGAGTATTACGATGACAAGCAATTAAAATTTGAAGTTGAATTAGATGATGGCGTTTTAGATGGTAACTTTAAATTATATTATTCTAGCGGTAATTTAAAACTGAAAGGACAGTTTAAAAACGGAAAAAAAGCAGGTACTTGGCGTGCCTATAGTGACAAAGAAAGAAAACAAATTTTCAAAAAAAGATTTTAATTGTAAATATTTAACGCAATAGTTACATTTGCCATTGCGTAAACATAATTTTTAAGAAATGGGAAGAGCATTTGAATTTAGGAAAGCGAGAAAAATGAAACGTTGGTCTGCTATGGCTAAAACTTTTACCAGAATTGGTAAAGACATTGTAATGGCAGTAAAAGAAGGAGGTCCAAACCCTGAAACAAACTCTCGTTTACGTGTTGTAATACAAAATGCGAAGGCTGCAAACATGCCTAAGGATAATGTACAACGCGCTATTAAAAAAGCATCTGATAAAGATACAGCTAACTATAAGGAAGTTTTATTTGAAGGATATGCACCACACGGAATTGCTGTTTTAGTAGAGACTGCAACAAACAATAATAACAGAACTGTAGCAAACGTAAGAGCTGCTTTTAATAAATGTAATGGTAACTTAGGAACTTCAGGTTCGGTTGCTTTTATGTTTGACCATGTAGTAAACTTTAAAGTAAAAGAGGATACTTTAGGAATGGATTTAGAAGAGTTTGAAATGGAGATGATTGACTTTGAAGTGGAAGAAGTTTTTGCTGATGAGGAAGATAACTCTGTTATGTTATATGCTCCATTTGGTCAGTTTGGTTCTATTCAGAAATACTTAGAGGAAAACAATATTGAGATTCTTTCTTCTGAATTTGAAAGAATTCCAACAACTACTACTGCTATTTCTGACGAGCAAAAAGAAGATGTAAACAAACTTTTAGAACGTTTAGAAGAAGATGATGATGTAAATACGGTTTACCACTCAATGCAAGAGTAAGCTCAACAATATCAATAAAATCAACTACAACCCTCTATTTTACTAGAGGGTTTTGTTTTTTATATTGTTTATTTTTATTGAAAAAATGAACCAAAAACTTGTCCTTATTTTAGAAAATGCTTTTGTTGGTGCTAGCCAAATAGATATAGGAATACTAGTCCATTGCTGTACCTTAGATTTCATTTCTAAACAATGTTCGCGGATAGAAAAATGTTTGTCGAATTCTTTAAACTCTAAAAAAGCTTCGTCTATTGAATAGATTTCAATATCTGGAGTATACAACTGTAAAATATTCATTACTCATTGACTCAAATCTCCACACAGTGGAAAGTTAGAACTGAATACATATACATTGTTTTCTTTATAAATTTATTTGAGTTGATATACAGGAGCTCTCATTGGAACACCTAACTTTTTTGCTTCACTAGAACGTGCTATTACACCCCTTCATTATTTGATAAAACTACTACTGGCTTACCTATTAAATCTGGACGAAAGAGTCTTTCACAAGACGCATAAAAGTTATTACAATCTACCAACGCAAACATATTGCAAAGTTAACTTTTATAGCTATAGGTTTTAAAAGTGTTGATAAGTATAGGTAACACAAGAGGGTAAAACCTTAAAAAAAAAAAGAGAAAACACCTATTTAAAACAAGGGTTTTCATGGAGTTTACATCTATGAATTAATATTAAAACCGCAATAACAATAGACCAAACCTGAATTTTTCCATTAATAGTAATTAAAGTTACCTACAACTAGGTATTCAATCAAACAAAACAAACTATAAATTTGAAAAACAACATTTTAAAACAAAAAAAAACTTAAACCAACTTAAATGAGAATTATGAAAACTAAGATTATTTTATTATTGACCGCTATCATTCTAACAGGATGTAATAGTTCAGAAAAAAAACATGGAAATATTTACATTAAAGACTTTTCTTCAGAAAATCCTGATTGGAAAACTACTAAAGACACCATTTCAAAAACACTTGTATTTGAGGAAGAAAACTTCAAGCTTCCATTAAAAGTTTTATGGGTTCCTGCGATTGGAAAAGATAATTGCCTTCATATTGGTTTTTTAAAAATTGATAGAATAGATTCAAACAATAAAATAAAAATATCAGAAATTTCGACAAGTAAATTACCTTGCGCTTTAAAATGGGAAAGTAATGATCAGAGGAGATTTGAAAGCTTAGTAATTAATTGTAAAATAGACACAAGAATCGGAATCAAGGCTTACACTTTTGATGGTTCAATAGGAACTATAAACGGAATTGGTGAATTAACACCTTAAAACTTCACACAAAAAATGCATAAAAAAGTAGAAACATTACTTTTAATAAGGTTAAATTCGACTAATGAGATTTATGTTAAAAACCCATAGGAATTATGATACAATTTGTAAAAATAAATGTAGGCTTTAAGGAATTATAACATCTCTTTTATTTACATTGCATGTTATAAAGTTGGAAAAAATAAACGGAACTTATTTTATTGAAAGCTCCACATAGCCAACCAAATTGGACGAATATAAGGAACAAAGTTCCGTATATAAACAAGTTGCCAGTAATAAAAAAACACCTATGAATAAACTATTAATATTTATACTAATTCTGAATGCATCTTTGTCTTGTAGTCAAGATACCAAAAAAGTAAATAGCATAAAAAAAACAAAAGTTCTATCTACAACTAATTCTTATTCAGAAAATTCTAACTCTAATTATCAAGACATTGAAACGGAAGATATCTACCCATTTAATGATGATAATTACCTCTATGGATATATGAATTCACGTGGTGAAGTTATTATTAAGCCTCAATTTGAATTAGCGTGGCTTTTTGGAAATGAACATGTTGCTAGGGTTAGAAATAATGGAAAAATTGGCTATGTAAATAAAAAAGGAGAAATTGTAATAAAACCACAGTTTACTGATGCAAGAAGTTTCGAAAATGGCAATACTTATGCTAGGGTTAAGAAAAATGGGAAATATGGAATTGTTAGTGATAAAGGAATTATAATAGCAGAACCCCAATTTGATGATATACATGGTTTTAGCGAAGGTTTAGCTGGCTTTAGACAAAGTGGAAAATACGGTTTTATAAATAAAAAAGAAAAAATTGTCATTCAACCCCAGTTTGATTATGTACATGGTTTTAGAGATGGTTTAGCTGGTTTTAGACAAAGTGGAAAATGGGGATTTATAAATAAAAAAGGAAAAATTGTCATTCAATCCCAGTTTGATTATATATATGGTTTTATAGATGGTTTAACTATTTTTAGACAAAGTGGAAAATATGGTTTTATAAATAAAAAAGGAGAAATTGTCATTCAACCAAAATTTGAAGAAGCTAAGAGTTTTGAAAAGGAGAATTTGACAGCTGTAAAACTGAAAGGTAAATGGGGATTTATAAATAGAAAAGGATTATTTGTCATTCAACCAAAATTCAACTATGTTTATAATTTTAAGTATGGTTTTGCATCGTTTAAACAAAATGGAAAATGGGGATTTATAAATAAAAAAGGGGAAATTGTTGTAAAACCTCAATTTGATAGAATTTACAGGAGATCAAAAGTTAATATAGTTTTGGCTGAAATAGATGGAAAAAAAATTTTTTTTAACATCAAAAAAAACTCTTACATCTCAACAAAATTAGATCAAGCTTACCATAATTTTAAAAATTTTGATTTAGTGCCTGTAAAGTTAAATGGCAAATGGGGCTATATGAATAAAGCTGGAGAATTTGTTATAAAACCTCAATTTCAATTTGCTTACGAGTTTGGTGGCCTTGGTATAGGAAGAGTCAAATTAAATGAAAAAATTGGATTTATAAATGAACTAGGTGAGTTTGTAATTGAGCCCATTTTTGATAATGGGTATTGTATTGAAGGAACTGGAATAGTTAGTGTAAGATACGGAAAAAGAAGAGGTTTAATAAATGTAAAAGGTCAGTTTTTGGGTTTTACAATTGAAGATATAAAAAATGAAGCACGTAAAATTAAGAAATAGGTAAATCTATAACAACTACTGCCAACACGGTATAAAAATATTAGCGGCTTAATCGCTAAAACGAAAGTAAGTAAATATATAAAAGGTCTGTGTTTAACCGAAAAGTAAGTGTGTATAAATCTGCTACTATTCTTATACTAGACTGTTAACTATAGTTTTTTAGTTTCATGAAACAGTTAGCAACAAGATGCAACAGTTTGCAACAAAAATTATATCTATTGTTTCAACACTACGACAACAGAACAAACCCAGTAAATACAGTATATTTAGAAGTATATAAAGTTTACAAACCTGCTTTAATGCAACAAAGTGCAACAAGATGCAACAAAAAACCCACTCAAAGATTGAGTGGGTTTTTATTTTAATACCATATGTAATTATACCTAAATTTTTAATCATGGATAATCAGGAATGAACTTTAATTTTTATCCAATTATACTATTTTTGGTTTCGTTTTTACATTTATCAATGTCGCATTTGAACTTTCTCTTCACTTAACTTCTTTTTGTTGTTTATTTAAAAAAATTAAAACTTAAATTATGTTAAAAAAAATTTCAAAGTCATTCTCTTTATTGACTAAAAATGAGCAAAAAAATGTTGTAGGAGGTAATGGATCTTATTGGTGTGATATTGTTTTTAAAGCTTGCCATGAAAATTACGATAGTGATGAAGATTACTTACGTTGCATGGAAGCACATGGTTGCAAACAAAATAAATAATTCTATTTAGCACTCTTTAATTAGAGTGCTAAATTTTTATTCATCTGTAACATAATTTCTACAGTTTTTCTATTTCTTAATATTTTACGTTAAAACCTTACTCTTTTTACGGTTTTTATTTAATCTTCTTATCATTTACTGCTTAGATTTGAGAAATTTAAATCTCAAATCATGTTAAAGAACATTTCGAAATTAGGAATCGAATTATCTAAAACTAAACAACGTAATATTTCAGGAGGTAACAGTCCTGATTGCTATTACTGTAAATGCTTAACTGGTGACATTGTTATTGCATGTGGTCCAGATCGAGTAGAAGCATGTGGAGAAGCATGCTAATTACTAGCGACTTTCGGGTCGCTTTTTTCTTCTCTTTATTTCTCATGATTTCTACAGTTATTTTTTCTTTCTTATTTGTAATTACATTTTTTTTTAACGACTTATAATTGAGACATGCTCTAAAATTAGAGCTAGAGACATTAAATATGTTCGGTTCATTTTTAATTGTCTTAAAACTACACCCTTTTAGGAGGGTGTTTTTACTACAGTTTTTCTAATTGTTTAATTCTTTTTTCATAGTTTGACTTATGAATTTTACCATACCCAAGAATGTGACAATAACCTTCTTTATCAGCAATTAAAATTGCAGACTTACACTCATCTATTGTTAAGTTATTCATTAAGTTTTCTATACTTCTATTCATAATTTTGCGTTTTGCGTTAATTTTTGCGTTTAGGTTCGTAGCGGAATAGCTACTGTTTTACTGCTTTAATACTTGTTACTCTAAATTCTTGCATTAATAATGGATGAGTGTCTTCAATGATTGTTTTTATTCGATTTTCTACTTCTTCAGTAGATAAATTAATCCAGTCACTTGTTAACTCAACTTCAACTTTATATGGTGTTGCCATTTTATCTACAGTTAAAACCTTACATTGTTTTCTTTAAACTGCATTACTAAGTGATCTTTAAGACCGCTTAAAACCTCTACTAATGAATCAATTTTATGAATTGCATTTTTTCTTGATTCAAGACTAGTAATACTTCCATGTAATAAAATACTTCTCTCACAGTCTGAAATTTTTATTTCATATTTTCCCTTTGTATTCCAAGCTGCATTTTGTGCTAATTTTCCACCAGTATACACTGAGATATATGCACCTGTGGTTTTTTCAGGAATATTTAATAATTCTATCTTTCTATAAGATTCTACCTTTTTCGTTTTTTGCTTTGCCATTTTATTGCGTTTGATTGCGTAGCTCAATAGCTACAGATTTAATGAAACCAAACGTTCCAACAAATTAAACAATAATACCTACCATCAGGAAACAATGACTGTTTCGGTTCTTGACATTCACATATTTTTTCACACATAATTTCTACACTAGTAATTTTTCTTATATTTGATAACATGAGTAAAAAACAATGGGCTAAGGGCTTTTTCGACGGATTTAAAAAAGGATTAAAAAGAGGTAGAATAGAAGGTACAGCTGCTGGTGTAGCAATAACTACAGCTATTGCCTGGTTTATTAATTCTTCTAAGAAAAAGTAAAACCCTGTTGTATTCATAATATTTTCTCACTTATCTATTCTACAATTATTTTAATTATCTATTTTTATTTTTTTGACATAAAAAAACCACTTCAATTGAAGTGGTTGTGGTAAAGCTCATCAAGTTCTACTTGAAATTTAATCTAATAAACTACCCTTTAAAATCAATTTTAATATATCCAATAGGGTTTTTAAATCTATTAATATATGATTGAATTTGATTTTCGCAAACTAGAATTGAGTTTCCATATCTCCCTGTAGGAACATAAGGATCTATATCTTTTTGATCTTGGAAATAATGATTCAGATCCCAGCAATAATCTTCTGAAAGAATAGAGTTTGGTAAAACCTTGTAGATTCTAGCCGTAAAATACTCTAAATCATTTAACGGATTAATTTCAAAAATTATTTCCTTTACTAGTTCATAGCTGTTATTAATTTTCATATAAAAAAATTTTAGGTTTAACCAAAATTAAGCATTACCACAATTATGTCAAAGAACTTTTCCGTTTTAGAGGTGTCGGAGAACCTACACTTATTTTATTATCTATTTACTTAAATTTAGGCATAAAACCCCACTCTTAACATCACTAAAAACGAAACCAGTATTCATCAAATAAGTAATTACCAGTTAACCTATTTTTCTTCATTTCAGCTATTTCAAATAAATCCTCAATAACTATAATTTTATATCCTAATTTTTTACAATCTTCTTTTATCTTATAATTTAACTTTTCATAATCACAAAAAACTATTAGATTAATTAATTTATAATCTGAGTTTTTATATTTTTCTTCAATGTCTTTTTTATATTTTTCAAGTTGTCCTTCTCGAATGGAACTATACCATTTATTTTCAATATTTAGTATAAAAAATTCTTTATTTCCATTAATTTCAAGTTCAATTTCAACGAGTAAATCAATTAAGTTCCATTGTCTTTTTGTTTTGACAGTTTTTACAATTATTTCTGAGTCAATTTTTTTCAATTTATAATTAAGATTATCTTCTAGGTCATTAAATCCAAAAATCATCGCTAAAAGAACTCTTTTTGAATAATAATGTAATTGCTTATCTATTGAAGAATTACTCTCAACAGAACATCTTAATGTCCAGCTTAAAATAAAGTCTTGAACTGTCTCGTAACCGCTATCAGTACCTTCTTCTTTATAATTATAAAATAAAGGTAATTTCGATTTATTCATCCTTTTACACTTTTATATTTAATATACAAAAATAAAATATGCTTGCAACAATTATGTCAATCAACATTTTCAGATATAAGGATCTGAATACCTACAATTAATTAACTTGTTTTCACCCTAAAACGAGTGTATTTTTATTATGCTTATTTTTGTTAATATCAATTTTAATCCCATAAAAAATGACTTTAAAAGAAGCAAAAGAGTTCAAAGAAAAACACATGCCTGGTTTCCATATTCAAGGGATCTATTACAGGCCAATTATTGTACCTTCTAGGCAACCCGATCGAGCTAAATTTATTGACTACTTACATCGAGAAAACAACTTATCTGATTCTTTAGTTGAAAGATTTTCATCTGATAATAATTATTTTGTGTTGGGTATCCATGATGATGGTGCTAGTCTAATACCTTATATATTTCCTAGTAATTAAACTAACTGTAGGTTTTCAATTTATTGAAAACCTACAGTTAGTTTAAAGTCCTTCTATTTTGTTTTTTTCTAATGTTGTTAAAGCTAATCACGCATACATTTCATTTTCAATTTTTCGAAAAAAATTGTATATATATGCTGTTTTACATTCATTTTATAAAGATTGTTGTTAACAAATTGTTAATAGGTAAAATTTATCATTATTAGATTTGTTCATAAATTTACCTTATTAATTAAAATAATTAAAAATGGAAATTTCAAATTTTTATTACCATAAAAAATGTAGCTTAGAAAAAAAAGAAGAGGCTTATTATTATTTCAGGAATTTATTACCCGAAGGTTCACTTAGTAAGAAAATTATTGACGGTTTACTAAATAAGTATCCCACAAATGAAACTCTAATAAAGCAAAATACTTACAATGAAATAATTGAAAAAGTGATTGAAATAATTCAAAAATCTCAATAAGCTATTCCTCCATAATTGGAGAAGAACTTAATTAGTTCTTCTCTTTTTCTACTGTTATTTAGAATGGAAGATAAACTATTTAAATTATAATTTCACTTAGTTGAATAGGAATGAATTCTAATAAGTCATACTTTTAGAATACTATTAGTTATAATTTGCTAAAAAATGAACCAATAATGAACCAAATAAACTAAACATTAAAAACAAACTCAATAATAACAGATCTTTTAAAGATATACAATGACGTCAATACGGTTTACCACTCAATGCAAGAGTAAGCTCAACAATATCAATAAAATCAACTACAACCCTCTATTTTACTAGAGGGTTTTGTTTTTTATATTTGTTTATAATTGTTTATTTTTATTGAAAAAATGAACCAATAACTTGTCGCTATTTTAGAAAGCGCTTTTGTAGGTGCTAGCCCTGTAACTCACCTTTGTTTTCATCTCCAAACAATGCTCACGAATAGAAAAATGTTTGTCAAATCCTTTAAACTCTAAAAAAGCTTCGTCTATAGAATAAATTTCAATATCTGGAGCATACAACTGTAAAATATTCATCACTCGTTGACTCAAATCTCCATACAACGGAAAATTAGAACTGAATACATTTACATTGTTTTCTTTAAAAATTTGTTTGAATTGATATGCAGGAGTTCTCATTGGAACACCTAACTTTTTTGCTTCACTAGAACAAACAATTACACACCCATCATTATTAGATAAAACCACTACTGGCTTACCTATTAAATCTGGACGAAAGAGTCTCTCACAAGACGCATAAAAGTTATTACAATCTACCAATGCAAACATATTGCAAAGTTAACTTTTATAGCTATAGGTTTTAAAAGTGTTGATAAGTTAGAATATGCAAGAGGATTTTAACCTAAATAAAAACAGGGTAAAACCTTACATTTAATAAGGTTTTCCGTAAAGATAAAATTCATTTTTGTTTTACATTAGAAGACTCAAAATTATAATGAATACTATAGAAAGTATGATAGAATTCCTTAAAAAGGAGGTTTTTAAGGAATTATAACATCACCTTTATTTATAGTTAGAAAAATAAACGGAACTTATTTTATTAAAAATTCCGCATAACAAACCATATTAGACAAATACAAGGAACAAAGTTCCGCATATAAACAACTTGTAAACAATTAGACAAAGTGAAATAGGAAATAATTAATAAATATAAACCATGAATTTAGATTCAATCAAAAATGAAACAGCAAAACAATTAGAGGTTGACACTGCAGAATTAGATTACATCACAGATGAATTAATTTTAGATTTCTTTAACGACTCAAAGACTGAAGAAATTACTGATGAAGGACCAGAAGGAGAAGAGATTAAAGGGAGATGGGGTGTATATGGTAATAGTATAACATATTCACAGCACAAAGTTCACTATAAGCGAAACGATAAAGGAACTCCAAATTATGGATGTGGTACAGATAATTGGAGTGTTGGTAAAAAACATGCTAGATACATTATACAAAATGAAACTTGTTCAGGTGGACGTAAAATGTATTTTATTGGTAATTATAGACCTTAAAAACTTGCAACAAGGTATAAAAGGTATTAAAACGTCCTTTATACTAAACGTTAGCCACAATATGAAATGAGTACAGAATTAGTACCAAAAATATTAGACATAACAGTAATCAAGACTGGAGATGTTTTTCCTCTTGATGAATCTGAAAAAAGAACATTGCAGACCGCTCGGAAACTATTTGATGCGGAATTCTTTCCTCAATCACTTCTTGAAATGTGGAATGCTTCATCAAATAATATCAAGAGAAGAATTGAAGCCTATGGAGTTGAGCTTTTCATATCTGTTGTAAAAGATGAGTCAGGTAGAAAAAGCTATAACTCTAATGGCGATACAATAAATGAAAGGTGGGAAAATGTAGATGACTTTGTATTGATTCAAGGAGCTAAAAAGTTAGGCTTAATCAATAAAAAAGCTGCCAAAGGACTTGAAATGGTGAATTGGATGAGAAGCCATGCTTCTTCCGCTCACAGTTCGGATGAGCAAGTTGGAAAAGACGAAGTTATAAGTTTGGCTTTGCTTTTAGAATCCTGTCTTTTCAACCAACCATTGCCTGACCCAGGTCATTCTGTCTCAGGATTATTCAAGCCAGTTAAGGAAGTTGAACTGGATGAAGAACAATTAGTAACATTGAAAGACCAAATAAAATCATTTAATCAGCAGGACTTGAGAACGGTTTACGGATTTTTATTAGATATGTTGTGTGCTGGAGAAGAACCTGCTTTATCTAATTCAAAAAAATTACTATTAACAACTTGGGAAATTGTAAACGATGAATTAAAAAAAGTTGCTGGATTCCGATATCATACTTATGACGTAGATATTGATAGTGACCAGAGCGTTGATAAAGGAGCAAAAACAAGGTTGCTCGAATTTTTGCTACAGAATAATGGAATAAAATTTATACCAAATGGTGCAAGAGCAAAAATTTATAGAAAACTTGGAAATCAACTCAAAGATGCAAAAAACACTTCCTACGGCTGGAATAAGGAGAGTACAGTTGCAAAGACAATTCAACAATTTGGACCTTATGTTCCTTCAATTGCATTCGAAGAATTTTATCAAGAAGTTTTGACTGTATGGTGTGGTAATTATTGGGGGCGCTCTGATGCTTATTATTATTTAGAAGATTTTATGTGGACATTAAATACAGATAGATTAAGAGATATTGTAAAAATGTTTTCGGAAAACGAAAGAGTTCAAGACGAATTATTTCAAAATCGACCTAAGTCTATTGCAGTCCAATTATTGAAAGATATTAAAGAGAAAATGACAATCGAAGCGAATAAAAGTGAAGTTGATGATTGCATTAAAAAAATAGAAAAACTATAGTGTTTGTAAAGATGCATCTGGAATTTTGAAGTATTTTTTATATACCGTTCCTTTAGACCCTAATGGATTATTTCTTAATTCTTCTATTTTCGAATTCTTTTGCTCCTCAATTTGGTATTTCATTGTTGTTGATTCTGTTGCACTTTTGTTGCTAGGATTACAAATAAAACTGTAACTAACTAAAAATCAGCAAATATTACTGTTATACATTTGCAACAGTTGTTGTGTTTTTGTTGCTGATTTTCATTTAAATACTATTACCCATAACATATATTATTAGTAAATTCATTACTATAATCGAGGAGAATCGGTTATATCTTTTTCATAGCAATTTTACCACTCGATTTGAGTGTTTTAATGCTTCTTTTTTTTCAAATTTTAAACAAAAAAACACCTTTATAAAGGTGTTTGTAGTAAATAAATATTTCAAATATTGATTGTTCTATTTCTCTAGTATATTATATTCCACTTTTAAATCATGAACCTTATAATTTTGATCATAAAAAGTAACCCTAAATAATTCATAGAAAACACTTTTATTAGCTTTATTAATAATTTCAATATTATAAATCACCAAGTAATCTTTTCTGGATCTTGAAACGCCTCCTTGATTAACCCAATCAATATAAGCTTTTTCTATAGCTTGGATATCAAAACCTGCCCAATCCCCAGTATATCGATTAATCTCAGATTTTTTTTGCCATTCATTATTTACCAGCATATAAAATTCAGAATAAAGTTTAAGTACTGAAATTCCTTCTCCTAATGGTGCAAACCCAAAGAAGCTTTCTCTAGCATTAGGGTAGAAATTTTTTATTACCTGTTCTCTTCTGTCAAACGGAGTATCAAGAATTGCAATGACTCTTTCCAATGGAATTGATATATAAATATTTGAATTGTTTGGCAAATATCTACCATTAAAATTTGGCGTAGGCAATCTAAAAAATCTTTCTAAATCAAAATCTGCTATTCCAACATAAGACACATCTGGAATTGTTATTCCACTTACGTTTGGGGACTCTAATAATTGCTTATGTAAATCCGCTAACTGTATAATTCTTTCTTCAATAATTTCCGGTTCATGATATATTAAATCATTTATATTTCCATAATCATATAAGTAGTTTATTAAATGATTTCCTTCTCTCATTTTTTTTACAATATTATACTTACTTTTAAGCTTATAATAATTATTCTTACATTCAATTAATTTTTTGTTTCTTTCAACTGTCCATTCTATAGCCGGATCAATTGAAAGTCCAAAATTCTTCATAGAAGCCACATAAAATTCATTTGGCCAAGCATTATCTATTGTAAATGTTTCTAATACACTCTTTGCAGAAGAAATAATGAATTTCAAAGGGTTATTTTTTTCTTGGATAATATTTTCCAAAATCACTGCTAGTGAACCAATTCCAGTTCCACCTATGCTATTAATTGTCATTGACATTCTATTAGATTTCCATGACCGGGATATCATCTTACTAAATTTACTTTTAGCCTTTACACTCAGTTTACCAAATCCACCAGATGCCGAAATTGAAGACTTAAAAGTTTTTTTAACTTTTTTACTCACGTTATGTATTACGAAGGTAACGTACAAACCATTTATTCTATTTTCAGAGCTAATGTACCTGGTCCCAAATCTATTTGCAAACTCTACTGGATTATTCAATAATTGCTGAGCTTCAAGTGTTAATTTTGCATCACTACCTAAAATCCATTCACCATAATCAGTTTCAGCCCTCAATACAACTATAATAGAATTCTCATCATAAGAATAGTCAAATTCAGTTGAACGACTATAACCTCCAGAATTAGATAAGTAAGAAGCTGACAAACGTAAATCGTTTCTAATAACCTTTTGATAAGAGTAATAGTCATCTGCATAAAATAAATCGATACTACTACGACCTGATGATTGTACTTCTGGCTCTATAAATTCGATAGCTTGCCTTTTAATATCCAAAACATTAATTGGGTTAAACCCTTTACCTAATCTTAATCCAGTCCCTTTGGTGTAACCATAACTTCGAGGCTCTTCAATAGATTGCCTTCCCCTCTTTGATTCCACAATTGAGTTCCACTCAAAATCTTTAATTTTTGAAAAATCTCTTAGTTCTTCTTTTTTCTTCATTTTCAATTTAATTTGGTTAGTTTATATTTTAAAAGACTTCAATATTAAGTCAACTTTCTTCATTTAATTAGTCATATCTTTAACACTTAATCACAATTGTTACTTCCAATATTTTACTTGGGACCTTACCCCTGTATCACAATTAACTTTATCCGAAATTTCAATCGAAAAGGAACCTGTATGTTCGTCAAGCAAAACCCAATCACTCCAAACAGCAGGAGGAGCCATATGGGAAATCGTTTTTCCATTAAGAGAACTTGTAGTTTCTACACTACAAAATCCAGGTCCAAAAGATAAATGCCTTACGTGTATGGTCGCAATTGTATTAGATGTTTGAATAATGATTGAATCAATATATTCTTCAATAGTTTCTCCAATATCATAGTTTTCATTTTTACTTTTATCAGCCATATTTCTAACTTTTTCTATTCTATATTTTTAATTTACCAATGATAATCTATATCCCTTAATCTTCTGATAATAAAGTAATAAAATATTATTTACTACAATTTATCAAAGAACTTATCGGGTGTTTTTAGTAGTTTCAATTAACCGTAGGCTTAAAAAAAAATAATAAATGTAGAATATACAAGAGGGTTTTAACTGACTTAAAAATAGGGTAAAACCTTACATTTAGTATAGTTTTTTAGTTTCATGCAACAGTTTGCAACAAAGCGCAACAAGATGCAACAAAAAAACACTCTAAGATTGAGTGGGAAATTGCTATGAAAAAGAAAGTTTAATGACGTCTCATTTAAACTTGAATACAATTATAGTTATTATAATTCTAAAACAATCTCTTTTTCTTCTATCCCTTCAGTAAAGTATTCTTTATACTTCTTAGGATTAACCTGATAAATCCCATAAATCCTTAATACTTTTATTAATTTCCTAGTCTGTAATAAACTATAGTATCTACTGAAAGGTTTGACTTTCCTTCAATAATTAGAAATAAATCAGCAAATACTTCCTGTAAATGGAAATGGTTCCTAGCTTCATTGCCTATTACTCTACTTATATTTCCACACTTTTACTTTATTTTGTTTTTCTATTTTCGCTTCATGAAATATGAAACGTTTCCTTTATGGTTTAATTATACTTATTGCTATCGATTTAATTATTTATTATTTCGTTGAAGATATTTACAGAAAACTTGCTCGTAATATTTCACGAATCTTATATTTCGTTGGTAAATTCATCTATGCAATATTTCTATCTTAACTATAATTATTTTTAGTTTTTATATTTGCTCAAATTGTTTAACTATGAAAAATGCTTTATTATTCTTAATAATAATTTTCTTAATATCTAGTAATATTTATCCTCCCGCTTTTATAGATAAAAAAACTAAAAAGTATAAACTATGGGTTATAATTACATTAGGTATATTAAGCACTACATTTATCATTCTTCATTATTTTGATTAAAACACCTACACAGATTTTGCTTTTACTACTTTTGTATTATGTGGTGGTTAATCTCATTTATCGTTTTAGGAATCATTTTTCCAGTTCTTGCAGAATATCTTGACAACAAGGAAATGGACAAAGAGGATTAACTACTTATATATTTGAATAAATTAGTTTGGACATGAAATCTATAAAAGAGGGAACTGAAGCAACATATACAAACCCTGTTTCTAATATTAAACAAAAGGTTATGATAATAACTTTAAACTCTACTGATACTGTAACAGTCATTCCTATTGATTCAGTTGATCCAAACGAACACTTTTTTTGTTCAACACAAGAATTAAGTTTAAAATAGAACAAATAGCTTTTCATAATTATTACTATTACTGTTAATTATTAATTTATATTTTTACAGTATGAGTTTAGGAGAAGAACTAATTGTTACTATAATATTTATCTCTTTTGTATTGTTAATAGGTTTAATAATTTCTTTAATTAGATACTTAATAGGCTTTAAAAACAATTCTATTAACCCTACAATTGACAACGACGACTTCTCTTTTTTTGATGATTTATTTTAATACTACATTTTTTTTGATTCAACCCATTGGATAGCCTCTTCAACTTCTTTTAAATTTTCTTTATCTGTATCGTCAATCAATAGAGTATTCCCATAAAGACTTTTTACTTGATTTAAAATTTTAATTGTTTTGTTCTTACTCATGATTTCTACAATTATTTTATATTTTATTAATTTTAATTAAATAAGGTAAATCCTTACTTTTTTTACGGTTTTTTTATTAACTATTCTTTTTTAACATCTTAGATTTGAGAAATTTAAAACTCAAATTATGTTAAAGAACATTTCAAACTTAGGTTCTATCCTATCTAAATCACAACAAAAACAATTGACTGGTGGATGTATAACTAATAAATGCGAACCAGGGGACGATGGAGGAGGAAGTGGCATAACAGTTTGTGCTCATGGTTTTGGTTCAACAATAATTTACAGTTCTCATAATAGCTGTGATCCAAATATTTGCTATGGTGGAACAGTACATCACACAACTTGCTAATTATAAGCCCTTATTAAGGGCTTTTTTTATATCCTTCATCCTACAGTATTATTGATTTTCCCACTCTTCTAACTCTTCGGAATTACTAGTAATGTATCTTCCACAACTTTCTAGACTTCCATAATGTTGAAGTCCTCCACTTTGCCAAACTTCCCAATCTCCGTCAGTTCTTAATTCTAATTTTATCATATCTTAAATTTTACACTTAATTTAATATTCGTTTACTCGTTTTTTGACAATAAAAAACCACTTCAATTGAAGTGGTTGTGATAAGATATTTTAAAGAATGACTAATATCAATTCCATTTTTTTATTTCTACTGATTTTACATGTTTATCCTCTTTTCCTGATGCACCATCACCTATCCAACTATTAATAGAAATATTACCTGTAGACTGCCCCGTTCCAATATTTGTAATCCTAATTTTTGATATATATAGATCATCAATATATTTCCCTTTTTTTCTACTTCTAGTTTCAATTCTTATATCAGTAATTTTCTTTCCGATATTAAATTTAGGAGTAAAAAACACAGATTTTGTTCCTGATTGAAAATCATCTTGATTAGGATTATCTATTTTAAAATCTTCCTGACCTTTCTCTCCTATTAAAGTAAACCAAACTGGTCCACCTGTACTAGCATCTTTCATTTCTGGAACACTTACTTCAATTTTAAATCTTGACTGTCCCATTGCTGTTAAACCACTCAAAAAAAACAGCATAATTAAAACTTTTTTATTCATAATAAATTTATTTGGTTAGTTTTATAAAGCTAAACCAACATTTTAATAAATAAAACAGTTGTTTTCCTGTTTATCTTATCACAATTTTGTCAATGAACTTTTCAGTTTTTTGGATCTGAGAACCTACTGTTTTAATGTTTCTTTTGTTTTATTATTTTTACTTAATATTTATAATTATGATAAACCCTAATGACATAGTCACTTATACTGATCCTGTAAGTAAACAAACTAAAAAAGTAACTGTTCTATCTATAAATGAAGTGACAGCACATGTCCAAGTATATGGTACATTTGAAACTTTTCATTGTCCTACAACCGACTTAACTAACTAGTATAGATAAACTATCTTAACTACACTATTTTTGATAACCTGTTGATTCCTATTTTTGACAATCATTGCAGAAAACATCATCTGAATAACTTATATACGTTACATTTTCGTGATTACATTTCATAATTTTATATTGGCTTAATTACAGTTTTAGTTAATGTATATTTGCCACAATGAGTACCATTTTTTTATACTATTAGCTGTTTATATCATTGTTTATATCCTTCTGTTTTTCAGGACTCTAAAATCTTTTCCGATTAACTCAAATTCTTTAAATAAATTATTTGATGATTTAGATATTCCTATAAAAGAAAGACAAGCAGTAAAGCGAATGATTATATTCTCTTTAGGAATAGCAATTATTTTCATCATTTATGAATTTCTATTCTAACTACACTTATTTTAATATTTACTTTTTAAATTTTTAACATAAAAAAACACCTTGAAAAAAGGTGTTTTGTGGTAAGTTCATATATCCTCCTGTAGATTATTTCTGATATTTTTTAAATAATAGTAATTCACCTACTTTGTAAATACTATCATATTGAGGAACTTTTGTTACGATATTACTTCTTATCGTATCTTTCATTCTATGAAACAGCCCTTTATCTCCTCCTCGACCGATTAAAAAGTGACCTTCAAAATATTCTCCAGACAATGGATTCTTAACTATTTGGTAGGTATAATCATCTGACGATAATAAAGGTTCTGTATTCTCTTTTAATGATGACGAACTAAAATCTCCATAACGAAAGCCTTTCTCCAAATAAAAAGAAGTATTAGGCGCTAATTTAATAGTGTCTGGAACTATTTTATAGTCTAATTCCTGAATAAAAGTACCTCTCTCTTTCGAATCTTCAATGGTTTTAGATTTCGATCTAGCTCCAGATTTATGATGGCTACAACTAGCTAGCATAAAAATAAAAGGCATTATTTTAATAAATTTCTTCATATCTAAAAAAACAAATATAGGAATCATTTCTATTCAACTTACCACAATTATTTCAATGAACTTTTATCGCTTTTAAGTAGTGCGATTAACTACACTTTTACTTTGTTTTGTTTTTATTAATTTTGACTCATGAAAGAATTTATTATAGTATTTACAAATACAGTTTTTATGCTGTTTGGCTTCTTCTTCACTAGAATTGCAGGAAATTTATCTGTTGACAAACTCCAACGATACCACATAAAAAACAAAACAGCATTTGCTGAAAAAGATGGTGTTTTTAAAGCTTTCAAATTGTTTTTTAAATATTTTTCATTTGCTATCATTATACTAATTCTCCTGTACTGGTTTAAATACTTCACCTCTTAAAACCTACTGTTTTTACTTTCTTTATATTTGTTGAATGAATTCTACCAAAGCCATTAAAATCTTACTAACTACTTTTGCAACCATATCGATTTGCTTAATTGTATTTTACTTTATTAAGCAATATCTAAGCACAGAAATTACACTTATCATCGTTCTATTATTAGCTTTAAGAGTTTTTAAGTTTTTTACTGGTAAATTATAAATACTACTATTTTTAGTTTCTTCATATTTGCCTTATGTGTATTCCTGCAACTATAATTAGTTTAATTATTTTTATCATTATCTACTTTCTTACTAAGAATGAAAAAGATGAAGATGGTTGGATTGATTGTGATTAACTACGGTTATTTTTAGTTTATATATTTGTTTAAATTATTTATGCTATGAAAGATCTTTTCCTTGTATCAATCTCATTATTCTTATTAATCAGTAATATTTATCCTGGTCCATTTTTAGATAAAAAATCTAAACTTCTAAAACCTTGGATAAGAATTGTTCTTGGGATAGGATCCTTAATACTCATTACTCTTGTTTTTTTAGATTAAAAATCTAAAGTTTTTTGTTATTAATCTTACTCGTATTTTTATAGTATGAAACCAAAATTTTCATTGAAGAAATATTACCCTTCCATATTAGGAGGAGCATTAGGTATTGTACTAGTAATTTGTTTTATGCTAATTATATTTTATACCCCTTGGTATATCCATATATTGATTGTTTTGCTTGTTATCTTTTTCTTCTTATACTCAGTTACTATGGATTAACTACAGTTTAATTTTGTTTTATTTATTTTTGGTTAATGAAAAAGATATTCTTTACATTTTACCCTATTTTTTTATTTTGCCTTGGATTTTTTATCTTCCTTAGTTTGAGTATTCCAAAGTTTAACGTTTACATATTATTTTATACAAATTGGGTTATTTTCTTTTGCTCAATCTTTCTAACTATTTCCATTCTAAATTCAATAAAATCTTATCAAATTAATTTCAAGATAGGATTAGTATTAAATTTACTAGGCTGTATTATTTCATTATTTCTACCAATACTTCTTTTTTTAGGAATGTTATGGCATATTCACTAATTCTCCATAACTACAGTTATTTAGAAGAGAAGATTAACAATTTTAAGTATAATTTTATTAAGTTTAGTATGTTAGAATTACCAAAAGAAATAAGTCATACTTTTAGAATAGTATTAGTAATAATTCGTTAAAAAATGAACCAAACAAACTCAATTATAACAAGGCTTTTAAAGACATAGAATGACGTCAATACAGTTTACCACTCACACTCAATACAAGAGAGTAAACTCAACAATATCAATAAAACCAATTAAAAACCCTCTAGTAAAATAGAGGGTTTTTAATTAGTTTTTTTAGTATTTCTTCATCGATTTGTATATGAAGAATTACGTGTTTTTGCTAGGGTTTTCCAAAGGATAATAATAAGCTAGCAAACGGGGAACTAACATAAGTTAAACTATGAGTAGCATTTTTTTATTATTGTTGAAACTCTCCAAATTCACTACTCTTTTCAGTCCATAAAAAATATTCTCCAAATAAAGTTCCAGATAATAATTCGGGCGTTAAATTCTCAATTTTTTGTCCATTTATAGTCAGTCCAATACTTTCGTTATTGTTTAGATTCTCTTCAATTTCTCTCAAGAAATTAAATGCGGTAGAATCCAAAATATTTAGAATAAATCGGTTCAAAATTTCCGTTTGCCTTTCGTTCAATCCATTAAAGAACTCAAATCGTTCATCTTCCAATTGTTGTAATTCAGGCGCTAAATTCGGGGTTCTTGGTAATTCAGAGTATTCCTTTGGAGTCATAGATTTCCCGAAATCTCTCTTTTGGGAATAATATTTAAAGTTTTCATCTCGTAATTTTTTTACGACTATTTCTCCAAGTTCTTTATAATTCTTTGAAAATTCCATTCAGTTAAAATTAATTCTGATTCGTGTTTTGGGTATTAATGCCAACTTGTTTATATACACATAAAATACACTCTTATACACCCAATTAGGTAAAGAGACCTGCGTATTTACATCTCTTTTTTTTTACAGCTAAGTTAGAGAAATAACTATTTACTACAATTATATCAATTAACTTCTTTTAGTTTTTTAATAGAGCTGAATTAATATTCATTTACTTAGTTGGTAGAAGAAATATTCTCAACGATACTTCGTTTCTCTTAACCCAATTACCAAAAAACAACTTAGCTTCTAAATTATCTTTAAAGTATAAATTAAGATTTTGTTTTTTTCATTAGCGTGATTAGTTAGTTTATAGAAAAGTAGTACTAAAGATTACTTATTTTCTTTTTCTTCATTCATAATTCTACTATCATTTTTATTTAATTTTTTGACATCAAAAAACCACTTCAATTGAAATGGTTGGTATTATCTTAGTTATCTTATCCATTTTTTAACTACACTATTTATATTATTTCTCAACTTTAGTTAAACAAGGTAAAACCTTACTTTTATTATGGTTTTTAATTAGTTATGTTAATTTTCATTATTTAGATTTGAGAAATCTAAAATTCAAATTATGTTAAAGAACATTTCAAACTTAGGTTCAACCTTGAACAAACAAGAACAACAAACTATTAATGGTGGAAATACTAACTGTGGAGTTTTCACTAGACCATGTCGAGATGGTTATGGTTTTGACGAAAACTGTTGGTGCGTTCCAGAACCAGGAAACTAAAATTAATTAGCGGACTTCGGTTCGCTTTTCTTTTTAATATATTCTTCACACTATAGTTTTGCTTTATTTTGTTTTTTCTATTTTCACTTCGTGAAATATGAAGGCTTTCTTTATGGTTTAATTATACTTATTGCTGTCGATTTAATTATTTATTATTTCGTTGAAGATATTTACAGAAAACTTGCTCGTAATATTTCACGAATTTTATATTTCGTTGGTATATTCATCTATGCAATATTTCTATCTTAACTACAATTAATATTACTCTATAGGAATTAAAAAATAATTACTGCTTTATTTTTACTTTTACAAAAACTATTGCTTTATGAAATATATAGAAAAACGTTGGGTTAGAATAGTATTAAGTCTTGTTTTAGGTGGCATGATTACTGAAATCTTACATATTACTACTGGTGATCCAAATAGACCAAGGGAATTCAACCCTACATTATTTTTTGCTTTAATCATATTTATTTTACTTTCTTTCTTTAAGAAAAAAACTTAATTCATAATACAGCTTTTAATTTATCCTGTATATTTTAATTTTTTTGTTATTTGAAACAAAAATTACTTGCTAGTAACTAACTTATACCCTCATTCGTTTTTACATTTATCTGCTACACTTTTGAATCTTTATAAATGGGTTTATCTATTATCATTTAATTTGAATAATTAATAATAAACTTTAAATTATGATTAAAAATATTTCAAACCTAGGTACTCTTTTAAATAAAAAAGATTTAAAATCTATTATTGGTGGTGGAGATGGATTTGTTCAATGTGAAAATGGAGCTACATTTAGTTCTACTGCAGAATCAGAACAATCTGTAATAATAAATGGCAGCCGATGGTGTCAAGACCATGGACATGGTAGATTATCTTGGTATTATTTTATTGAAGTTAATCGATAATAAGATCTTTAAACCATTTTATCATTCACATAGCATTCATATTAATATATTTTTTACGGTTTCACCTTACTAATTTTACGGTTTTTAAATCGGTTAATAGTTATTAACTAATTAAATTTCAAGGAATTTTTAAAAAAAACTTATCATGTTAAAAAACATTTCAAGCTTAGGTTCTGAGTTAAGTAAATCAGAACAAAAATCTATTAAAGGAGGTTTTGGTGATTCAGGTTGTCCTTGGGGAAAATGCCGTAACAAATTTGGCAGATGCTCAATGATAGAATGTCAACGTCAACAAGAACTTTAAACAACCAAATTATAAAAATAAAGCTGTTTGTTTTTATTCTAAAAGCAGCAGTTTTATTTTTCTTCAATCAACATCTTGTATAACTTATCAATCGACAAGATAACTATACTTTGTAATTTATTTTCTTTTTCAATTCTTATTTTATTAAAAACAGCTATGATTAATTTAATATTTAGTTAAACATTAAAAAAATTTTATTTTACTAAACCATTGTTTGTTTTTTACATTTCTCTATAAACCTTAACTAAACAAGGTAAATCCTTACTTTTATTACGGTTTTTCAACTCTAATCTTAATTTCTACTTTTTATATTTGAGAAATTAAAAACTCAAATTATGTTAAAGGACATTTCAAACTTAGGTATAGCCTTAAACAAAATCGAACAAAAACTTATTAATGGAGGAGATAGTATTTGTAACGGTAGTACGTGTGCTACATACGATTATCCTTATGGTATTGAAGTTACTAATGAACAATTCTATACTATTCCACCACAATTTAGATGCTGTGTAAAAAGTGGAGCATTTTAATTTCTCTTTTCTAAACTTTTACATTGCCATTTTCCTAAAAACAGGAAAATGGTTTAACTACAAACTACAATGTTAATTTTAGTAAAACAAGTAAGCTCTATATGTTTATTAGCCTTTACTTCATTTTGTATACATTTAAAGCAACTTTAGAGCTAAAGTAATTTTTCTTTTTATCACATTCTTTACTTTACAATTGTTTTGATGTTATTTATCAATTAAAAAAATATCTTATAAAAAGATCCTTTAAAAATTATGTTATATATAGATAGATAACATTTATTTTAAGGAATAAATATATGCTTCAACTTCTTCTCCTGTTTCTTTTATTGTTATGGTAGTTTTTACTCTTTTATAAGCTTGTCCTTCAAATTTATCCAACTCATCCCAATTATCTTCTAACTTATTTGAGTAAAATACATATCCATCAACCTTTTCAATTTTATTTTCAAGTCGAATTCCTGGAAAACCAACGTCTGCCCCCCAGCCTTCTTCGTATAATTTTCCCAAAACATATCCTTCTTTCCACTTTCCTCCTATATCTTTTAATATATGCTCGTTTGGTTTTTCTGGTCCTAAGGTACCATACACAAATAGTTTTTCCATTTTAGTCTTTTTAAATTATCTTAACTAAGATATAAACCTTATGCTAAGGTAATTCTTTATCTATTTATAAAATAATTAATACGTCCTAGTATTTCTAAGCTAAAGTAAAAAATTATTTATCCCAATTATATCTAATATCTTCTCAATTTTAAAGAAATAAAAACTTACATCCATTTTGTTTAAATTAAGGATTTTCCATACTTATTTTATGGTTTAATTTCATTTAACTATTTTTTTACTTTTTAGATTTGAGAAATTTAAAACTTAAATTATGTTAAAGAACATTTCAAACTTAGGCGTTTCCTTAAACAAATTAGAACAAAAATCAATTAATGGTGGTACTAGTGTACCTCCTGAACTTTGCATTCCTTTACCACGAGAAGTAGTAATATGTGTTGTTCCTTTAAACGAAAACTGTTGTCTTGAATGGGAATATGTTTAAAATTTTAAGCGGACAATTGTTCGCTTTTCTTTTTCTTCATCCCTTCATAACATCATATCATCTTTTAAATTATTTTTTTATTTAAAATATCTCATTTTTTATATTTTCGCTCCCTTAAAAAATCTATTATTATGAAAAAACTATTAATCTTAACATTTGCTTTTATTTCATTTCTATCTTGTACTGATTCTGATCAAGACATGAAAGATCCCTTTATTGGTACCTGGTATAAATTCTCTTACCAAGGTAAAGAAGTGAGTGATTGCGAAAAGAAAACTACTTTCAAAGTAGAAGAAAACGGTAACATTTCTATTTCTTCTTTTGAAGAATATGAAAATAATTGTATTGATGATGGAACCGCTTCAGGTAAATGGAGCAAACACAATGGTAATACCTATGGAATTACCTTAACAGAAGATTCTTCACCAAGCCTTAGAGAGCTTACTTTTAAAGATAATAATAATACTTTTTCGTTTACAGATAACGAAAATGGAAAAACATTTACCTACACATACAAAAGGAAATAACTTTTTAAATAAATTAAAAAAGAGTCGCAAAAATGCGGCTCTTTTTTTTGACTTATGATTCTACACTTTTTAGGGTAAAACTCATTTAACCCGTTTTATAAATACAAAAACAACTTTAGGGGTAAAGCTATTTTTGTTTAATGAAGAAAAGCTTCTGAAGAAGCTTTTCTTTTTATCTCATTTTTTTAAATAATTCTTTATGGCTCTATTCAACTATAGTTAAATAAGGAAAAGCCTTACTAATATTACGGTTTTATTTTATCTACTCTTTTTATAAATTCATAATTTTGAGAAAATTTAAACTTAGCTTATGATAAAGAATATTTCAAACATAGGAACCCCGCTTAATAAATCACAACAACTAACCATCTTTGGTGGAATATTTAATTCAGGAGGAATAAAAACATGTGTTAAATGTTCAAATGGATATGAAAAATGCTGTACAGATGGAAAATCACCTAGTGTTAATTGTCCTGCTAAAACTGGTAGTTGTGTAAAAACTGGAATTGGAGGAAGTCCCAAATAAAAAGTAGTCTTCTGATTACTTTTTTATTATCATTTTACCACTCCCCCCTCATTTATTTATTTTTTCACTCAAAAGTTGATTTTAACACTATCAGTTAGGGCTTTAAGCTTTTCAACTGTTATAAATATAAAAGCTTCTGAATTATGAAAAAATTAAAAACATTTTTACTACATGTAATTACAAAAATTAAAAAATTAATTGTGTATCCTAAATTGTTTCGTCTCAATAATATTGCGAAAAAACACATGGAATCTTTTAATTATCATTTTAACATTGTAGATAAAACCACTGATGAACTCCTTAAAAGTAAACATCATAAACTCTTAATTGAACACTTAACAAATCTTGAAAAAGTAAATAAAAGAATATCCTTACTCGAGTCTTTATAAACTTATCATTTTTGCTTTTATTAATTAGCAAGGTCTTGTTTTTATTAACCTAGTTATCCTATCAATGTTTTTTATATTGACATATAACAAAGGTTTAAAATAAGTATAGATTTGTTTTTATAGCTTTTACTTATTTTATTTTTTGTATATTATATACCTACAACTTTTTTTATGGGATGATAGACACAATAACAGTTGTTTAACATCCCCTTAAAAATGCCCGCTTATAGTGGGTATTTTTTATAAACTTTTACACTCAAATAAAGATTAGTGCATTTCATCTACACTTATTTTCATTTGGTCTGTTTTTGAATACTTTTATTTTTCTAAAAATTATCTTAAGCTAGTAAATTGAAATTAAAGTAATAATTTTATTTACGTAATAGTTAAATTTGAGAAGAGGCTATTTTCATAAAATTACTTCTTCTCTTTTTTAAACAAATTATTTAAAAAGGTAATAAAAACATTAAGCCTCTTGAAATATCAAATAAATCAATATTTGATTATAAACAGGCTTCATTATTAAGTATCTTTTTTTATATTTTCAAGAAACCTATCCTTTTGAGTTCTTCTTTTTTCTCCAAAGCATTCAATCCTACAGGATCTAAGTTTTTAAATGTACATCTTAAACTCAATGCCATTTCTCCATCAAAAAAACCTTTGTACTTAAAATATATTTTAATGTAACACCAAATAACAAATACCTCACTATAATCTAATCAAATATCTTTTTATTAAAATTTATTTTCATTATATTTAAATTAATATATAGTTCTATAGTATTAAGTAATATGGAAAAGTTTTTATAACTAAATTATTTCTTCAAACATGAGTATGAACGTATTTTATTTTGAACATTCCCATTTAAGAGAATTTATAGAAACTGCTTCTCTATTTTCTAAAAAATCTAATCTTATTATTACAACAATTATTCAAAGAAATGGTTTATATAAGGTAGAATTAGAAGAAAGACAAAACCTAAATGATAATGTAGTTGCTGAATTTATTCAGTTTATTAATAAAAATACTTCTTTTAAAATAACTTAACTACTTTTTCTAAAGTAAAAACTATAACCTTTTTTTTATTTTTCTTAAATATAATTTTCAACATTTACCCTAAGCTACATAACTTATCCTCTAAAAAATGATATATGTGAAGTTTTTTAATTATTCCTACTAAGAAGGTCTTGGTTAAGGCTAGAATAGTCGTTATATTTTTGAAGCAAGAAACTAAAAATTTCTTTGCGAATTTTATTCTATTTTTTTCTTATTAAACATGGCATATTAAGCAAGTTATTTTAAATTAAATAAGGTATAGCCTTATCTTTTTTACGGTTTTATTTCAATTTATCTTATCTTAAAAAACTAGATTTAGGAAATTTAAAACCCTAAAACCATGTTAAAAAACATTTCAAAACTAGGATCTATTATAGATAAGAAAGAACTGCAATCAATTAAAGGAGGTCTCTGGAATTCTCTTAATGAATGTCTAGAAAATTGTCAAGGAATTTGTGTTGAAGGAATCCGTGGACAAAGATGGGTATGCTTCGAATAAAATTATATTACCTGTAGTAAATTTATATGTTCTTTTGTTGTATGATATTAACTCTTAATTTTCGCCAAGCGTATAAACATTTTAGTTAAGTAAGGTAAATCCTTACTTTTATTACGGTTTTATTTTACTTTTTCTTTTTTTTAATTGTTAGGTTTGAGAAACTTAAAATTTAAATTATGTTAAAGAACATTTCAACACTAGGAAAAACATTAAACAAATCAGAAAAACAATTAATAAATGGTGGAGACGAAGATGGATTTTGCCCTGCTGGTTATTGCTTAAATAATAATGGAGGATGTACAGATCTTGCTACTGCCTTTTTTGATGATTGTGCAAACTAATTTTTAAAAGCCCTCAACTTCTGAGGGCTTTTTTATTTATTATACTATCCTTCTTTTATATTTTTTTCACTTTTTATACTATACAATTACACTTCATCTCTTTACTCACAATTAATAATATCTTAATTTTGGATTATTGTGTTGTGGGGACGACACTCCATGTAGATAAAAGGGGTTCGGGAAAGAGGCTCCTTTTTTCTACAGTTTTGAATTTAATATTATTGTTATGAATAAATTTGAAAGGCGTTTAAAAGGGTTTTATAAATACAAAAAACGATTAAAAAATTACGGTTTCACAGGTACTGAACATTATATTCTTAAAACTACAGGTAAACCTTGTAGTTGTTTTATGTGTAGCCCGAAAGATGAAAAACCTAAATACAAAGCATCAAAAAATAAAACGCATCATTCTATTATTACTTAGTGTTTTTTATATATTCATTATGTTATTACCCTAGTATTTCTTCAAGTTCTTTTATAAACTTGATTGCTTCTTCTTCTATTTTTTGAGTTAAATATTTTGCTTTATCAAAATTAGGCTCCTCCACCATCACGTGACTTATTATCTCTAAACTATTATCTATTGTTTCAGCTAAGTGATACTTTCCCCAGTCGCTTTCTTTAAATATTCTCCAATATTTTTTTCTAACCTCTTTATTTTGCCCAGATAAACAAATCGAAAAACATAATGTTTTATGATTTAAAACAATAACATACTTAAGTTTTTGTTTTTTTAATTCTGCAGTTGTTAATGAAAAATAAGAATAATCTGGATTTTCTTTGTAAATTTTCCCAAGCTTAAAAATCGTTTCATACTCTTTATTAAAAAAAGTTCTTAGTTCTTTCATGTAGCTTATCAATCGGTAATAATCTAAACTTTTAGGATCACTGTTGTTAGTAATTTCTGATCTTGAAAAACTTAGTCTCTCCTTTTCCTTACTATTTTTCATTTTATAAAGAGGAATACAAATATCTATAATAAACTTTTTCTCTGGATGAGTTTTAGAATCATTATGATATATTTCAAAAAAATCTCCATCTCTAAATTCATAACCTTTTTCAATAACCCAAATACACATATTCTTCCAGGCTTTTGAAATTTCTTCTCCTTTTATTTCAAAATGCCCTACGGCATAAACGCCTTTTTTTAAAGTTATTTGTCTAATTTCTCCTTCTGAATCTATATTTTGATTAATAGTTACACCAGCACTAAATCGTACTTTAGATTTTTCAGTAACATTTGGATTATCGTGATAAACCGTAATTGCTTTGAAATTAGAAAAGTCTAATACTCTTTTTTCATTTCCCCACTTCATTAACTTTTGAAACATATTTCCAATTTTTTCAAACTTTCCTATATCTGATATACTAGCAAGTTGTATTTCTGGAAACTCTTTTATTCTTATTTGTGCATTCATTTTAATCCAATCTTTAATATTAGTAATGGAACAAATGTATTTTTCAGATGAAAAAGTTTCTATACCAATCTTGCGAAGTATTTGTTTTCCTTCAGTTCTAAATTTAGTTGGATTAACACCATAATATTTTTTAAAAGCTCTCGAAAATGAACTATCACTATTAAAACCGTACTTATATAGTAACTCATTTAAAGAAACTTCAGAATCAACAAGTATAATTGAAGCTATGCGTTCAATTCGTTTTCTTTGAACAAACTCATTTAATCTTTCATTTACTACTGTTGAAAACACCCTATGAAAATGATACGGTGAATAATGAGCTTTTTTAGATAAAAAATCTAGTGATAAATTAGAGTCTAAATTATTTTCAATAAAGTCTAAAATAAAATTAATTCGTTTTAAATACTCTCGTTTTGTTTCACTCATCACAATTCTTTTATTTCTCAAACAAATATATCATTTACAAACATCTAAACTATAGAACTTAAACCAATTATCTTTTAACTTATAGTTCTATTAGGTTCAATAGAAATACCCTGTCAGTATTCATTTGTAATTTATATAAATATATTATTGAATAGATAAACTAGCTTTTTATTATAACATTTAAAACAACCTGTTTTGAAAGCTTTACAACTACATTATTTAAAAACATAGAATAACTTATGATTAAAAAGATAAAAAACTACTTTTTAAGTATTTTCGCCACATACTAACTTAAGTTATCTTAATAATAAATGAGTAAAACCAAAATTTACCTGATACACGGATATACAGCGTCTCCTACTTCCAACTGGTTTCCTTCTTTTAAGAAAGAATTACTAAATGAAAATGTAGAAATTATTATTCTTGACATGCCTAATTCAAAAGAGCCAAAATTTAAAGAATGGGCAAATCATATGGAGAAAATGATAATAAACGATAGTGAAAACACTATTTTTATTGGACATAGTCTAGGATGTGTAACTGTACTAAACTATTTAAATAGTAATAAACAAAAGAATATTAAAGGGCTTTTTCTTATCTCTGGTTTTGTTGACGAAACCCCTATTCCTGAATTAGAAGAATTCATACAACCAACTCTTGACTATCAATACATCATTAACTCAACGAAAAATCGAATAGCAATATCTGCAAAAGATGATGACATAATTCCATTTCAATATTCTAAAAGAATGGCAAATAAATTAGATGCTAAATTTATTTTATTGAATGAAGGAAAACATTTTATTGATAGAGATAATTTTCTCGATTTCCCGTTTTTGGTTAATGAAGTAAGAAAATTAATTGATTAAAATAATTACGATCTCTCTTATATATTTCGGAAGTAAATTAACTATGCTCGGAAAGAGATATTGTACTTTGAAGAAATGAAATTTATTTTAGAGTACTTAACTTTAATTTAAAAAAAATGTTTAAAAACATATCAAGTCTTGGTACAGTACTTACAAAAAAAGAACAGCAATTGATTAAAGGAGCATTTGGTCAATTTAACAATGGGTCAATAGGAATAGCTATAGATGATACAAAGCAACCTTTAAGTGGTGATGCTTGTTCATTAAGTAATTTATGTCCTACTGGACAACTATGTAAATGCGATGATGATGCTTGTACATCTGGAACTTGCGTTAATACATAATTAACTATCAGAAAGTCCCTTGAGATAAAAATTTAAAACTCCAAAAAGTACATTTAAAGTAGAACCTTAAACATGGTTCTACTTTTTAATTTAAATAAGAATTTAAGGGGAAACTTATTTATTTGTTCTTGCTATTTCTTTAATTAAATCTAACATTTCTTCTCGCTTCTCTGGTTTTGTATTTTTAAAAGTAAACTTAGCTAAATCCAATAAATTAGATTTTAAACTTACTTCTTCTGACTTAACATATCTTACTAATAAAAACATTACTGATACTATTAAAAGAGAAGAGATAAACGTCACAAAAAAATATGCTGCTAAACTATAATCTTGAAACTGTTTAAAAACCCAATACAAAATAAATAGTTTAGTAGATAGATATATTAATACAACCAATAAACTGCCCCAGAAAAATATTTTATTCTTTTTAACAGAAATAAAATTAACTACTAAAAAGACAGCAAATAAAGAGAATAATATATCTACTATATTTCTCCCTAATCTTTCCCAGAAATAATGAGATGAATCAAAACCAAAAACTTTTTGATTACTGATTTCTGTTTTTAACTTATTAAAAGCAGCTTTCTTTTTAGCATATGCATTTTTATATTCATTATACACCTCTGTATTTTTTGCATAGTTTTTTACCTTTTTTAAAGCTATAGCATTCTCTTTCTTAGCTTTATTGAATACCATATTAGCTTTACTATACGAGTCTGAAACTGGATTAATAAATTTATAAGAATAAGAGAGAGCAACTAAAACAATAGGAAAACAAATAAAAAATAAGATATGGCTAATCCTCGTCCATGTCCGGGTCTTCAACCCCGTCTCCATCTTCTGTAGTTGAATCTCCTTGGTTAATTGACTGTAATTCTGTTGTTCCATTTTCTGGTACTATTTTTTTATTATCCGTACAAGAAATAAAACCTAAAACAAAAATTAACACTACTACTTTTAACAATGATTTCATATTTATAAAGTTTAAAATTAGCTTTAAAAATACGGTTAAAAGTACTAGTTATTAATACGTTTAATTTCTATTTCTTTAAAAATAAATTGGTTACATGTTTAAATGCTAAAAGCGCTAATTGTACATTATCTTTCACATCAAGTTTTCTCCGAATTCTCTCTGTACTACTTCTATAAGCACTTCTTGTAATTCCTAACTTATTACTAATCTCATCAGATGTAAAACCTTCAACCAAAAATTGCATAACTTCAATTTCTTTACTCGATAAAACATCTGTTAATAATAATCCACTTGAACTTTCTAAATTCATATCTATAACGGCATCTCTAGATTTTTCAGAAAAATAAAGCTTCCCATTATAAACTGTTTTAATTGCTTCAACAATACAATCGCCAGATTCTTCTTTTAGCACATAACCTTTAGCTCCTAGTTCAATAACTTTTTGTATGGTAAATCCATCACAAATACTTGTTACCATTATGGTTTTAATTTCGGGGAACTTTTTATTTAAATGCTTTAATACGTCTAATCCATTATAATATGGCATCGAAATATCTAAAAGAAGTACATCGCAATAGTTATTATCTAACCATTCCATAAGACCAAATCCATCGGTTGAAGATCCTACCACACTTATACCTTCAGCTTTCATCATAGCTTTATAACCTTCAATAACAATTGGATGATCATCTACTAAATATACTTTCATTTAATTCATCTAATTTCAACAAATGTAAAGTTTTAACTTTACTTAAAAAGAGGACGTTTGTCTCAAATAATAAAAAATTGAAAATTTTTATCACCTTTCTTTACGAAATGTATTGTACTTTAAACAACTTCTCCTCTTTTATTAAATTCAAAAAACAATAAATTATGAACAATTACATGTAATAATATCTACTTAAACACTTTTACATAAAAAAGGAAAAACCATACTATAATTACGGATTTTCCTTTTTTATTTTTTTTACAATCCCCTATTTTTGAGCATAGTAAAAAAAATATTATTATGAAATATCAAATTGGTGAACAGTTAGGTTATGACTCTAATACAAACAAAAACCCTTTTGAAACAGAAACAGATGTTGTTATTATTCTTCAAACAAAAAAAGATTTCCAAGAAGAGAACAACAAACTAAAAGCTAGCTATGATTATTATGTACAATCACTTATAAGTAATAATGAATTTTTCTGTGTTGAAGATGAACTTAGTGTATTACCTCAATTTTAAATTATTTTTTCACTGATTTTAACTTCTTAAAAATAACCTACGCAAAAATAGCTATAACGTAGTGTTACCTTCTTTCCTTGCTTATAATTAAACACTTATAAGTTACAAAATCACAAAAAGATAATACTCAGTCAAAAGAAAAATATTTTTCAAAATAAAAAAACCCACTCAAAAAGAATTGAGTGGGAAAATTGCTATGAAAAAGAAGTCTTAAAGACGTCTCAATAAGACAAATACAATATACAATATATTTTTTTTAAAATCATAATATTTTTCTTGTTTTTTTATCATTTTTTGAAAATTTTAATCTTTATATATAATAAAACACTAAATCTGAATTAAGTATAAGTTAAAATTCGATTAATTATCAGAATCTCTCTATTCATCTACACTTTAATACTCTTCAACTAATTTTATAAATACAAAACTCAAACCAATACTATCTTTGTAGTGTAATTAAAGGTTTTGTTTTCCCATTAAAATAAATTAATTATTAGAAAAGAAGTGTCTGGAGGTGATAACTTCTTTTCTTTTTTAAATAAGTATGTGACTTAACATAAATAACTGTGTCTTATGTATATAAATTTGTGACACCCCTTATTTTTCATGGCTCCCCCGGGAGCTTTTTTTATTTTGTGACTTTTTATTTTTTATGGTGTCTTATTAATATACTTTGTTAGTGCTATGGGGATAATACTAATGAGTTAATTTAACAATTTGGAGGAGTTCTTTATAGAACTCCTTTTTTTGGGTTAAGAATTATGGAATCTCCTTACTTTTACTATGGCTTTTTATACGTTTCTAGATTTGTTTATATCTAATTTTGAGAAACTTAAAAAACTAACATCATGTTAAAAAACATTACAAACTTAGGTTCAATTTTAAAAACAACAGAACAAAGAAGTATTAATGGTGGACTTTCAAGTATTTGTCCAAGCGAAGGAAAAAGATGTAATAGTACGTTTCCAAGTCCGGTACACTGCATTACAATTCATGCTTATTGCTGTGTGGATGGATACTTTGAAAGATGTTAAAAAGTAGAAAGCGAGTTTATCTCGCTTTTATTTTTAATATGAATTAATTGTCCTTTATCTTAAGAAAGTTACAGTTTAACTTTACTTTCGATTATTTAATCGAACTTTAAAATTTATAAGGAAAATCTAAATTATCTTTATCATATAAATTACGAAATAAAAGTTTCATTATAGTTTGTTTATTTGATTAGTTAGTTTGGAAAAGAAGTATCCTATAAAAATGGATTACTTCTTTTCTTTTTATATTTATTTAATCTTTTTTATCTTTTTATAAAAAGTGTATTCTTTTTTTACTATATTTATCTGGCAATGAGGTATGGATAAATTAAATTTGGTCCCCTGATTAAATTAAAATTTTAAAAGCTTTTTCTCATAAGAATCTAATTTTATAAAAGCTTCAAAAAACTCTTAAATGAGTTTTTAATTATTAATTAGGTGAATAAACTTCACAGAGTTTTAAGGGAATAAAAATGAGTATTCACCTAAGATTAATTAAAATATATCTCATTGCTTTTTTATTCTTATCCAAACTCAAACTCTTTTATTTTCGCTTATACATTAATTCCTTGCTTTTTTGAATTTGTATCATTCAGCATATAACCATTATATAATTTTGGCTAAAATTAAAATCTTATAATTATGTTAGAAAACATTTCAAACTTAGGGAAACCCCTTAACCAATCGGAACAAAAAGCTATTAATGGAGGTTATATACTTATTGAGTGCTCTATAAGTGCAGATGCTAGTACAGATTGGTGCTGTCATTTACCACAAGGTTGTCCACAACCATTTTAAAAATTTTTAAGCGGGATTATTCCCGCTTTTATTTTTTTAAAGCATTATTAATCTTTTAATAGCACTAAAGTTCCCTTCATCTATACCTATAGTCCTTTCATCTAAACATCAATAATTATACTCCTATCACCTGTTATCTTTGATATATAATTTTAAAAGTTTTGTTTTTTCATTTTTAATAAATTGATTGATTAGTTAGTTAAATTAGGAAAAGAGGTATTCCGGGGGGACAGCTTCTTTTCCTTTTTATTTTTATAAAAAACAAGGCAAAACCATACTTTTATTACGGCTTTTTACTTCTCTTTTAATTTTTAACTATTTAGATTTGAGAAAATTAAAACAAACTAACCATGTTAAAGAATATTTCAACTTTAGGAACAATTTTAAATAAAAAAGAACAGCAAACTATTAATGGTGGTGCTGGTTGGCAACAATGTGGAGCTTCTACTTGTTGTCTAACATTACCTAACGGACACATATTAAGGGAACCATGTAGATGTTATGCATGGGGTGGATGTATATTGTTATAATATAATATTCATCTTAAATGAGTAGGGTATTTACAATTCTAATTGTTTATATATTAGTGTATAATACTTTCCTCTTTATTTAAAAAGAAGGTTCTTTCGAGAATCTTCTTTTTTAATTTATAAGATTATTCTATTATTAAAAACAATACGGATAATCCTTACTTTTATTACGGTTTTTTCTCTACTGTTTTTTCTCTTTTTATATAAGTTTGAGAAAATTAAATTTAAATTATGTTAAAAAATATATCAAACTTAGGTACTGCTTTAAACAAAAAGGAACAACAAGCTATTAACGGAGGAAAAGCCACTCAATGTAACTTAAATTTCTTATGGTGTCCTCCTGGATGTGAGTGTCATGTAGATGAAGTTCGTTGTGAACTTGTTCAAGTATGTAGCGGAGGTTCTTCTTTTTAAATCGCAATAAAATTGAAAGTGGGCTTGTCCCACTTTTTTATTAAAATACTATCTATTTCTTCTCATTTAACATATTTTTTAAACTATTTATTTAAAAGTTTATACCTTTGTAATCAATTATGAAGTCAATAGGTCATAAAATATTATCTTTTTTAATGGCATTTGTAGTAGTATTTTCTACTATGTCATTTAGTATTGATATGCATTATTGTGGTGACACTTTGGTTGACTCTACCATGTTTGGTTCTGCTGCTAATTGCGGAATGGAAATGGAGAAAACTTCTACTAAAGAATGTTCTATTTCTAAAAAAAACTGTTGTAACGATAAACAAATTAGTGTTGAAGGTCAAGATCAATTAAAAACATCTTTTGATTCTCTTACAAAAGATCAACAATTATTTGCACTTTCATTTATATACACTTACACTAATCTTTTTACAGAAGAGTCTAACAAAGACAATTCTTATAAAGATTATACTCCTCCTCTGGTCATCAAAGCTATTTATAAGCTAGACGAGACTTATTTAATCTGATTTTTAAACTATAGATTCTTTTATTCTAATGAATACTAATTCATTGGGATAGTTTTTTGTATTCGGTGTTTACATTCACCTATTTTCTAAAGTTTAAAAATCATAAGCAATGCTAAATAAGAGCATCAAATTTCTAATAGAAAACAAACTCATTGCCATACTATTACTTATCCTTTTTTTAGGATGGGGAGCAATAAATGCGCCTTTTAATTGGAACTTAGGTTTTCTTCCTAATAATCCAGTAGCTGTTGATGCCATACCGGATATTGGTGAAAATCAACAAATAATCTTCACTAAATGGGATGGCCGATCTCCTCAAGATATTGAGGATCAAATAACTTATCCTTTAACTACTTCTCTATTGGGAATTCCTGGAGTAAAAACCATACGTAGTTCTTCAATGTTTGGTTTTTCTAGTATTTATATCATCTTCGAAGAAGATATTGAATTTTATTGGAGTCGAAGTCGAATTCTTGAAAAGCTTAATTCCTTGCCTAGCAATTTACTACCCAAAGGTGTAAATCCAACGCTAGGACCAGATGCTACTGGTTTAGGACAAATATATTGGTATACTCTTGAAGGACGTGATGAAGACGGAAATGTTACTGGTGGTTGGGATTTACATGAGTTACGTAGTATTCAAGATTATTATGTAAAGTACGCTTTATCCTCAGCGAGTGGTGTTTCGGAAGTTCCTTCTATTGGTGGATATGTTCAAGAATATCAAATAGATGTAAATCCAGAATTGATGCGTCAATACAAAATTAATTTAAGCCAAATTGTAAAAACCATTAAGGAAAGTAATAAAGATATTGGCGCACAAACTTTAGAAATTAATCAAGTTGAATATTTAGTTCGTGGTTTAGGTTATATCAAGTCAATTTCTGATATAGAAAACGCTGTTGTTGCTTCGGAAAACTATACTGCTATTAAGATTAAAGACATTGCTAAAGTTTCTTTAGGTCCTGCTACTCGAAGGGGAATTTTAGACAAAGAAGGTGCAGAAGTTGTAGGAGGTGTTGTAGTAGCTAGATATGGAGCAAACCCAATGGAAGTGATTAATAATGTTAAGAAAAAAATTGATGAATTAAGCACTGGATTACCTTCTAAAGTTTTGTCTAATGGAAAAACATCACAAGTTACCATTGTACCTTTTTATGACAGAACTGAGCTTATACAAGAAACATTGGGAACACTTAATGAAGCACTAACTTTAGAAATTTTAATCACCATTTTTGTAATCATTGTAATGGTGTTTAATCTGCGTGCTTCCATACTCATCTCTGGATTATTACCCGTAGCTGTTTTAATGGTTTTTATAGCAATGAAGCTATTTAATGTTGATGCAAACATTGTGGCTTTATCTGGTATTGCCATTGCAATTGGTACCATGGTTGATGTTGGTGTTATTCTCTCTGAAAATGTAATTCGACATTTAAACGAAGACACTAAAAAACTACCTATAAATACTATTGTTTATAATGCTACAGCAGAAGTTTCTGGTGCAATAGTTACTGCCGTAATGACTACAATTATAAGTTTTGTACCTGTATTTACAATGATTGGAGCTGAAGGAAAACTTTTTAGACCTTTGGCTTTTACTAAAACTTTTGCTCTAATTGCTGCATTGGTAATTGCACTATTTTTAATACCTCCTTTTGCAGCCTATCTATTTAGAAAAAGAGAGATTAGAAAAACCTCTAAATACATTATTGGTGGACTTTTAATTGTATTAGGAACTCTTATTCTTATATATGAAAATTGGTTAGGATTAGTAATAATAGGTTTTGGAATTACTACTATTATTAAACAAGAAGTTTTTAAAATTTCTTTTTCTAATTTTAGTTATACAATTTCTAAAAACGTAATTAATATTATTATTTGTGTAATAGCTATTGTATTCCTTTTAGCTAGTTATTGGAGACCTTTAGGTGTTGATAAAAGTATTTTTATAAATCTTGTCTTCGTTTCAATTATCTGCTTCGGATTACTAGGTACTTTTACCCTATTTCAAAAATATTATACTCGAATTTTACAATGGGCATTAGAAAATAAGTTAGTCTTTTTAACCATTCCAACATCAATTGTAGTCTTCGGATTTTACATTATGAAAAATACAGGAAAAGAGTTTATGCCTTCTTTAAATGAAGGTTCTTTTCTACTAATGCCAACTTCAATGCCCCATTCTGGAGTTGAAGAAAATAAACGAGTACTTCAGCAATTAGATATGGCAGTAGCTAGTATTCCTGAAATCAAAACTGTTGTAGGTAAAGCAGGAAGAACAGAATCGGCTTTAGACCCTGCCCCACTCTCAATGTATGAAAACATTATTCTTTATAAACCAGAATACATGTTAAACTCACATGGTGAACGACAACGCTACAAAGTTAATAATGAGGGCTTATTCCAATTAAAAGATGGAAGTTTTATAGCCAATCCTAACAATACTAAAGATAAAGCAACTATAAATTCTGAAATAAGCAGTCAACAACTAATTGAAGATACCAATGGTGAATTTTATCGAAATTGGAGACCTGCTATAAAAACTCCTAATGATATTTGGAATGAAATTGTTAGAGTGACTAAACTACCAGGTGTTACATCAGCTCCTAAACTACAACCTATAGAAACACGTTTGGTTATGTTACAAACAGGTATGCGTGCTCCAATGGGAATTAAAGTAAAAGGTCAAGATTTAAAACAAATTGAAGCTTTTGGAGTAGAACTAGAGCAAATTTTAAAACAGGTAGAAGGAGTAAAAAAAGAAGCTGTTTTTGCTGATCGTATTGTAGGAAAACCATACTTATTGATAAACATTGATAGAGAAAAAATAGCTCGTTATGGAATTTCAATTGAAAAAGTTCAAAACGTTTTAAAAGTAGCTGTTGGTGGTATGCAAATTACTCAAACGGTTGAAGGACGTGAACGCTATGGAATTCGTGTACGATATCCAAGAGAATTAAGAGCTAATCCAACCGATTTAGAACAAATTTATATTCCTGTTGAAAAAGGTAGTCCAATTCCTTTAAGTGAGTTAGCAAGTATACAATATGAACAAGGTCCACAGGTTATAAAAAGTGAAGATACCTTTTTAGTAGGATATGTTCTATTTGATAAATTGGAAGATTTTGCTGAAGTAGATGTAGTTGAAAATGCACAAAAATTAATACAACAAAAATTAGATTCTGGTGAATTATCAATACCAAAAGGTATTAATTATCAATTTACTGGAACTTATGAAAACCAATTACGAGCAGAGAAAACTTTAGCTATTGTAGTTCCTCTAGCTTTATTAATAATTTTTTTAATACTCTATTTTCAATTTCGTTCTATAAGTACTTCGTTAATGATTTTTACAGGAATTACTGTTGCTTTTGCTGGTGGTTTTGTTATGATATGGTTATATGGACAAGATTGGTTTTTAAACTTCAATTTTTTAGGTGAAAACATTAGAGAGCTCTTCAATATGAAAACCATTAATTTAAGTGTGGCCGTTTGGGTAGGTTTTATAGCACTTTTTGGTATTGCTACTGACGATGGTGTTATTATGGCAACATATCTCACTCAAGTATTTAAAGAAAAACAACCTACAGATAAAAATGCCATTAGATTAGCTTCTCTAGAAGCAGCTAGCAAACGTATCAGACCTTGTTTAATGACTACAGTAACCACAATTTTAGCTTTACTTCCAGTGCTAACATCTACAGGAAGAGGAAGTGATATAATGATACCAATGGCAATTCCAATTTTTGGAGGAATGATTATAGATATAACCTCTTATTTTATTGTTCCTGTTTTATATAGTTGGAGAGAAGAAATAAAAAATGGAAAACTGAAAATGAATCATAAAACATTTTTAAGTGATGAAGAATAATAGATTATATATAAAAACAATCTTGACTCTAGTAACTATTTTCTTGAGTCATTTGACGAACTCTCAACAATTAACAACTTTAATTGATGAAGCTTTGGTAAACAATCCAAAAATTCAAAGGTTTGAATTAAAATATAAAATAGCTTCAGAAAAAATAAAAGAAGTAAATACACTTCCGAATACAGAATTTGGATTCGGTTATTTTTTAAGTGAACCTGAAACTAGAACTGGAGCGCAACGTTTTAAAATATCTGCTAAGCAAATGCTTCCTTGGTTTGGAACTATAACAGCTAGAGAAAACTATATAAATTCTCTTGCAAATACAAAATATGAAGATATTCTTATTACAAAACGAAAATTAATAGCTTCTGTATCTCAATCTTATTATAATTTATATAGTATCAGAGCTAAGCAAAAGGTTTTGTCTGAAAACATTGCTTTACTTAAAACCTACGAAACCTTAGCATTAACTTCTGTAGAAGTTGGTAAAGCTTCTGCTGTTGATGTTTTACGTTTACAAATGCGTCAAAATGAACTTGAACAATTAAAACAAATCTTAACACAGCAGTACTTAGCTGAACAAACTACTTTTAATAAGCTTTTAAATAGAGATAAAGCTATTAAAATTAATATAGTGGACCTGTTAAGTATTCCTCTACAAGACGATTTAATTATCTCTGAAAACTTAAAAATTCATCCAGAATTAACCAAATACGATAAGCTTTATAAATCCATTGAGCAATCAGAGTTAGTAAATCAAAAAGAAAGTAAACCGATGTTTGGTTTGGGGTTAGATTATCTAGCAGTATCTGAACGTCCAAATATGAATTTTAGCGATAATGGAAAAGATATTGTAATGCCAATGGTTTCTTTATCAATTCCAATTTTTAATAAAAAACACAAGTCGAAAACAAGGCAAAACGAATTGAAACAACAAGAAATAACAGCTCAAAAACAAGACCGTTTTAATGCTTTGCAAACAATATTAGATAAAGCTATTAACAGTCGAGCTTCTGCAAAAATTAGTTACGATACTCAGGTTAAGAATTTAAAGCAAGCTAAAGATGCTGAAAGTATTTTAATTAAAAACTATGAGACTGGTACTATAAACTTTAATGACCTATTAGATATTCAGGAATTACAATTAAAATTTCAAATGAATCAAATAGAAGCTGTTCAAAAATATTATTCAACAACATCAATCATAAATTATTTAACAAACTAAAAACAATTATTAATTAACTTAAATATAGATTTAAAGTGAAAGCAACTTTCAAAATTTTAGCAATAGGATTATTATTCATTACCATATCATGTAAAAATAATCAGAAAGAAAACTCTACTACAACTAAAACTACAACCGAACAAACACAAAGTAAAGAAAAAGGTAAAGAATATACATCTGCATACGTTTGCCCAATGCATTGTAAAGGTAGTGGTAGTGATAAGGAAGGTAAATGTCCAACTTGTAACATGGACTATGTAAAGAACAAAGATTACAAGAAAGAAATGTAATTACTTAAAGTATAGTAACATTAATTCTATGTATTCTAATGTTGCTATACTTTTAAAAATTTTACAACATTTTAAATTTATACATGTTAAAATAATTTATTTAGAACGATTAAAAACGTCATAAAATGAAAAAATATATCATATATGTCATCATATTGGCTATTGGAATACTTCTAGGGAGTTTTATTTTCAATAATCAAAATAATGATAGCTCTCATAAGCATAATTCAACCACAGAAGTTAATCAAATGTGGACTTGCTCAATGCATCCTCAAATTATGCAACCTGAGTCTGGCGACTGCCCTATTTGTGGTATGGATTTAATTCCTGCAGAAGCAAATGCTGATGGTTTAGCTCCTGATCAATTTAAACTTACTAAAAACGCTATAGCCTTAGCTGATATTCAAACTTCTATTGTAGGTAATAGTGAAATTGAAAATAATACCATTAAGTTATCTGGAAAAATTTTAGAAAATGAAGAAAAAAATGTTGTACAAGTAAGTTACTTTTCTGGTAGAATTGAACGTTTAAACATAAACTTTACTGGTGAAAAAGTACACAAAGGACAACTATTGGCTACTATTTATTCTCCTGAATTATTTGCTGCTCAACAAGAGTTACTAACCACTTTAGCATTAAAAGAATCGCAACCAGCTTTATACAAAGCAGTTCGAAATAAACTGAAATTATGGAAATTGACGGAAAAACAAATTAACCAAATAGAAAAATCTGGGAAAGTAAAATCCAACTTCCCTATTTATGCAACTGTTTCGGGTACAGTAAATGAAAAACTAGTATCACAAGGAGAATCTGTAAAACAAGGACAGCCGCTACTAAAAATATCAAACTTAAGCACTGTATGGGCAAATTTTGATGTTTATGAAAATCAAATCAGTTTATTTAAAGAAGGTCAAAATATTTCTATTACTACCAATGCGTATCCAAATCAAAAGTTTGAAGCTACAGTTTCGTTTATAGATCCTATTTTAAATACTAAAACTAGAACTACCTCTTTAAGAGCCGTTTTAAATAATAAAAAGAGCATTTTTAAACCAGGAATGTTTGTTGAAGGAAAAATTGAGAACATAAAGTCAAATAAAACACAAACAATAAGTATTCCCTCTTCAGCTATTTTATGGACTGGTAAAAAATCTGTAGTATATCTAAAACCTAACCCTGATAAACCCATTTTTGAAATGAGAAAAGTAAAATTAGGTACTTCTTTAGGTAACTATTACGAAGTTTTAGAAGGATTAAAAATTGGTGATGCTATAGTAACCAATGGTACTTTTACGGTAGATGCTGCTGCTCAATTACAAGGTAAAAAATCGATGATGAATAAAAATGGTGGTAAAACTATGACTGGGCATGAAGAACATATGGGAATGCAAGCCCATGATTCTAAAATTATTGAAAGAATCAAAGTTTCTTCTAAATTTCAAGAACAGTTACATAAAACTTTCAACCAGTATATCAACTTAAAAGATACATTACTAACCGATAATTCTAAAGAAATAATAACTCAGGCTAAAAAACTATTAATTAGCTTAGATGAAGTTGACATAAAATTATTAAAAAAAGACTCTCATAACAAGTGGATGAAACTTCATAAAGAAATTACTTCTTCTATAAATTCTATAATAGAAACCTCAGATATAAAAGAGCAAAAAATTTACTTTAATCAATTAACTGCATCTTTTAGAGCTGCCATTCAAATATTTGGTATTAATAAAAAAGTATATCATCAATTTTGTCCCATGGCTGATAATAACAAAGGGGCTTATTGGTTAAGTAATGAAGAAAAAATAGTGAACCCATATTTTGGTGGAGGAATGTTAGGCTGTGGTAGTATTAAAGAAACTTTAGAATAATTTTTTAGTTAAATTTTATTAAAACTCTTTCTATCAATAAAAAAACAAAAAAACATTGTGCTATTTAATTTATTCTTATTATATTTGCACCACTTAAGAGACGTCTTAAGTTCTTTTTCATAGCAATTTTCCCACTCAATTCTTTTGAGTGGGTTCTTTTTTTATAGTAGTTTTAAATTTCTTACAAGTTATATTTCATTAAAACTATTCTTAACTATACAAATTCACAGCTTAACTATACTTTATTTCTCTTCGTCTAAAAGGGAAAATTTAAACACTTATTCATTAGTACTTTTACTGTATAATTAAAAAACGATACAAATAAAATAGTAAAATATATGATTTGGGGGAATCGAAAGGAAGTTGTCTAAAGGGGTAACTTCCTTTTTTATTTATAGATTTAATTATAAAGGATTTACCTTACTTATATTACGGTTTTTCTGAGTTTTTATTAGCTATTTATATATAAGTTTGAGTAATTTAAATTTTATATGTTATGCTAAAAAATATTTCAAACTTAGGTTCTATCTTAAACAAATCGGAACAACAAACTATTAAAGGTGGTTTTTGGCCAACAACTAAAGAGCAATGTCTTAGATGTGGTGGTGAATGGGGAGGTATATTATGTGCGCTTCCAATGGACTCACCTTGTTTATAAAAAAATAAAAGCGAACTAATGTTCGCTTTTATTTTTTTAATTAATTACAATGTTTTTTGGAAGAAATCCAATGCCAATTCTAAAGTTTTGTGATGGATTTTTTTTCTATCTACTAAAGGCTTATCTATTGTAATTTCAGGAAGTACTTTTTTACCGAACTCTGTAGCTTCATTTAAAAACACATAATGCCCAACATTTTCATCAAATAAGTATAATTGACTTGTCTCAATTAAATTGTGATAATTTTCTGCATTATTTTTAATCGGTGTGTTTTTGTCACCCTTTCCAGCAACAATAAAAATAGGAGCATCAATGCTTTTTGTTTGCTTTTTTGTATGAAAACCAAAACCTATAGCAGGTGCCATTACAAAAAATGACTTAATTCTTTTATCCTTAACTACATCTTTATATTTATTATATGATGAAACTATCAGACTATCTTTTTCAAAATCAATAATCTCATCGGTTTTTGGAAACTCTGGAGGCATTTTTCTATCTTCTTCTTTATCATTTTCTCTGACAGTTCTATCTACATACCCTCCAGCTAAAGCTATATTTGTATATCCTCCTAATGAAAAACCTACTCCTCCAATTTTTAAAGTATCAATTTTTGATCCTATTTCCTTATCCTTTAACACCTTTGTTAATACAAATTGAACATCGATGGCTCTCTCCCACCATTTTACAAACTCTCTAGGTATTTTATTAAATGTAGAATTTCCATAATGATCAAGAGATACAACAATATAACCTTCTTTTACCATTTTTTCAATAAACCATGTTAGTGAAAATCTATTCCCTCCTGTACCGTGAGAAACTAATAATAAAGGATATTTTTTCTTAGGAATACTGGCATTTGAAATTGTTTCCATAGTCTTAAATAATTCCTTTTTCTTTTCCTTTTTTTCTTGTTTAGGAATACTGTCAAAAGTAGGATACCATATTTCTGTTGCCAAAGGTCTACTATTTCTTAATTCATCTATAAATAATACAGATTTTTGACCTACTTGTACTTCTTTATCTTTTTTGGTTTTACAAGAATAACATAAAAACACCAGCAAATAAGCTATTAATAAATTTCTCATATATTTAATTAGTTGATTTCAAAATAAAAGACAATCTTACTGAGCAATTGTTACACTGCTTTCTTTTGTTTTATTATTTTTATTACTCTATTAAACATGGCTTTCTTATGACAATTCCTTGGGATTATGTAGTATTTATTTCTATCATTATAGGTTTCATAATCATTGTTTTGTTTTTTAATAAAAAACAAAATGATACAGATATAGATTTTCATTTATATGAAAATGATAGTGATGATGACTTCTTCAATTTTGATTAAAAGTACTTATACTACTTTTTAATACTTTCATATTAAGAAAATAACATTTCATCTAAAGATTTTTTCAACTCGTCTAATTATTAACTTATTATCTTCAATAGCTTATTACTTTTATCACATATAGAGTGAGGGGCTCTATATAAAGTTTTATAACGATTATTGGAAAGAAGTATCTTGGGGAGGATTACTTCTTTTCTTTTTTTATTTATTTAAATCTTCTCTCTCTTCTTTCCTCTACTAAAAAACAACTTATCGAAACCTCATAATACCGTTACTTTCTATCCTTTAAACTAACCCAAAATACTTTTGAACTAACATTCAGGTTTATCATTAAAAAAAACAGGTAAATTTATGATATAAGTTTGGTTTTATTATCCCCTTGTGTATGGGCTCCTTAGGGAGCCTTTTTCTATGTGTAGTAGTTTTGAATATAAAAATTATTCTAAAAATGGTTACTTCACTTACACTTCATTAAGCTTATTCATCACAACAACACCATACATTTGTGATGTAATTAATGTTACCCCCTATAACATTTAATTATTGATAGATTATCGAAGTAGAAACTTACCCCCGGCTGAAATTTTGATAATTTATTTTATTCCGCCAAGGGATGTGTGGCTCCTTCGGGAGCTTTTTTTTATTCCTTAATAAACACTTATTTTTTATAACAATTTAACTTCATTTGCAGGAAAACGTATTTCACCTTTACTAAAGGTTTTCTCGTCTAATTTTTACAATTACAACTATTAATCTAACCTATCTTTGAAGTATAATTTGAAAGTTTTTTCTTTTTTATTATAAACAATTTGATTGATTAGTTAGTTTTAAGAAAAGGAGTGTCTGTATGTGATAACTTCTTTTCTTTTTTGTTTCACTCTATTTTTAACTAACCTATTAAATCTAATGTTTTCTTTCGTTGAATTTTTTTAGTTTCAGTTTCTATAAACTTATCTAAAAAGTAAATCTCTTTAGGCACTTCATATTTAGATAAATCTTGGAAATTATTAAGAAGTATATTTTTCTTTTTTCCTTCAACAATTAATATTAGTTTTTCTCCTAAAAGAGTATCAGGAACTCCAATTACAAAAAAACGTTCTGAAATTATTTTTGATAGCTTCTCCTCTATCTTTTCTGGATGTAATTTTACGCCTCCTGAATTAATTACATTATCAAAACGCCCCAACCAGTCAAACTCTTTGTCTGAAATCAATGAAACTACATCATTTGTTATAAGTTTCTCTACTGTTACTTTTGGAGCTTCTATCACCAAACAATTACGTGAATCTTTTGAAAAGTTTACACTTGGAAGTGCCTCATATGTATTATAATCAGATAACGCGACGTGATTAAGTTTTTTGATGGCTACATGAGTAATTGTTTCAGTCATACCATAAGTAGCATATATTTTTGTTTCTTTCTCTTGAATCTCTTCTATTAAATCATTCGATACTACTCCTCCTCCAACAATTAATTTATCTATTTTATATAATTCGTTTAATGAATTTCTTAATTGCATTGGAACCATTGCTGAAAAATCATATTTCTTTTTTAAGCCTTCTAAAGGATTTGAAACTGGAGCTACTATATCTATTTCCCATCCAAGTGTTAAAGCTCTAACCAACATCATTTTTCCCGCTATATAATCGGTTGATAAGCATAACAAAGCTGTGGTTCCTTCTCTTAAATTAAAAAATGTGCCCGTAGCTACTGCAGAGTTTTTCATAAACTCTTTTTTTAGCTTTATAGGCTTTGGAGTTCCGGTTGATCCAGATGTATTAACTACTACAAAATCGTTCGTATTAAACCAATCGTTAAAAAAACTAAATATTGAATCGGAAATCTCTTTTGAAAAATCTAACAATTCATCCTTATCTGAAAAGGATTCTCCGTTTAATTTAAAACTCTTATGGAAACTAGTATTCTTCAATAGTTGATGGCTTTTCAATTGTTCCAAATAATTTTTCTTTCCAATTCTTCCAGCCATATTTTTTTGAAAATAACAATAACATTAACGGATATAGAACAAAAACAGGTAAAAACATTTCTATTCCTACTGATGGTTCTGAAGTATCTATAAATAAAGCATCCGTTTGAAAAACAGTCCAATCTGTTGTTACCAAGAAAGCTGCTACTATATTATTTATTGCATGTAACCCTAATGCTAGCTCTGTTCCTTCGTCCATTAAAGTTGTAATTCCAAAGAAGAATCCTGTACCTATATAAAATACCATTGAAATATATCCTAGTTTTTCAACTTCTGGATTAGCTCCATGTAGTAATCCAAATGCAACCGATGTAATTATTAATGGAAGCCATCTATTTTTAAACCAAGTACCTAAACCTTGCATAAAATATCCTCTAAATAACAATTCTTCAAAACTTGTTTGCAATGGTAAAAACAAAAAAGAAACTAATACTAATGTAAAAAACGGGATTGGTTTAAAATTCCATGTATAGTTATCCGGTTCTAATACAATTCCAGCTCCTATGACCACTATAGCGACAATTCCCCAAGTAAAAAAACCAAACCAAAATCGTTTCCAATCTATTTTTTCTCTACTTGTTACAAGGGTTTTTATTGCTCTTTTATGGATGTATTTGATTGAAAATAATAATGCAGCCAATCCAATTGCAAACATTAAAATCATCATAAATAAAAACAAGCTTTTATTTATTCCTAAAGTCATGAAATTATCGTTAGCAGCCATTAAAAATTCATCCATATTTCCTGCATGCAAAACAGCAGTAATTGCTAGTGGTATAACGCCTATAAACTGCCAACAAATCAATACTAAAAACAGTACTCCTAAATAATAAAACCAATCATTTTTTCCTTTATATGCTTGTTGTATAAAATTCATTATCCTAAATTAAATTGCCAATCTTTTTTATTGTTGTATCCTAAACTACCTTTAGAAACTTCTAATGGACTTTCTATATTATTTGTAAATAAACTCCCAGTTCCTAATCCTTGAGGTAATACGTTATTTAATGTATATGTCCATTGAGCTATGGCATTTAAACCAATATTACTTTCCAAAGCTGAAGTTATCCAATTTCCCGATTTATATGTATTTGCTATAGAAATCCATTCTTCACTTCCTTTAAAACCTCCAACTAAACTTGGCTTTAAAATAATATATTGAGGCTTGATTGTTTCAATACATTTCTCTTTCTCCTCTTTTGAAAAAACTCCAATTAACTCTTCATCCAACGCTATGGCTAAAGGTGTTTTTTCGCACAGTTTTGCCATCTCTTGCCATTGTCCTTGCTTTATAGGTTGCTCTATAGAATGCATTTCTAATTCAGACAATCGTTCTAACTTTTCTAAAGCATTCTTTGGTGTAAAAGCACCATTAGCATCGACACGTAACTCTATTTCTTTTGGTGAAAACTCTTTTCTTATTGATTTTAATAATTCAATTTCTGTATCAAAATCTATAGCACCAATTTTCATTTTAATTGTTGTAAAGCCTTGTTTCAATTTATCTTTTATTTGCTGCTGCATAAAAGCTTTATCACCCATCCAAATTAATCCATTAATAGAAATATTATCTATTCCTTGACTAAATTTTGACGGATACAATTCAAATGGATTATTTCCTTTTAAGGATAAAAATGCTTGCTCTAATCCAAACTGAATTGATGGAAATTTTATCGTTTCAACTAATAAGTTTTCTAATCCTAAATGAATATTTTGACAAACCCATTGAAGTTTTTCTTCATAATCATCTCTATCATCTGCGCTCAAGCCTCTAAACAAACCACACTCGCCATAGCCTTTTTTACCTTTATCAGATAACATTAAAAACCATGTTTCTTTGGTTCTTAAAACTCCTCGAGAGGTTCCACTAGCTTGTTTAAAATTAAGAATATACTTCTTGTAAGTTGCTGTTATCAATGTTAGTATTTATTGAGCTTCAGATGCTTTTTTAAATGCGTCTAAATATGTTTGACTTATCCTTTTTAACTCTCCTTTGAAATAAGGAAATAAACATCTCATTATATAAGAATCACTAGTACAAATTGACTCTTGTACTATTTTTGTAGTATTACCATTTGATGTAAAAACATAATCGTCTGTTTTTAACATATTTTCAGCATCAAAATGAAAACTGATTCGTTTATTTACCTCATAAGCTAGCACTTTTTCTGTCATAGTTATCAACCTTCCTTGATTATCTACTTCTATTTTATAAGTACTTCCAACCTTTCCTGGTTTTTCTTCTAAAACTTGAATTGACTTTACTTCTGGCATCCATTGTTTCATCAACTCAACATTCTCAAAATCAGCAAAAACTTCATTTATTGGTTTATTTATTTCTACTTCCGTAGTATATTTTACTTCAGAAATAACTAACCCTGTTAAGAAAAATATAACTATTAGTGCCGATACTATTCCTAAAACTATTTTTACACCTTTCATTGGACTATATGCTTATTGTTTTTCCTATTTCTATAATAGTTAACTCTTTATTTGCTTTTGCAAATGCTTCTTTTGCTTCTTCTACATTAATTTCTATTGGTGGAAATGTATTAAAATGACAACCTATAACTTTATCACATTCTACAAAGTTACTAGCTATAATTGCATCATCTACTCCCATAGTAAAGTTATCTCCTATTGGTAAAATTGAGGCTGATAACTTTGTTGTCATCGGTATTAACTTCATATCCATAGTAACTGCAGTATCTCCTGCTATATATAATGATTTATCTCCTGCTGAAATTACAAAACCTCCTGGTTGCCCTCCATAAGTTCCATCAGGAAATGAAGATGTATGTACAGCATTTACATATTTTGCTGAAAAAGCTTCTGTTTTAAAAGTTCCTCCATGATTTACTGGATGTCCTTTTAAATTTTTAGCTCCATAATGCATAACAATCTCGTAATTAGAAACTATTGTTGCTCCTGTGCGCTCTGCAATTAGTTCTACATCTAATATATGATCTTGATGTGCATGAGTTAACAAGATATAATCTGCTTTTATATCTTCTACTTTAATTTCTGATGCTAAAGGGTTTCCTGTTATAAATGGGTCTACTAATACATGTGTTCCGTTTATTTCGATACCAAAACATGCATGTCCGTAAAATGTAATGTTCATAATAATATTCTGAAGTTAGTTTATAGGCAAGTTACAAAACTTGTCCTAGTCCAAAAAGTATTGAAAATAAAAAAGTACTTAATGCTACTTTTTTTAATTCTCCATCAAGTAATGCTTCCTCTTTATTTTTAGATACAAAAACTATGTGCTTTAAAATGGGTATATAAGCAATTATAAATAAGAATTGATATGGTGACTCATACTTAAGAAACACATATGATAATGCGCATAAAAATGATACTCCTATTAACAAATAGTGATAGTTTTTTGCGGCTTTAGCCCCCATTTTTACTACTAATGTATTCTTTCCTGATTTAGCATCATTTACTCTATCTCGCATATTATTTAAGTTCAATACTGCTGTACTTAATAATCCTATTGTAATTGCTGGTAGAAAGATTGTTAAGTTTAATTCTTTAGTATATAAAAAATAAGTTCCTACCACTGCTAATAAACCAAAAAAGACAAACACGAATACATCACCAAACCCACTATAACCATAAGCTGATTTTCCTACGGTATATTTAATCGCTGCTATAATTGAGGCAATACCTAATCCGAAGAAAATTACTGAATATAAAAAGTTATCCTTTCCAAATGCTACATAAATTAACAGCAAAGCAATTACTAAAGTAATAGCTCCAGTAATAATCATTGCTTTTTTCATTTGCTTTGGTGTAATAGCCCCAGAAGAAACCATACGTGCTTCTCCTTCTCTATTATCATCAGTTCCTTTAACTCCATCACCATAATCATTAGCAAAATTTGATAGTACTTGAAAACCTATCGTTGTTAGAATTGCTAACCAGAAAATTTCTGATGTCAGTAAACTTGGATATTCTACACAGTCTTCATAATTGTTTTTTATAAAGTCTTCAAGACCTAAAGCTCCTCCTACAATAATACCTGATACTGATAAGGGTAAAGTTCTTAAACGTGCTGCTTTTATATAGTTTTTAATCATTCTTTAAAAATAAGATTCCCGCTTACGCGGGAATAAACATTATATTATATCTTGCTTTTTATAAATTATTAGCCTCAGCAATTAATTCTGCAATATCTTTAACAACAATCTGATCTTCTTTTAATTTGAATTTCACACCATCTGTCATCATTGTATTACAATAAGGACAGCCTGTTGCTATAATTTGTGGATTTGTTTCTAAAGCATCTTCAGTTCGAAGTACATTGATATCCATATCACCTTTTTCTGGTTCCTTGAACATTTGTGCTCCTCCTGCTCCACAACATAAAGCTGTAGATTTATGACGCTTCATTTCAGTCATTTTAACTCCTAATCGACGAATTAAATCTCTTGGAGTTTCATAAACATCGTTTGCACGTCCTAAATAACAAGGATCATGGTATGTTAATCGTTTTCCTTTTAAATTGTCTCCTTCAATAGATAAGCGTCCATCTTTAATTAACTTACTTATATATTGTGTATGGTGGTAAACTTCATATTTACCTCCTAATCCTGGGTATTCATTTTTTAATGTATTAAATGAATGAGGATCGCAAGTAACTATTGTTTTTACCTCATAAGCATTTAACACTTCTATATTAGTTACAGCCTGCATTTGAAATAAAAATTCATTTCCTGCTCTTTTTGCTGCATCTCCAGTTGAACTTTCTTCAGTTCCTAACACAGCAAAATCAACTCCTGCCATGTTTAATATTTTAACAAACGCCTTTGTTATTTTCTTTGCTCTATCGTCATAACTTCCTGCTGCTCCCACCCAAAACAACACTTCTGGTTGTTTTCCTTGAGCCATCATATCTGCCATTGTTGGTACGTTCATATCTCTAAGTTTTGAGTTTTAAGTCTTTATTCTAGAGTTTAGATTTTTAAAACAACTCTTAATTAAAAACTTTTAATTAAAAATTATTTTCTATTCGTCTTTCCAATTTAATCTATCCATCTGACTATACTGCCATGGAGCTCCATTATTTTCAATATTGGTCATCATCATATTCAACTCTTGTGGAGCTGCAGATTCTTCCATTACCAAATAACGACGCATTTCCATAATAATAGATAAAGGGTCTATACCAATAGGACATTCCTGTACACAAGCGTTACAACTAGTACACGCCCATAATTCTTCTGGTGATATATAATCGTTTAATAATTGTTTTCCATCGTCTTTAAACTCACCACCGTTAGCATCAATATTTTTACCTACTTCTTCTAAACGGTCACGTGTTTTCATCATAATAGCACGTGGCGATAATTCCTTCCCTGTAAGATTTGCTGGACAAGAAGATGTACAACGTCCACATTCCGTACAAGTATATGCATTCATAAGCTGCACCCAGTTTAAATCTGTTACATCAGATGCTCCAAACTTAGCTGGTACTTCATCTTCTGCTCCTTCCTCTGGCATTGCATAAGGATCAGCATCCGGATCCATCATCATTTTCACCTCATTAGTAACAGCTTCCAAGTTATCTAGCTGTCCTTTTGGTTCTAGCTTTGCATAAAAAGTATTTGGGAAAGCTAATAAAATGTGTAAATGCTTAGAATAATATAAATAGTTTAAGAAAATTAAAATTCCTACAATGTGTAACCACCAAGCTGTCTTTTCAATTGTATGTAAAGCTTCTGGTGAATTTCCATCAAACCAAGGAGCTATAAATTGTGAAATAACATTTCCTGCTCCTGCTTCTTGAAAAGGAACATCGGTAGCATTCATAACTAAGAATAAAGACATTAATACCATTTCAAAGTATAAAATAATATTTCCATCATTCTTAGGCCATCCTGTCATTTCTTTATTCCAAAAACGCTTAACACGTTGAATGTTTCTTCGTAACCAAAAAACAACTACTGCAACAAATACTAATGCAGCTAGTACTTCAAAGTTTCCTATTAAAAATCCATAAATAGCATTTCCTAGTATTGGTTGGAATACTCGATGTGTTCCAAACAATCCATCGATTACGATTTCTAACATTTCGATATTAATCAAAATAAAACCTACATATACTACTATATGTAATATTCCTGAAAGTGGACGACGAACCATTTTGTATTGACCTAAGGCTATTTTAGCCATATTTTTCCAGCGTTCTGGTTTTCTATCGTTTCTGTCAATATCTTTTCCTAGCTTAATATTTCGGATAAGCTTTCTAACATTCATTACAAAATATCCTATACCTGCAATTAGAATAATTGCAAAAATGATGTTTGGTAGGTATTTCTCCATTGTGTTTAAATAAATTATTAATTTTTGTTAATCGTTGTCTTCTTTCTTTATAGGATTTTTATGAATTAATATTATAGTTGTTTATTGTTTAGTTGTTGCTTGTGTTGTTTTTATTATTTTCTTCATTGTAAGGTTTAGGTTTCTTTCCAAACAATGAGAAGTGTACAAATCGCTTTGGATTTAATTTCATTTCTCTTAATAACTCAGCCATTTCTTTAGATGCATTTGTTAGGTTAGTATACATCTTATCATCCGTCATCAATTTACCTATAGTTCCTTTCCCTTCTTTCATATTAGCCAACAATGCATTTACGTTAGTTAATGTTGTTTCTAATTTTTTAACTGTTGCTCCAAAATCAGCTTTTGCTAAATCATCAGACACTTTAGAAAAGTTCTTTGTAATTTTTTTAGCATTAATCATAGTTGAATCTAAATTCACCTTATTACCTGCTAATAAACTATTTACTGAAGAAAGTGTTTTTCTTACATCAGAAATAGTTCCTTCTAATCCAAGTATACTTCTGTTTAAACTTTTACGTGATTTTTGATTTAATACTTGGTTGAAACCAATTAATAATGAATCTGCTCCAACTAATACGTTTTCTAACTTTGCTTGAATTGGATTTAACTTCTCTCCTACTGAAGAAAAAATATCAGATTCTACTTCACCTTTTAGATAATCGCCTGAAACAGCAGTTTCTCCATCATACTTTGGTACAATAGCTAAATTTTGCCCTCCCATTAAGCTTGCAGAGTAAATTTTTGCTACACTATTTTTAGAAAACTTAAAATCGTTTTCTAATGATATTTTTACTATTAAATTTCCTCTCTTATCAGAGTTTGAATTAAAAGAAATATCATCAACCTTTCCTACTTTTAATCCATTTATAGTTACTAAACTAGCAGTATTAAGTCCATTGATGTTTTTATATTCCACAAAAAAGTGCCTACTATTTGCACTGAATAAATCTTGCCCCTTTAAAAAATTATATCCCCATATAAATAAAGCTATAATTATTACCGTTACAATTCCTGTTTTTAATTCCTTTGACATAAACATAGTAAAATTATACCAGCGAAAATACTAAATATTTTGAGAGTAATAAGATAGATTACCTCTAAATTACTGGTTTTTCAAGGCCTCTTTGATAGATATCTTTTTTCCATTTTTAAAAGCAACTATCCAAGCATCTTTATAGCCAACCGATCTTGCTGTAGCCAAATGTTTTTTTATACCGGCCAAACTTCCTGAACTTCCATAAAAATACTTATAATAATCATCTATTATTAAATACTTTACATTTTTCAGATTTTTAAAGTTCTTTTCAGAAATAAACTTTCTTGAAGCTGCTATTTGCACTCTAAATTCTACTTTTGAGCTCGGTTTCTTAGTTACTGTTTTTGTTGAAGCCTTTTTCACTGGTTTCTTTTCAGGAGCTTTAGTTATCACCTTTTTCGTAACAACCTTAGTATCTTTTTTAACTGACTTTGGTTTTTGATTGACTTTTTTAGGTGTTACCTTTTGAGTTTCTTTCTTTTTTGGTGTTTCAGCAACAGTGTTTGCTGAACTTGAGTTATCTCTAACTCTATTTAGTTTTAATACATTAATGTATTTTTTAATAGCTTCGGCAATAGCTTTGGCCATTTTTATTTGTCCTGATCTTGTATTTAAAAACCTTCCTTCTTTTACGTTTGTTAAGAAACCTAACTCAACTAAAACACTTGGCATAACGGTTTCTCTAAGTACTAAAAAGTTTGCTTGTTTAACCTTTCTATTATTTCTTTTCAAGGAAACAAAATTATCTTGAATCATCCCCGCAATGTCCAAACTATTATCCAAGTTCCCTTCTTGTAGTACTGATAATCCTATTACAGACTCAGGAGAATTAGGATCGTAATCGTAGTTCTGCTTATAATTATCTTCTAATAAAATTACGGCATTCTCTCTTTTAGAAATCTCTAAATTTTCTTTATTACCATTTAAACCTAAAACAAAAGTACTTGCGCCGTGAGGGTGTTCTTTAGTAAAAGCATCACAATGTATTGATACAAATAAGTCTGCTTTTTTTGTATTCGCTATTTTTGCTCTATTATGTAACTCTACAAAAACATCCGTTTTTCTTGTATAAACAACATTAACATCTTTAGCCGTTAATAACTCTTTACCTACATCCAAAGCAACACGCAACGCTATTTTTTTTTCTCTATATCCGTTTCCGATATTACCAGAGTCTTTTCCTCCATGTCCAGCATCCAAAACAACTGTGTACTTTTTCTGAGCATAAACCTCTGCATTATAGCTTATGGAAATGAAGAATAGTATTAAAAATAAAAGAGTTTTTTTTCTAAGATTATATTTAGGTAATTTTAAGAATTGCATCAATAAAATTTAACTATTTTTGGTTTCTAAAATATAGGCATTCAAATAACACGCCAAAGTTTTAAATATAACACAAAAATAGTATTTATAATATTGCGAGCAAATCTAACTTACATACTTTTAGCTTTATATCTTTTTTGTTTTCAAATAGGTAATGCACAAGAGTTTGGAGATAAAGGTATTCCAGACCAAAAAGCTAAAAAAAAGCCTGTTTTAAACACTTCAAAAGATACTTTGATTGATTTAAAAAACAGAAAAGCTTTAGACATAAAAAAAGACACTATTGTTAATGATTCTATTAAACCTAAGGAAGTTATCGATGGAATTATAACGCATGATGCTGAGGATTATACCATTCAAAATGCTAAAAACAAAACTGTTACTTTATTTAATAAAGCTCGTGTTACTTATACCAATATTGATCTAAAAGCTGGTATCATAATTTTAGATTATAAAAACAACACTGTTTATGCTAAGGGTATTAAAGACAGTTTAGGGTATCATCAAAGACCCGTTTTTAAACAAGGTGGTCAGGAATCTGAACAAGATTCGATTATTTTTAACTTTAAAACTAAAAAAGCTTTAGTATATGGTGTAAAAACGGATCAAAATGGATTAATTACCTATGCTGAGAAAACAAAACGTGTTAATGACTCAACTATTTACATGCGTCGTTTACGTTTTACTACTTCCCAAAAGAAAATTCCTGATTATTATATCCAAACTAATAAAGCTAAGCTGGTTCCTGGAAAAAAAATAATTGTAGGTGGTAGTAATTTAGTATTAGCTGATGTTCCTACTCCTGTATATTTACCTTTTGCTTATTTCCCGTTAACAGACAAAAGAACTTCTGGTTTTATCATTCCTTCTTGGGGTGATAGCAATAACCAAGGATTTTCTTTGCAAAATGGTGGTTATTATTTTGCTGTTAATGATTATTTTGACTTAACTTTATTAGGAGATGTTTTTACAAATGGTAGTTGGGGATTAAGAGCTAATTCTAACTATAAGGTACGTTATAAGTTTAATGGTAGCTTCGGTATACACTTTGAAAACATAATACAAGGAATTAGAGGATTGAGTGACTTTAGTAAAAGAACTAATTTCAACATAAGATGGAACCACAATCAAGATTCTAAAGCAAGCCCTAATTCACGTTTTTCAGCTTCTGTTAACTTAGGTAGTAGTGCTTATTACAGGCAATCTTTGAATGAATTTAATAGCTCACAGTTTTTAGATAATACTTTAAGTTCTTCTATTTCTTATTACAGGAAATTTGTTGGTACTCCCTTCAACATGAACATTACAGCAACTCATTCTCAAAATACTAATACAGAATCAATTGTAATGACATTACCTTCTTTACAATTAAACATGGATCAGATATATCCTTTTGCTGGTAAAGGAGGAGCTAAAACCAATCCTATTCAAAAAATGGGATTAAATTATAACATGCAAGGTATTTTTCAAATAAACACCACTGATGATGAGTTTTTTACCAGTAAAATGTTTAGAACTGCTAAAAAAGGAGTACAACATAATTTAAGTACAAGTACTAGTTTAAAAGTATTAAAACATTTTACATTATCACCTGGTGCTAGTTATAAAGATGTTTGGTATTTTGATAAAATTAACAAACGATATGACCCTAATGAGACAAACTCTGAAGGAAATTTAGGTGCAGTTGTCAACGATACTATTAGTGGTTTTAATCGCTTTAACGAATATGGTTTTAATTTATCTTTAACAACAAATATCTATGGTACTTTTAACTTTAAAAAAGGCCGATTAAAAGCTATTCGACACACAATTAGACCAACCATTACTTATGGGTACAGACCAAATTTTGCTGACCAGTATAATTTACAAGTGCAACAAAGTTCTGATCCAAACGATTTACTTACATACTCTCCTTTTGAAGGTGGTGTATACGGACCTCCAGCTGGTGGTGTATCGAACAATATAGGTATTGCTATAAACAATGTCTTAGAAGCCAAAGTTGCTCCAAAAGACCCTGACAGTGACGAAGAAGACAAAAAAGTAACCATACTTAATAACTTAAACTTTAGAACTAACTACGATATTACTAAAGATAGTCTTAGGTGGAGTAACCTTAATATTACTGCTGGTACTCGATTACTAAAAGACAAATTAGCTATAAACATGAATATGTCTTTAGACCCTTACCAAATTAACAGTAAAGGGCAACAAATAGACAAATTTAATGATGGTATTTTTAGAATTGAAGCTATTGGAGTTACCGCAAATTATTCTTTATCTAGTAAAGATTTTCAAAAAAAGAAAGACGACAACGAAAATAAAGATCAAGGTAATGGAGCCCAAGACACTCCTGATGTATTTGGTCAAAATATATTACCTACTAATAGTTTCTCTGCAAACCCTAACAATAACCAAAACAACAATAAAAACAAAACCAAAAAAACTGAGCTGTACCGAGCCAAAATTCCTTGGACTTTAAATTTAGTTTATGCTATGGGATATTCTAACAATGGCCTTGTTAGCTCCATCACAAACAACTCTCTAATGTTTAGTGGTGATGTAGAATTATCGCCAAAATGGAAAGTAACCTTTTCTTCTGGATACGATATTAAAAACAATGCATTTACATATACCAGACTTGGTTTCTCTAGAGACCTAGATAGTTGGCGTTTTAATTTTAACTGGACTCCTTTTGGACCTAATTCATCTTATAACTTCTTCATCGGAGTTAAATCTTCTATATTAAGTGAATTAAAATGGAATAAAAATAAACCAAGAGATAGAGTTTTATTCTAACTTAGTCAATTTCTAATAAACAAACAATGAAAAAAATAATCACAACAACAAAAGCACCTGCTCCAATTGGACCATATAATCAAGCAGTACTAAGCGGTAATACACTATATACTTCAGGTCAAATTGCAATTAATCCTGAAACTGGTGAATTAGTTCAAGACTCTATTGAAGCTGAAACTAAACAAGTAATGGAAAACATGAAAGAAGTTTTAGCTGCCGCTGAAATGACTTTTGAAAATGTAGTAAAAACTTCTATTTTCATTTCAGACATGCATAACTTTTCTAAAATTAATGCTGTGTACGCAGAATATTTCGATGAGACTACTGCTCCTGCTAGAGAAACTGTTGAAGTAGCTAACTTACCTAAGTTTGTTAATGTTGAAATAAGCATGATAGCTATTAAATAACTTTATTAGAACAATTATCAGTTATCATATTAATAAGCGTTGAGAATTATATTCTTAACGCTTTTTTTAGTCTTATTTGTAAAAGCTTAAACCTTATTCTTTATTGTTGTTTACCATACTACTTCTGTTGTTTATAGATTTATTTTGATGGCTTGATTTTTATAACGCAAACTTGTAATCTATTAAAACAGAAACAATGAAATACTTCTATTCAATTCTTTTGATTGCATTTTTAATGTTATCATGTAAAAACAACAAAGAAAATCAAGCTGAAAACAAAGCAACCCTAAAAGAAGTTGCTCAAACAACAGAAACTATCCTTTCTGGTAATAAATCAATTAACATTGATAAAAGTACTATTATTTGGAAAGGTCATAAAATATTAGGTAGTCATACTGGAGAAATTAAATTAAAAAGTGCTGGGTTAACTTTTAACAATGGTACTTTAACTAAAGGAAGTTTTATTGTAGATATGAATACGATTAAAGCTGTTGAACTTATGAAAGATGGAGATGATGATGAAGAGGAAGAAGAAGAAAATAATGAAGGTGAAGAACACGATGACAGAGATGATTTAGCAAACCATTTAAAAAATGAAGATTTTTTTGATGCTAACAAATATCCTGAAGCAACTTTTACAATTAAACAAGCTACTAAAAATGGTGATTCTTATAAAATAACAGGAGATATGACTATTAAAGAAATTACGAAAGAAATCGCTTTTGATGCTATCATTTCTGGACAAACACTAAAATCTCATTTAAAAATTAACAGAACCGACTTTGGAATAAAATATGGTTCAGGTTCTTTTTTCAAAAACTTAGGTGACAATATAATTAAAGATCAATTTGATTTAATTATTTCTTTAGTTATTGAGTAATACTTTTTCTTTAATTCTTGATAATTTTTAAAGATGTTGTTATTTTTTAACACCCCTTAATTCCTTTAAAAAATAACGACAAAAAACCGAAACGATTTGTTTCGGTTTTTTTTATTTAAAATTTTAAACAGCTTTTATCAATAATTCCGCTGTTGCTGGATTTGTAGCTAAAGGAACATCATGTACATCACATAGACGTAATAACATAGAGATATCTGGTTCATGTGGGTGCTTCTCATGTGGATCTCTAAAAAACAGCACCATATTACACTTTCCTTCCGCAACTCTACTCGCTATTTGTGCATCACCTCCATAAGGACCAGATAAGTATTTTGTTACTTCAAAACCTGCCTTTTCAACTTTAGATCCCGTAGTTCCTGTTGATATTAGTTTTATATTCTTTTGCTGAAGAATTACTTGATTCTCATTTAAAAATTGAACCATTTCGGCTTTCTTACCGTCGTGTGCTATAATTGCTATTTCCATATAATCTATATTAAATAAAAAATTCCCGCATTTGATGCGGGAATACAATTTACAAAATATTTTATGCTTTTATAACGATGCAGAATATTCTAATAAATCAACAATCTTAGTTGCATATCCAAACTCATTGTCATACCAAGATATAACTTTAAAAAAGTTCTCATTTAATTCTAAACTTGCATCAGCATCAATAACTGAAGTTCTTGTTTCAGATACAAAATCCTGAGATACAACCTCATCTTCTGTATAACCTAAAATTCCTTTCAACTCTCCTTCTGAAGCTTCTTTTAATGTTGCTAAGATATCTTTTAAAGAAGTCGATTTTTCAGTTCTAAATGTTAAATCCACTAAAGATACATCTGCTACAGGAACTCTTACAGCCATTCCTGTTAATTTACCTAACATTTCCGGAATTACCTTGGTTACTGCTTTTGCCGCACCTGTAGAGGTAGGAATAATATTATTTACAACTGAACGTCCTCTTCTCCATTTTTTATTAGGTCCATCTACTGTATTTTGAGTAGAAGTTGCCGCATGTACAGTAGTCATTAAACCTTCTGTCATTCCATAAGCATCATTAATAACTTTTACTAATGGCGCTAAACAGTTCGTAGTACAAGAAGCATTTGAAATGATAGTTTCTTCAGCTGTCATTTCAGTATGATTTACTCCCATTACATACATTTTTGCATCTTTTGATGGCGCTGAGATAATTACCTTTTTAGCACCTCCTTTTATATGTAATTCAGCCTTTTCTTTATCTGTAAAAAAACCTGTAGATTCTATAACATACTCAGCTCCTACTTCGTTCCACTTTAAGTTTTCAGGATTTCTATCAGCTGTAACACGAATAACCTTACCATTTACCACTAAATTCCCATCCTTTACCTCAACATCACCATCAAAACGTCCGTGAACAGAATCATACTTTAATAAATAAGCTAAATAATCGACATCTAATAAATCATTAATCCCAACTATCTCTATGTTATCTCTATTAATTGCCGAACGGAAAGCTAGTCTACCAATCCTTCCAAATCCGTTAATCCCTATTTTAATCATTTGTTTCTATTTTTGTGTTCTTATGGGGCGTTTTTTTTAATTTTCTACGTCCCACTTGCTTAATAAAGTGAACCTACAAATATAAAACTTATCCGAATAAAAAAACCTGATAGCTTTAAAAACTATCAGGTTAATGTTTTGAATTTAACAAATTTTTATAAAGATGCTGAATATTCTAATAAGTCAACAATTTTAGTAGCATATCCAAACTCATTGTCATACCAAGATACTACTTTAAAGAAGTTACTATTTAACTCTAAACTCGCATCGGCATCTACTATTGAAGTTCTTGCATCAGAAACAAAATCTTGCGATACAACCTCATCTTCTGTATAACCTAAAATTCCTTTTAACTCTCCTTCTGAAGCTTCTTTTAAAGCTTTTTTAATTTCTTCTAAAGAAGTAGCTTTTTCTGTTCTAAAAGTTAAATCTACTAAAGAAACATCCGCTACAGGAACTCTTACAGCCATACCTGTTAATTTACCTTCTAAGGCAGGGATTACTTTTGTTACTGCTTTTGCTGCTCCTGTAGAAGCAGGGATTAAGTTATTAAGAACAGATCTTCCTCTTCTTCTATCTTTATTTGGTCCATCTACCACTCCTTGTCCAGAAGTTGCAGCGTGTACTGTAGTCATTAATCCTTCTACAATTCCGAAGTTTTCATCTAACACTTTAGATAATGGTGCTAAACAATTTGTTGTACAAGACGCATTAGACATTACAGTTTCATCAGCAGTCATTTCTGTATGGTTTACTCCCATCACATACATCTTAGCATCTTTAGATGGTGCTGAAATAAATACTTTCTTTGCTCCTCCTTTTAAATGTAAACCTGCTGCTTCTTTTGTTAAAAAGAAACCTGTAGACTCTATTACGTAATCAGCTCCAGCTTCATCCCATTTTAAATTTTCAGGGTTTCTTTCTGCTGTTACTCTTATTTGTTTTCCATTAACAATTAATTGACCGTCTTTTACCTCAACATCACCATCAAAACGCCCGTGAACAGAATCATACTTTAATAAATATGCTAAATAATCTACATCTAGTAAATCGTTTATTGCAACTACTTCTACATTAGCTCTATTTATTGCTGCTCTAAAGGCGATTCTTCCTATCCTACCGAATCCATTAATTCCTATTTTTATCATACTTACTATTTTAATTACTAAATTTTACGTGGTCATTATATCAGAAACTCTTAAAAGTTCCTTATTAATCTCATTTTGACCTTTTATTGCTTTCTCTAAATCTATCGTTTCTATTTCATTATTGTTGAGCCCAACCATTAAATTTGTTTCTCCATCGATTAACAACTCAACAGCTTTCACTCCCATCCTACTTGCTAAAACTCTATCAAAACAAGATGGGGTTCCTCCTCTTTGCATATGTCCTAAAACAGATACTCTCACTTCATAGTCTTCTAAATTCTCTTCTACATAGTCTGCTAATTCAAAAACATTTTTACCTGTTTTATCTCCTTCTGAAACCACTACAATACTTGAAGACTTCCCTGCTCTTCTACTCTTTTTTAAAGATTCTAATAACCTATCCAATCCTAAATCTTCTTCTGGTATTAAAATCTCTTCTGCACCTGCTCCAACACCTGCATTTAACGCTATAAAACCAGCATCACGTCCCATAACCTCAACAAAAAACAACCTATTGTGTGAAGATGCGGTATCTCTAATTTTATCTATAGCGTCTACAGCTGTATTTAAAGCTGTATCATAACCTAAAGTGTGAGTAGTTCCAAAAATGTCGTTATCAATTGTTCCTGGAATCCCTATGATTGGGAAGTTATACTCTTTATTAAACACAACCCCTCCTGTAAAGGATCCATCTCCTCCAATTACAACAAGAGCATCGACATTATTTTCTAGTAGGTTTTCGTATGCTTTTTTACGCCCTTCTTCAGTTCTAAATTCTTTAGATCTTGCAGACTTCAATATAGTACCTCCTTTATGAACTATATTATTTACACTTCTGGCTGTTAAAGGAATCATATCTCCTTCAATCATTCCTTGATATCCTCTATATATTCCTACACATTCAGTTCTATAATAAGCACAAGCTCTAACAACTGATCTAATTGCTGCATTCATTCCTGGCGAGTCTCCACCAGAAGTCATTACTGCTATTTTTTTTATTTTTCTCATAAATCTCAGGTTCAAAATTAAATAAATATAGTGCTTCTCTAACAAAAAACTGCGAAATCGTTTTCGACTTTAATAGCAATTTAACGTTTGAAAATATTTAATTACATTAGCCAATAAACCAAAAAATTATGACTTTAACCACTATTGATTATATAATCATTGTAGGATTTTTTATAATCTCTTTACTTATAGGAGTTTGGGCTTCTAAATCTGCAGGAAAAAATAGTTCCGAATTCTTTTTATCTGGTAGAAATATGCCTTGGTGGTTATTAGGAGTATCTATGGTTGCAACAACCTTTGCCGCAGACACTCCTGGACTGGTTACCGAACTTGTTCGAAAAAATGGTGTTTCTGGTAACTGGGTATGGTGGGCCATGTTACTTACTGGTATGCTTACTGTATTCTTCTATGCTAAACTATGGAGAAAATCGGGTATTACAACCGATTTAGAATTTTATGAATTACGATACTCTGGTAAAACAGCTAGTTTTTTAAGAGGTTTTAGAGCTATATATTTAGGAGTTATATTTAATATTATAACCATGGCTGGAGTTTGTTTAGCTGGAGCAAAAATTGCAAATATATTATTAGGTATTTCTCAAGGAGAAATGTTATTATACTCTTCTATAATTGTAGTGATTTATTCTTCTCTAGGAGGTTTAAAAGGTGTGTTACTTACCGATTTTGTTCAATTTTTAATTGCCATGGTAGGTTCTGTGTGGGCTACTATATATATTGTAAACCTTCCAGAAATCAATGGTCTTTCTAACTTATTATCACATCCAAATGTTAGTTCTAAATTAGCAATGCTACCTGATTTTTCTAACACAGAAGCTTTAATTACATTATTTATTATTCCTTTTGCTGTTCAATGGTGGAGTACTTGGTATCCTGGAGCTGAACCTGGTGGTGGTGGTTATATTGCTCAACGTATGCTAGCTGCTAAAGATGAAAAGAATGCTACTTGGGCTACTTTATTTTTCAACTTTGCACATTATGCTTTACGTCCTTGGCCATGGATTATAGTTGGATTAGCTTCATTAATTATATTCCCTTCTTTAGAGAGTATGAATCAAGCCTTTCCTAGCCTAACTACAGAAATGCAAGGTCACGATGTTGGATATGCTGCAATGATGACTTATTTACCTGCTGGTTTATTAGGTATTGTATTAACATCATTAATTGCTGCTTTTATGAGTACTATTTCTACACAATTAAATTGGGGTAGTTCTTATTTAGTAAATGATTTTTATAGCCGATTTATCAATAAAGATGCTTCAGAAAAACAAAAAGTAATCATTGGAAGAATATCAACAGTTTTATTAATGTTATTTGCCGCTCTTTTTTCTTTTTATTTACAATCGGCAAAAGATGTTTTTGATTTATTACTTCAAATAGGTGCTGGAACTGGTTTGCTATTTATTTTACGATGGTTTTGGAGTAGAATAAATCCTTATAGTGAAATAGCTGCAATGGCTATCTCTTTCTTTATTGCTGTTTTCTTTTTTATCAATGGTAAAATGGAAACTCCAATAATTGAAATAGCTGGTTATTGGCAATTAATTATAGGTGTTCTTATTACTACTATTGGATGGATTTTAGTTACTTTTTTAACTTCTCCAACTGATCAAAACACAATAAATAACTTTAATCAATTAATTTTTGAAGGAGAAGATAAGTTTAAAAATATTGGTGCTAAAATTGTTGGATTTATAACTGGTACTATTGGAGTGTATAGTTTTCTATTTGCAACTGGAAACTGGATTTACGGAAAAACTTTAATTGCTATTATACTCTCTGTTTTAACACTAGGCTGTATTATAGTTTTACGTAAGATATGGAAACATATTTCTTAAGTTAGTATATAACAAACAATAAAAAAGCTCCAAGATTTACATTTTGGAGCTTTTCTTTTACTTTATTACTTTTTTGTGATTGGATATTATTTTCTGTACCCTTTCTTTTTCATAAACTGAAGGATACAACTCCTTTATGATTAAATGATATTCATAATCTATAGCTAAAGCATTTTTCAAATGCGTTAAACTATACTCCTCTTTATCTAAAATCATAAATAACCCACATAAGCGATATTCTACCTCTGCAAATTCTTTATATATCTTTTTAGCTTTAATCAAAACTTTTAAAGCTTCATTGAACTCTCCTAAGAATAGTAAAATATCTGTTAAAGCTATAAAAATTTCAATCTCTTTATCGCCTAATTCTATACAATTAGAAAAAGCTTTTACAGCTTCCTCATAAAAGTTTAATTTTAAATTAATATCTCCATATTTCCTCCAATATAGAGCATTACTTTCATCTATTTGAATTGCTTTATTAATATAATACAATGCTTTTTGAAAATTCTCATTGCTATAACAAGCATTTGTTAATAGAATCCACCCTCTATCTAAAAGAGGATCTTCATGTACTGCTTTTTTATAGAAATGAATTGCTGTATGAATATTATTTAACTTTTCATAACACTCCCCTATTCTTACATACGCATAAGCAGTAGGATCATCTAATTCTAATGTTATTAAATAATTTTCAATAGCCTCTTCAAAACGATCTAGTTTTTCTAAAGTTTTAGCTTTCTCTAAATACCCTCCAATGAAGCTATCATCTATAAGCACGGCATAATCAAATGAAGTTAAAGCTTCTTTAAACATTCCTATTTCAAAATATTGCCTTCCTAATTGATGCCAAGCGACTTCACAATAAGGATTTTTATCTAAATAAGAATTTAAGAATTTTATAGCATCTTCATGGTTTCCTTGCATATCAAAACAATACACAATATTATACAATGAAGAATAATCTTCATAATCAACATCAATACATTTTGCAAAGTTTAAACGAGCATTTTCAAAATCGTCTAAATACAAATATTCCATTCCCAACATAGACCATATATCTACAGGGTCTTCAATGTATTGTAAAGACTCTTTTAGTATTGAAATAGCTTCTATATGTTTTTTCTTTTTTGATAAAATAACAGCTTTCTGAATGTACACCTCATCGTTATGAGGTTCTACTGCTTCAATGTTTGTTAACATCTTTACAGCTTCCTCTAATTCATCTTCAAATATTAAAAGTTCAACTTTCATGAGTTTAAGTTGAATTGAAGTAGGATGCTGTTCTAACCCCAGCTGTACAGCTTTTTTTGCCAATGAATGTTTACCTATATTTAAGTAATGCTCTATAATTGTTTCAAACTCAGCAGCATCGAAAAAATAAACATCATTGGTTTTCAACATTGATTCAAATTTTGATAATGACATAGGCAACAGATTTGAATTTATATAAATTTACTACAAGAACAATGCCTTTTTACTTAGATTTCTTTTTGTTTTCAACAATTTAATTAACAATTTCAACTAGGTATTTCCTGTCTATTATAGCTATTTGAAAGAACAAATTATTTTTCTATATTTGAAAGGATTAAAGAAATCTACAAAAAATTAAAATCTAATTTTAAACAAAAAATCATGAGTAAATTTGACGAAAAAGTAGAACTGTATAAAAAGTTTATGGACGATAGAGATATCCGTTCTAACACTGATTTATTAAAGGCTGTGACAAAAGGATTAGGGCCATCTATCTATAAAAAAGATGCTGAAACTGTTTCTGGTTCAGATCCTAAAGAATTGGAAACTGTTAAGAAGAACTTCTTAATGAAAAAATTAGGTTTAGATGATAGTCCTGAATTAGACAAAGCTATTGACGACGTTATGGAAAGAATTGGAAGATCTGAAAGAAATAAGTATCGTGCAGTTGTATACTACATGCTTACTAAGAAATTTGATAAAGAATCTGTTTACGGAATGTAAAAATTTCTTTATATATATAAAAAATAAAGTCCTGTATTCAATAAATACAGGACTTTTTCTATTTTAGCCGTCAACAAACAACCTATATTATGTCGCAATTTATTAGTGTTTTCGATATGCTAAAAATTGGCGTTGGTCCCTCTAGTTCACATACTTTAGGGCCATGGAGAGCCGCACAACAATGGATTAAAAAATTAAAAGACAATAATCTTTTTGATAACATTGATGGTATTAGAATTGACTTATATGGTTCTTTATCTTTAACTGGTAAAGGACATGCTACCGATTTATCTGTGTTATTAGGACTCAGCGGTACCGACCCTGAATATATTCCTGTAGATGATATAGACATTATTATCAATAAAATAAAAACTACTACTCGTTTAGATTTTAATGCAGAGAAAACGATTGTATTTTCAACTGATAATGTTGTTTTTAATAAAGACTTTTTACCATTTCATTCAAACGGATTGACTTTTAGAGGTTTTTCTAAAGGAAAAGAAATATCTACAGAAACATATTACTCTATTGGTGGTGGTTTTGTTGTTCAAGAAGAGATAAGTGAATCTGCCGATACTGAAATAAACAAAAAGAACTTTCCTTTTCCTATAAATAGAGCTACTGAATTAGAAGAGTATTGTGAAAACGAGGGCAAAAATATTTCTGATATTGTTTTTCAAAATGAATTAATTCTAAACGATGAGAATCATATAAATTCTGAATTAAAACGCGTTTGGGATACGATGCTTGAGTGTATGTATATAGGTTGCCATACTGAAGGAGTTTTACCTGGAGGTTTAAACGTAAAAAGAAGAGCCTTTGAAACTCATCAAAAATTAATTAAAGGTGCTACTTACAACAGTAAAGAAGAATGGCTTACCGCTATTAGAGGTACTGAGGTAAAATTTAGAGAAATACTTAAATGGGTTAGTTGTTTAGCCTTATCGGTAAATGAAGTAAATGCTTCACTAGGTAGAGTTGTTACCGCTCCTACAAATGGAAGCGCGGGAGTAATTCCTGCTGTTTTAATGTACTATCTAGTAATTGAAAACCATGATGGAGATTTTGAACACATTAAAAAGTTCTTACTAGTTGCTGGAGAAATTGGTAGTATTTTTAAGAAAAATGCAACAATTTCTGCTGCTATGGGTGGATGTCAAGCCGAAATAGGAGTCTCTTCTGCTATGGCTGCAGCTGCTCTTACTGAACTATTAGGAGGAACTCCTGGACAATGTTTAGTTGCTGCTGAAATAGCAATGGAGCATCATTTAGGACTTACTTGCGATCCTATTGGAGGGTTAGTACAAGTACCATGTATAGAACGTAATGCCATGGGAGCTATTAAGGCTATTAATGCTGCTGAAATGGCTTTAGAAACCAACCCAAAAGAATCTTTAGTTCCTCTAGACAAAGTTATTGATACCATGTGGGAAACTGCTAAAGATATGAACCGTAACTATAAAGAAACCTCTGAAGGAGGTTTAGCAGTTACAGTTGGTTTAGCAGATTGCTAAAATTATATAATATATAAAATGAGTTTATAAGAAATTACATTTCTTATAAACTCATTCTCATATTTATCAAGTTCTTTTTGAAATTTACTTTTTCGTAAGCTCTAATTGCTCCTTGATTTTCTGCATATACATCTAATCTTACTTCAGAAACATTTCTCGAAAGTATCCATGTATTTAAAGCTTCAACTACTTTTTTGTTCACTCCTTTTCCTCTATGAGTAGGCTTTACATACATAAAACCTAAATAAGCAAACTTATCAAATTTGAAGTACGATTTTGGTATCACAATTCTAGCATAGCCAGAACCAATTATTTCATCATTTTCAACTGCCACCATTACCTCAACTTCATCAGATAAAATCATAGCTTTAATATCATAATAAGATATTTTCCCTTCTTTTAATGTTTTATCAAAAGGGCGCTCTGCCTTAATTAACTCTTGTTCAAAATCGAGTAAAATAGGTAAGTCTTCTAAATTTGCTTTTCTTGTTTTAATCATTCTTTATTTTCTGAATTTAGCGATTGAATTAATATTGCAATTCCCATTACTAATCCACAACCTAAAGCATTTAACCATAAATAAGGTAACCAATCTAAATACCAAACAACAATGATTAATAATTGCGTTATAATTGCTGAAATGAACACCGAATTCCCTTTTACTTTTTTAAAGAAAAATGCTAATAAGAAGATTCCTAATACGTTTCCATAAAAAATGGACCCAATAATATTTACCAGTTGGATTAAATTATCAAATAAATTGGCGACACAAGCAACTAGAATAGCTAACAGCCCCCACCCTAACGTAAACCATTTAGACATTTTTACATAATGCTCTTCACTATATTCTTTAGTTACATTACGTTTATATAAATCGATTGCTGTGGTAGACGCTAAAGCATTTAATTCTGATGCTGTAGACGACATCGCTGCCGATAAGATTACTGCCAATAATAAACCTATTAATCCTTTAGGTAAATTATGCAATATAAAATGAATAAAAACATAGTCTTTATCATTTGTTTCTACCTCTGCATTTGCCTTTTTAATTATAGCTTTTGCATCAGCTTTTAAACTCTTATCTTGTTCATTTAACTCTTGAAGTTGTTTTTTGTTCTCTTCTGTTAAACCTTCAAATATTAATGTCTTTTTGCTATTCTCTATTTGAATATGCTTTAGTTGTAGTTCTTTATATTCATTAGCGTATTTAGATTTCTCAACAACTTCATTTGCTTTTGGATTAAAGTTTAAAGGCGAAGCATTAAACTGATAAAAAACAAACACCATTACCCCTACTAACAGAATAAAAAACTGCATTGGAACTTTTAACAAACCGTTAAAAATTAATCCTAATTGACTTTCTCTAGCTGACTTTCCTGATAAATATCGTTGTACCTGACTTTGATCAGTACCAAAATAAGAAAGCATTAAAAAAGTACCTCCTAAAATACCTGTCCAAACTGTATAACGATTGTTCAAATCCCAAGAAAAATCAAGCACCTTCATTTTATCTGAAGCACCTGCTATTTCTAAAGCTTTTGTAAATGTAATTCCATCAGGTAAGTATTGAAGTATAAGGTAAAAAGCAATAAACATTCCTGCAAAAATTACAGCCATTTGTTGCTTCTGTGTAACACTTACTGCTTTTGTTCCTCCAGAAACTGTATAAACAATTACTAAAAATCCTATGATAATATTTAGCGTTATCAAATCCCATCCTAAAACAGCCGATAAAATAATGGCAGGTGCAAAAATGGTAATCCCTGCTGCTAAACCTCTTTGAATTAAAAATAAAATTGCGGTAAGCGTTCTTGTTTTTTTATCAAAACGACCTTCTAAATACTCATAAGCCGTATAAACCTTTAATTTATGATAAATAGGTATAAAAACTAAGCAAATAATAACCATAGCAATAGGCAATCCAAAATAAAATTGCACAAAGCCCATTCCACTATGAAATGCTTGTCCAGGAGTTGATAAAAAAGTAATGGCACTCGCTTGAGTTGCCATTACAGATAGGCCTATAGTCCACCATTTACTTTCGTTTCCACCTTTAATATACTCTTCTACATTTTTGCTTCCTCGTGTTTTCCAAACACCATAAAATACAATAAACAATAATGTTAAAGAGAGTACAATCCAATCAATTGTTTGCATAATTAACTAGTATATAAATTTGTAATAATGTAAAATATTGATATATAAATCAGGTTTGCAAACAGTACTAGCGTGTACTCTTTTTTCCAAGTATATTTTTGTTGACTCATTTATTTGTTTGGTTTATCGAAAAAACTATCAGCCAATGATGCTTGACTTAATAATGGTAATTTAAATTCAGTTGGTTCTCCTCTTGGTACTGTAGGATTACCTTCTTCATTTTTCTGGTACCAAGTTATTGATTTTGGTAATAAGAAACCGTTAACATTTTCCCAATCATTATATCTAATTAGACTAAACTTATCAGATGGTTTCTTGCTAAAATAAGTAACTGTATACCCTAACCAAGTCATTTCTTTAGTTGTTGGATCGTAATATATAAAATAGTTATCATCTGGAGAAGAACCTATAGCTCCTTTATAAGATATTTTAACTCCTGGATACTTCTTTCCTTCAAACTCTATTGGTGCTGTTTCAGAATAAACTATTCCATCATCTGCTAATACAAAAGGCATTGCATAAAAATAGAAATATAAGTTATAATAAAACTTTGGATCTTTTTTATAGGCGGTAGTATCAGACACCCATACATCTTTTCCATTATAACCTAAAGAGTATTCAGGTGAATTAATTACTGTTTTTCTTGAATGTAAGTCAATTGTATGCTCTTCCTTATTTAAAGTATATGATAAGGTTTTCATTTTGTTCCACTCCTCTATTCCTCCATGTTTTTTGAAAACCTCTGTTAATTCTTTAGAATATTTTTTCTCTTTAACTTCAGTTGGTGTAGCTTCTGTTTTTTGAGTTTCTTTTTTAGGCTCATTCTTACATGCTATAGAAACAATAGCAATAGCTATTAATAAAACTAGTTTTTTCATTTTAAATAATGTTTATGTTGATGCAACATACGTCGTATATTGAAGGTAAACTTACATAAGTTTATGAATATAAAAAACAAAAAACGCCCGATTAGGCGTTTTTGTGACATGCATTTTAAATTTTTTACTTTGGTTAGAGTAAAACATTCATTTTGTTTTCTTTTTTCATATAATTTTCCCTTGTCGACGCGATACGGACCCCCATCCGTATCTAACCCTTATAAGAGTTTAATTTTTAACCATTACAAAGATATTTTATGCTTTTAACAACTTGGTAAGTGTTTCACTTACTTTTAGTAAGTGAAACACTTACTTTTTTACCAACAAGTACAAAAACACCTGTTTTACAGAAGTTTAAATTCAGTAATTAGCATTTTTTTAACATTTTAAAAAATAATGTATATTTGCTCTTCAAATGATGAATATAAATTTACATATCGCTGTATGGCTAATGAAGCCAACTTGTAGTTTTCGTGAAGTTGTTGATGGACAATTTTACAAAAACGGACGTAGTATGTTTATTTCTGACAATTTTCGAATATGATATAACATATAAATTAACACTATATAAAGCGTCCAACTAAAATTGGACGCTTTTTTTTATAATTTTTTTAAAAATATTGACATTTTAATTTAAACATATAAAAAGCACACCTTGACTCATAAACAACTGAACTACAAACTGTTGCTAACAAGCTAAAATCTAGATAATATCTGGACAGGACTTCCTTATTTTAAAAACAACCTAACTAATTGATTTTCAGTGAAATAACTTAAGTTTTTTCTTGTTTTTATTTAAATATTTTGTATATTTGTACCGTAATCATTTAGAAGTATTTGAATGATTATTTAACAAATTAATATTTAAAGATTATGAAACTATTTTATTTAAACCCAATCATCGAAAGACTAACTATAGGAGGTGATGGCAGTTATATAAAAATGAGTAAGGATGTTTATTGTAAGAAGCAATATTTAAAGATGAGTTAACAACAAATCAATAATATAGTATATATACAAAAGGCGCCTTAATAGGGCGCCTTTTTTTATTCAAAAAAAAAGAAAATGAACACAATAAAAAAAGTGTTAAAAAATTTGGATAATTCGTTATTTTTCACTATCTTAATTGAACGAAATTGAAAGCTATGATTATATTAAAATTGCACAAACTAAATGAAAAAGGACGTTTACTCATTAAACAACAACGCTTACTAAAATTGTGTTCGTTTACACAATCTATGTCACTATTTTAGTGATAGAATCAACTAGCGTTCATTAAAAAATTGCAAAACGCTTCCTTTATTATGACAATGTAGAATTCCTGAAGTCTGTTGTACTCAATAGGCCTTAGTAGTAATGAGTCTTCACGAGTTGATGTTCCATATCAACTTAATTCTACTAACTACCCAAATTACTTGGGCTAGATGACTATTGCCTTGATTTTACCAAGGCTCAAAATAATCGAACATAACCAATTCGATGCTATTACAGCTGCATACGCGGCATGGAAAACTAATGTCAAATATTAAAAATTGAAAATTATGAAAACTTTAAAAACTACTTTACTAATCAGCATGCTAATCCTTTTAACAACTAGTTGTACTGACTTAACAAAAGACGATTTAGTACCTGAGACTAATAACAATACTGAAATCCTAACTAGCATTACCGACCTTGCTAATAATGATAAAGACGGTAATAACAACGGAGACACCAGCAATGGTGGAACTACTAATAACAATGGTGGAACTGATAGCTACAGAGATACTGGGGGTGGAGATGGAACTGACGGTGATGGTGATGGAGGAAAAGGAAATTAATTCTTTTATAAATACAAAAGCCTTTAACAAATGTTAAGGGCTTTTTTTTTTAGCTTTGCTTAAAACCAATTACTATTGAAACCTCTTAAAACAATACTAGCTTTTATACTTATATTCTATTCAGGAAATATAGCATGCTTTTCTGCTCCTGAAAAATATCTTCAATTAGAAAACGACAGTATTAAATTTTGGCTAAAAAAGGTAAAGAATAAAAAATTAGATAGTACTTCTAAAGCTCAACTTTTAAAAAAATCTTATAATTACGTTCATGAAAACGATAGACCTCTACCTTTAGAATTAAGTTCTATTGCTTATGAATTTTACAATTTAAAAGACACTACTTCTTTTTTTAAAATTAATAAAGAGGCCTTAAATTCTGCTATAAAAAATAAGCATATATATGCTACAGGTGACGCACATTGGAATTACGCTACGTACTACCTACGTATTGAAATTTTCGACAAAGCCTATTATCATTTTAACAAAGCCTATGAAAACTTCATCAAAGAAGATTATAAAAAGGAAGCTGCTGAAATATTATATGGAATGGCTAGAATCAAAGGTTTTAATAGAGATTATACTGGTAGTGAAGTGCTAAATATTAAAGCTATAGAATTATTTAAAGAATTAAAGGATTTTAAAAGACTTTACAGAGCATACAATCATTTAGGTTTTTTACAAAATGACATTAAAAAATATGATAGAGCTCTATTCTATTATTCTAAAGCTATTTTTTACTTAAATAAAACAGAATACAAAAATAAATATTACGAAATATTATTAAACAACATTGGTAGGGCACATTTTAAGAAAAAAGATTACCATAAGGCCATAGTATATTATAATAAAGCTCTTAAAATTAATAAACAAAAACAAAACTTAGCAAGACTTCTAAATAACAGGGCTTATTGTAAATTATTAATGAAAGATACTATCAACATAAAAAAAGATTTTTTTAAAGCTTTAAAAATCCGAGATAGTATTGGTGATAAAACTAATATTTTAAACTCAAAGATATGTATATCCGATTACTTTAAATACAATAAAGACACCATCAATGCGCTTAAATACGCAAAAGAGGCTAATACTTTAGCTCAACAAATAAAAAATGGTGGAGATTACCTAACTTCTCTAAAACAATTAGCCGATTTAGACAAACAAAATTCTAAAAAATACTTAGACCGTTATATAGTGTTTAACGATAGTTTAATTAGTGCAGAACGTAAAACTCAAAATAAATTTACCCGTATTGAATTTGAAACAGATGAATATATTGCTGAAACCAAACGTTTAAATCAACAACGCATTTGGATTATTGTTACCAGTATTGGTGGAATCCTTATTTTAAGCTTACTTTATTTTTTACGTGTTCAAAAAGTAAAAAACGAAAAACTTAGGCTTGAAGCTGAACAGCAAAAAGCTAACGAAGAAGTGTACGTATTAACACTACAACAACAAGCAAAACTTGAAGAGGAAAAAGTTAAAGAACGTAATAGAATTTCTGAGGAACTTCACGATGGTATTCTAGGAAAACTCTTTGGTACTCGTTTTGGTTTAGGTTTTTTACCCCTTAAAGGTGATGAACAAACTCTTGAAAAACATCAATCTTTTTTAAACGAACTACAGGAAATTGAAAAAGAAATTAGAGAAGTTTCTCATAAACTGAGCGATAATTTTGATAGCTCCAATATTAACTTTACTAGTATTATTGAACAATTATTAAAAGATAAAAGCGTTATTGGTAGCTTTAACTATAAGTTTTCTTTTGATAAAAATATTGTTTGGAAAAAAATTAATGAAGTCACCAAAGCCAATGTTTATAGAATTATACAAGAAGCTTTGCAGAATATTATAAAACATGCAAAAGCAAAAAACGTTACTTTAGTATTCTCTAACGAAAACCAAAACCTTATTATCAATTTAAAAGACGATGGTGTTGGCTTTAACCCAAAAAAAGGTAAAAAAGGTATTGGAATGAAAAACATAAAATCGAGAGTAGAAAAATTAAATGGAACTGTACAATTTTTATCGGAAGTAGATAAAGGTACTGCTCTTTTAATTACAACCCCTTATAAAACGAATAATGAATAGTAAAAAATACACTGCTTTAATTATTGATGATCATCCATTAATTTCTGAAGCCTACAAAAGTGCTTTTAATTACATTGATCAACAAAACGAAGATATTACTTTTGAAATCCATGTTGCTCACAATTGCGACACCGCTTATGAACTTATAAAGCAACATGCTGATATTTCTAAAAAGGTAGACATCATCTTTTTAGACATGCGATTACCCGCTTCTTCCGATGGCACTATTTTATCTGGTGAGGATTTAGGTTTAAAAATAAACGCAATGCTTCCAGACTCTAGGATAATTGTTTCTACTACTTTTAACGATAATTATAGAGTTCATAGTATTTTTAAAAATATTAACCCTGATGGTTTTTTAGTTAAAAACGACATTACTCCTCAAGAATTAGTAACCGCTATACAAGAAGTTTTAAACGATCCTCCGTACTATAGCAAAACTATCACTAAACTTCTTAGGAACGAAGTTACTAGTGAGTATTTAATTGACGATTTGGACAGAAAAATGTTATATGAATTGTCTATTGGTACTAAAATGAAAGATTTACCTGATATCATCCCACTTTCTTTTGCTGGTATTGAAAAAAGAAAACGTCAAATCAAACAAATGTTTGGTGTAAATAGCTCTGACGATAAAGACCTTATCTTAATGGCTAGAGACAAAGGCTTTATTTAAGCTTTTTAAACACTTTTAACACGTCTACCTCATGCTAACCTATTTAAAAGAAGTTAACACGTCCCCCATGAGTATAGTCATCCCTTACCTACACTTATACTCTGTTTAGTTTTTAAGGTACTTTTACTTTAAAACTTCTATTCTATTATTTCAACAATAAAAAAGCCACAGTTCAATACTATATTAAACTGTAGCTGTAAATATTTTATTTAAAATTTTTATAAGCGTTCGTCGATAATACTTTGCACTACTTCTGGATTTAATAAAGTAGAAACATCTCCTAAATTATCTAACTCGTTATGCGCTATTTTACGTAAGATTCTTCGCATTATTTTACCTGAACGGGTTTTTGGTAACCCTATAGTAAACTGGATTTTATTCAATTTGGCAATAGGCCCAATATGCTCAGTTATAATCTGATTAATTTCTTTTCGTAAATTATCATGATTTCTTCCTTCTCCTACATCTTTTAATATTACATAACCATACAATGCATTTCCTTTTACATCATGCGGATATCCTACAATAGCACTTTCTGCTACTGCTGGATGTTCATTTATAGCATCTTCTATTGGGGCTGTTCCTAAATTATGTCCTGACACAATAATTACATCATCTACTCTACCCGTTATTCTGTAGTACCCAACTTCATCACGTAAGGCTCCATCTCCTGTAAAATACTTGTTTTCAAAAGCCGAAAAATAAGTATCCTTATAACGTTGGTGATTCCCCCAGATAGTCCTTGCCATAGATGGCCACGGATATTTTACACACAAACGTCCATCTACTTGATTTCCGACTATTTCTTTTCCGTTTTCGTCCATTAACGCTAATTGCACTCCTGGCAATGGTAATGTTGCATAAGTTGGTTTTGTAGGTGTCACATAAGGTATAGGAGAAATCATCATCCCTCCTGTTTCTGTTTGCCACCAAGTATCAACAATAGGGCTTTTCTTTTTCCCTACATTATCATTATACCAATGCCATGCCTCTTCATTTATAGGTTCTCCTACGGTTCCTAATACTTTTAGAGAAGATAAATCGTACTTATCAACAAATTCTAACTTTTCTTTTGCTAAAGCTCTAATAGCTGTTGGTGCGGTATAAAATTGGCTTACTTTATGCTTTTCAACTATTTCCCAAAAACGCCCAAAATCTGGGTAGCTTGGTACTCCTTCAAACATTACTGTGGTTGCTCCATTGGCTAAAGGACCATATACTATATAACTATGTCCAGTAATCCAACCAATATCTGCTGTACACCAATACACATCATTTTCTTTATAGTTAAATACATTTTTGAAAGTATATGCTGAATATATCATATACCCCGCTGTAGTATGTAACATTCCCTTTGGACTTCCTGTTGAACCTGAAGTATATAAGATAAATAATGGATCTTCTGCCTTTACTATTTCTGGCTCACAAAAATCTGACGCCTCTTCTAATAACGGTTGTAGCCATTTATCGCGACCTTCTTTCATTTGAATGTCAGAATTAATCCTCTTTGCTACTAATACTGTTTCAACACACTCACAATCGTTTAACGCTTCATCTACAATTCCTTTTAAATCGATTGTTTTTGCTCCTCTGTAAGATCCATCAGAAGTAATCACCATTTTCGCTTCACAATCATTTATCCTAGTTGATAATGCTGTTGATGAAAAACCTGCAAATACTACCGAATGCACCGCTCCTATTCTAGCACATGCTAATACAGAGATAGCTAACTCTGGAATCATAGGTAAATAAATACAAACTCTATCTCCTTTTTGTACGCCATTTTCCTTTAAAACATTAGCAAACTTACATACTCTCTTATATAATTCTTTGTATGTAATATGTTCTGCTGCTTGGTTAGGATCATTCGGTTCAAAAAGAATTGCTGTTTTATCTCCTCTAATTTGTAAATGACGGTCAATACAGTTTTCTGTTATATTTAATTCTGCTCCATCAAACCATTTTACTTCTGGTTTTGAAAAATCATATTCTAAAACAGAATCCCATTTTTTTCTCCAAACAAAGTGTTCTTCTGCTATTTCTTCCCAAAATAATTCAGGGTTTCGTACTGATCTTCTGTAAACTTGAAAATATTCCTCTAAGGTTTTTACATGGTAGTTACTCATTATTTGCTATTTTTTTGGCGAACTAATCTACAATTTTTTAAAATTTTATAATAGTTTTTATCTAAAAAAGCTTTTAAGAAATGCTATTTTATTATTTTCGATTTTCTATGGATTTTCTCATACTAACATTTTTACAAAACTGGCATATTGTTTTGTTATTCTTTACAGTTGCTGTGTTATACTCATCTGTAGGCTTTGGTGGAGGATCAAGTTATTTAGCCATTTTAGCACTAACTGGTTTGGCTTTTTCTCAAATTAGAGCTACAGCTTTATTGTGCAACATTATGGTTGTAAGTGGAAATGTTTTTTTATACATCCAAAACAAAAAATACAACTGGAAAAAAGTACTTCCATTAGTATTATTTAGTGTTCCTTTAGCTTTTATTGGAGGCTATTTACGTATAAGTCAAACCTTCTTTTTTATACTTCTAGGATTTACTTTGTTATTTGCTGCGATTACCATGTGGATTTCTAAAAAAATAGTTTCTTCTGAAACTGAGTCGAAATCTTTAAGCATTTCTAAAAATGCTAGTTACGGTGGTATTATTGGTTTTATTTCTGGTATGGTAGGTATTGGCGGTGGAATTTTCTTAGCCCCTTTACTTCATTTAACTAATTGGGATAGCCCTAAAAAAATTGCTGCCACTGCTAGTTTTTTTATTTTATTAAATTCTATTGCTGGATTGATTGGACAGTACACAAATCCTGAATTTACAATCAATTGGCATTTGACTTCTATTTTATTAATCACTGTTTTTATTGGTGGTCAAATTGGTAGTAGAATGAGCACCAAACTATTTAGTCCTATTCAATTAAAAAAGGCAACCGCGTTACTGATTGCCTTTGTAAGTATTCGTATTTTACTTAAATACTTGTTTTAACTATTTCTTTTTCGCTTTCATTGCTCTTCCTCCTTGATATAAGGTTAATGCATCAACTATTCCTGCATCACTAGTATGAAATTCTATACTTGCTTTTACTACTTTTAAAAAGAATTTATTATTAGTCTCTGCAAATATTTCAAACTCTGGCTGTCCTGTTGCTTGCGCAAATATTTGGTTATTTTTAGTTCTTATTGTTATTATAAAATTCGGTTGTAACTCATAAGCTCCTTCATATTTTTTTAAAATATCGGCTGCTACTTTTATTTCTTTTTTCTCTTTTGGAGCTTTTTTATTTACCCATGCTCCTTTTTCTTTATTAATTCTATTCTTGAAAAGCGCTTCTTTTTTCCCTCCTTTATCAGAAAATTCATATTCTATAAATCCATCTTCAAAAGAAAAATTAGTTACTGAGGTTGGATAAATTTTAAAGTCTTTATTACTACCTTCTCTTTTACTATACAATTGGTTATCTTTTAATGTGATATATCTTACAACATCATTATCAAATTGGTAGGCTCCAACCCATTTTTTCAATTCTTCATTAGATAATTTAACCACATTATTTTTATCAAACTTAGGTTTACCTATTACTAAAGCTGCTATTTCTGTAGCGCTATTCCTTGGTGAAATACATCCACAGTTTGAAAATGCTATTACATATACATTTTTACTTGGCACATAAATCCCCATTGATTTATATCCTGGTATAGAACCTCCATGTTCTATTGTTGGAACATCTTTGATTTCATCTAAACTCCAACCATATCCGTAGTTTATTTTTTTTCCGTTGTTTAGAGTATAGTTTTTAAAAGCTTTAGTAATTGTTTCCTTTTTTACCAATGCATGATTTGTTATAGCTGTTTGCCATTTTAACATATCATCTACATTAGACATAATTGATCCTGCAGCGTAAGGTAAAGTTAAGCTTATATATTGCGCATTAGAAAACACATCACCTCTTCTATTATACCCATATGCTCTATTTTTAATCAACTCTGTTTGACTTCCATAATACGATGAATTCATTTTTAGTTTATCAAAAATTCTTTCTTTGATAAACTTTTGATAGGTCATTCCACTGGCTTTTTCTATAATATATCCTAAAAGAAAGTAACCTGAGTTATTGTATTTATATTTTTCTCCTGGTTCAAAATTCATTGGTTCATTTTTGAAGAAATCTATAAACTCCAAAGGTGATTTGTGAAGTGTAGCAACTTTACCAAATTCTTTCATTGAAGTATAACTCTTAATACCTGAGGTATGTGTTAATAAATGATGAATTGTTATCTTTTTTCCATGAGTTGGATAATCAGAAATAAACTTAGTTATATCATCCTCTAAGTTTAGTTTACCTTCTTCTAATAACATTAAAATAGCAACAGAAGTAAATTGCTTTGTTATAGATCCAATTTCAAAAACATTTTCCGGAATCATATCTACATCCAATTCTAAATTAGCTTTTCCAAATGCTTTTCGATAAATAATTTTACCATCTTTAGCTACAAGAGCAGTAACTCCTGTTTCATTATTTTTAAATTCTTTTTTTAAAATATTATCAATCTTTTGCTCTAAGTTTTGAGCTGTTAAAACATTTGATAAGAGAAACAAAAAGATAAAAGCTGTACACTTTATTATATTTTTCATAGGTTAGGTATTTGATTTATAAAGATTAGACGACAGCTAAAAAAAATAGTTACACTACTTCCTTAAAAAGAAAAAAGCAACATAAATATGTTGCTTTTCTTGTTGTTTGTTTTTGTTACGTTTTTCTTGTTTTATCCTAACCAAGCATTCATCATCCATAGAGTTTTTTCTTGCTCAGCTATAAAATCACTCATCATAGAATTTGTTCCTTCATCATCAGCTTCATCAGATAATTCTAATATAGTTCTTTCTATTTTTAATAACTCTGATAATGAATCTACCACTAAAGTAACCGCTTCTACATCATTAGATATATTCTTACCTACTTTTACTTTTGATAATTCAGTATAATCGCTAAAAGTATGTAATGGTGTTCCTTGTAATGTTAATATTCTTTCAGCTATTAAATCTACTTTCTCTTGAGCATCAGTATAAAACTCTTCAAATTTTACATGTAATTCAAAAAAGTTTTTTCCCTTAATATTCCAATGTAAACCTCTTACATTTTGATAATACACCTGAAAGTTTGCTAACAAACTATTTAATTCTTTAACTAATTCCTCTGTTTTATTTTTATCTAAACCTATAACTGTTGTATTCATTTTTTATCTTTGTTTTTCTAATTTTTCTAAGTCAAAATTAGGCCAACTTTTATTCAAAAAACTATAAATTCTATTGATAGTTTTAATATCTTTATCGAAAATTTTTATAAATGACTATAACACAACTAAAATATACCTTATCTGTTGCTGAGTATAAAAACTTTACAATTGCTGCCGAGCATTGTTTCGTTACTCAACCAACTTTAAGTATGCAAATACAAAAATTAGAAGAAGAATTAGACGCTAAAATATTTAACCGTTCTAAAAAGCCTATCGAGTTAACTGAAGTTGGTAAAAAAATAGTAGAACAAGCAAAAGTTATTGTCGATGAAAGCAATCGTATTCTAGACATTGTACACCAACAGAAAGGTTATGTTGGAGGTGAATTCAAACTTGGAATTATTCCTACTATAATGCCTACGTTACTACCTATGTTTTTAAAAACATTTAGTAGAAACTATCCTAAAGTTCAATTAATCATAGAAGAATTAACTACTGAAGAAATTGTTAGAAAGTTAATGGATGGTCATATTGATGCTGCTTTAGCTGCTACTCCACTAGAAAACGAAGCTATTAAAGAGCGTGTTCTATACTACGAACCTTTTGTAGGTTTAATACCACACGAACATCGTTTATTTGAAAAAAAGAAAATTGAAGTTAACGACTTGGAGGTTGATGACATCTTATTATTAGAAGACGGACATTGCTTTAAAGACAGTGTTATAAATCTATGTAGAACTGACAAAAGAAATTCTAAAAATCATTTCCAACTAGAGAGCGGAAGCTTTGATACTTTAATTAAATTATCTAAAGATGGATTAGGTATGACTTTATTGCCTTATTTAAATACTTTGGATTTAAACGAAAAAGACAAAGAACACCTTAGAGAATTTGAAACTCCTCCTCCAGCTAGAGAGGTTAGTTTAATTTATCATAAATCTCAATTAAAAATGCAGCTAATCGAAGCTTTAAAAAGCACCATTGACAGTGTTGTAAGAGGAGCTATAGCTTTTAGCGATGTAGAAATAATTAGTCCTTTAAACAAAGGATAATAAATAAAAAAATCCCGCATGTAGCGGGATTTTTTATTTAAAATTTATATTCTGATAATGGTTTCGGAAAATCTTCAGGATTTGCCGCTAAATGATAACGAGGATCATCAATAGCTTCCTCTATCACATCTGAGAAAATTGGACTTGCCTTATATAATAATACTTTACAGTCTTCACTTAAGTGTTTTAAAACAACTTTTTTTCCTGCTGCTTGATATTTTTCAACTAAGGCGAAAATAGCTTCGATAGCAGAGTGATCTGAAACTCTAGATTCAACAAAGTCAATCTCAACTCTATCAGGATCATTTCTTATATCAAACTTTTCATTGAAAGCTGTAATACTTCCAAAAAATAAAGGTCCCCAAATTTCATAAACTTTGGTACCATCATCTTTCATACGTTTTCTAGCTCTAATTTTCTTTGCATTTTCCCATGAGAATACTAATGCACTAACAATTACTCCAACAAATACAGCAATAGCTAAATCGAAAATTACAGTAACAGCAGATACAATTATTAAAACAAAAGCATCCGATTTTGGAATCTTATTCATAATTCTAAAACTAGACCATGCAAATGTTTCAATTACCATCATAAACATTACTCCTACTAAAGCAGCAATAGGTACTTGTTCTATATACTTATCAGCAAATAAAATAAATGTGAGTAAAGTTAATGCCATCATAACACCTGATAATCTTCCTCTACCACCTGCATTGATATTAATTACTGTTTGTCCAATCATACCACATCCACCAGTTCCACCAAACAATCCACTTACAATATTTCCAGCTCCTTGAGCAACACATTCTTTATTTCCATTTCCTCTAGAATCTGTTAATTCATCAACTAAATTCATTGTCATTAACGACTCGATTAAACCTACTGATGCTGCTAAGAAAGCATATGGAAGAATAAATAATAAAGTATCTAAATTAAATGGTAAGTTTTGCCATAGTTCTAAATTTGGTGTAGGGAATTTTCCAGATAATCCGTCTCCTCCACCTTCTCTAATGTAAGAACCTACTGTACTTACATCCATTCCAGAAATAACAACAATTGCAGTAGTTATAATAATTGCAGTTAAAGCCGCAGGCACTTTCTTTGTAATTTTTGGAAGTCCCCAAATAATTGCCATTGTTAATAATACCAATCCAATCATGGTAAACAACTCTGTTCCTTGCATGAATATATTGGTATACTCCTTAACCCCTTCTGGTGAAATATTTAATTCTTTATGAGAAAACATTTTTACCTGAGCTATAAAAATTACAATTGCTAAACCATTAACAAATCCCATCATTACAGGATGAGGTATTAACCGTACAAAGCGTCCTAACTTTAAAACTCCTGCTCCAACTTGTATCAGTCCCATTAAAATAACAGCTCCTAATAAATAGTAATACCCCATATTATCTATTGGAGTATCAAAAAGCATCCCTTTTTTGTGTCCTTCAGCAATCATATGCACAAAAATAACCGCCACTGCTCCAGCTGCTCCAGATATTAATCCAGGTCTACCTCCAAAAATTGCTGTAATTAAACCAATAATAAACGCTCCTGAAAGTGCTACTAGAGGATCTATTTGAGCAACAAAGGCAAAAGCTACTACTTCAGGTATCATAGCTAACGAAACTGTAATTCCCGCTAAAGTGTCATCTTTAATGTTAATCTTCTTACTTTTAATGTATTTCATCATAATATCAACAGGTATATTCTAAAAGTTGGCAAATGTAAAGATAATTTTATTCATATAGTTTTATGTTTCATTAACTTTAATTTTGTGGACGTTTTTTTTTGCTTTATTTTTGAACGTTGAACTATCAAACCAATTTGATAGCAACAAATGAGCAGAAAAACACTACTTACATCAAAAGAAATTCAAATCATTCTGCATCGATTAGCTTGTCAGCTAATCGAAAACCATAACGACTTCTCTAATACCGTGCTAATAGGACTTCAACCTAGAGGAACTTTTTTAGCAAAACGATTAGCTAAATTGTTAACAGATGATTACGGAATACAAAATCTTCAATTAGGTTTATTAGACATTACTTTTTATCGAGACGATTTTCGTAGAAGAGATGAACCTTTAGAAGCTACAGCAACTCAAATTGACTTTTTAATTGAAGGCAAAAAAGTTGTTATTATTGACGATGTTTTATACTCAGGTAGAAGTGTACGAAGTGCTTTAACAGCAATTCAGTCATACGGAAGACCTGAAAACATTGAGTTGTTAGTGTTAATCGATCGTCGTTTTAGTCGTCACCTCCCTATTCAACCTAATTATAGAGGAAGACAAGTTGACGCTATAAATGAAGAAAAAGTTGTTGTTAACTGGGAAGAAACTCATAAAGAAGATACTATTTACCTTGAACCCAAGCCATCAAAGCTTGATTAGTTATGATTATAAAAACAAACTAAAATGAAGCAGTTAAGCGTTGAACATTTATTAGGTATAAAATACCTTAACAAAACCGATTTAGAGCTTATTTTTGAAACTGCTTCTCATTTTAAAGAAGTTATTAACCGCCCTATAAAGAAAGTTCCTTCTTTACGAGATATTACCATTGCTAACTTATTTTTTGAAAATAGTACTCGTACTAAATTATCATTCGAATTAGCTGAAAAACGTTTATCGGCAGACGTAATTAATTTCTCTGCTGGGCAGTCTTCTGTAAAAAAAGGAGAAACCTTAATTGATACCGTTAACAATATCCTTTCAATGAAAGTTGATATTGTTGTTATGCGTCATGCCAATGTAGGTGCTGGTATTTTCTTATCAAAACATGTAGATGCAAAAATTATTAATGCTGGTGATGGTACACATGAACATCCAACACAAGCTTTATTAGATAGTTTTTCTATGCGTGAAGCTTTAAACAGTAACTTAAAAGGTAAGAAAATTGTTATTGTTGGTGATGTTTTACATTCTCGTGTAGCTTTATCAAATATTTTTGCTTTACAGTTACAAGGAGCCAAAGTAAAAGTTTGTGGTCCAACAACATTAATACCTAGATATATTACTAGTTTAGGTGTTGAGGTTGAAACAAACTTGAAAAAAGCTTTAGAATGGTGTGATGTTGCTAATGTACTACGTGTACAACACGAACGAATGGATATTAAATATTTTCCTTCAACTAGAGAATACACGCAGTTATTTGGTATTAACAAACAAATATTAGACAATCTTCGTAAGAAAATTGTTATTATGCATCCAGGACCTATAAATAGAGGTGTTGAATTAACAAGTGATGTTGCCGATAGTGATCAATCTATTATTTTAAATCAGGTAGAAAATGGGGTTGCTACTCGTATGGCTGTTATATATTTGTTAGCACAACAAATAAAAAGATAATAATGAAAATTGAAGATAAAAAAGAATATACGTTAGTTCATTTTGATGATACTTCTTTCGAAGATTTCTTATTAAATTTTGAAAAAGAGCACTTTAACTTTAAGGAAAAACACCTTATCCTAAAAATTTCAGAAAAAAATAACGTTTCCAAAGAAAATATTTTATTATTTTTGAAATACGCTCAAGTGCATCAAACAAATGGCACATCTTTTGTAATTGTTTTAAAAGATGTGAATATTGATGATTTTCCAGAATCGTTAAACATAGCCCCTACACTAGTTGAGGCTGAAGATATTATTGAAATGGAAAATATTCAGCGTGATTTAGGTTTTTAACCTATAATAATCCCTTAAAACCGAATAACGTATGGTAAAAAAAATACTTTTATTATTTTTATTCTTAGTAACCTTATCTAGTTTCTCTCAAGAGAAACAAGTAGATAAGTTAGTTGCTTCTCCTAACCCTTTTACCAACAATACCACTATTTCATTTAATGCTAAAAGTGACCAGACCGTTATTTTCACCGTTAGAAACGTATTAGGTAAAACTGTATATAGAAAAGAATTAAATATTTCTAAAGGACGTAACTCATACCCTTTTTATCGTAACGATTTAAAATCAGGTATGTATATTTATGCTATACAGAGTAATAAGAATATTATTTCAAAACGTTTTGTAATAAAATAAATGAGTTTGCATTTAACTATTTTAGGATGCCACTCTGCTACCCCAAGAGTTAATGCACACCCTACATCTCAGTATTTAGAAATTAATAATCGCCATTTTTTAATCGATTGTGGAGAAGGCACTCAAAGACAAATGAGAAAGTATAAAGTTGGTTTTTCTAAAATCAATCATATATTTATCTCTCATTTGCATGGAGATCACTTTTTTGGATTAATTGGTTTAATTTCTACATTTGGAATACTTAATAGAGAAAAAGACTTACATATTTATGGTCCTAAAGGAATTAAAGAAATTACTGTTCTTCAGTTAAAAATTTCAAAATCTTGGACTAAATACAACATTATTTTTCACGAATTAGATTCAAATGAAAGTGAATTAATTTTTGAAGATGATAAAATAACTGTACACACTATTCCATTAGATCATAGAGTATACACTAATGGTTTTTTATTTAAAGAAAAACCAAAGCTTAGAAAATTGCATATTGAAAACATTCAACAATATGATGAAATAGAAACCTGCGATTTTCACAATATAAAAGCTGGTAAAGATTTTGTTCTATCTACAGGAGAAGTGATTCCTAATTTTGAATTAACAATAGACCCTCCAAAACCAAAAAGTTATGCTTTTTGTAGTGATACTGCTTATAAACCAGACATAGTACCTATTATTAAAGATGTAGATTTACTATATCATGAAGCTACCTTTTTAAAAGACAGAGAAGATTTGTGTGATAAAACAAAACACTCAACTGCCGAACAAGCTGCTAGCATTGCGAATCAAGCAAATGCAGGAAAACTAATTATCGGACACTATTCTAGTAGGTACTCAAACTTAAAAGATTTTAAAGCAGAAGCACAAACTATTTTTGAAAATGTAGAATTAGCAGAAGCAGGTAAGCTATACTCTACTAACTCATTTCCAATAGAAGTTTTAAATTAATATTGATTGGTTGACAACAAAACCAACGTACAAGCTATTTCTGGCTTAATCCCTTTCTCTTTTAATATTTTTGAAAACTCAGAATTTTCTGTACCTGGATTAAAAATTACCCTTCTAGGATTTAACCCTAATACATAATCGTAATACTCTTCTTGTCGTTTAGGGTTTAAATACATTGTAACGGTATCAATATTATTAAATGATGTTTTCTCTGTTGTAATATTGACATCATTTACTCTTCCTTCTCTAGCCCCAATGGCATGTATTTTTATTTCTTTATCATCTAATCTCTTAAGCGCAATGTTCGAATACTTATTAGGATTTAATGATGCTCCAATAATTAAAGTTGTTTTGTCCATAGTTGTTAATAATACGTTAAACTCTGTTAAAGGAAGTAACAAAAGTAATGGGCTAATAGTCTATTATGCATCTAAACAATTCAAAAACAAACAAAATGAGAAACATATTACTTATACTTTTAACAGTATTTAGTGTAAATTTATTTGCACAAATGCCTAAAGGTAAATTACCAAAACCTGGTTCCGTTTCTGGTAAAGTCATCGACCAAACAACAAAAGAACCACTTCCTTACGTAAATATAATAATCAAAGATACTGCCAACAAAATTTTAACAGGAGGAATTACTAATGATAATGGTACTTTTTCTGTAAATAACATCCCAGAAGGTAAAAATATAGTAGAAGTTCAATTTATTGGATACAAAACTGTTAGTAAACCTATTCTTATAAATAGCAAAAGAAGAAAAATTAACTTAGGAACTATTCCTTTAACCGAAGACTCTACTACTTTAGATGAAGTTGAAGTTAGAGCTGAAACATCATCTGTTACTCAAAAAGTAGATAGAAAAGTAATTAACGTAGGAAAAGATTTAACTTCTGCAGGAGCAACTGCTTCTGAATTACTAAACAATGTACAATCTGTAAGTGTAGATAGTCAAACTGGTAACATTAGTTTACGTGGTAATGAGAATGTACGTGTATTAGTTGATGGAAAACCAACAAATATTCCAGCATCTCAATTATTAAAACAAATTCCATCTACCTCTATTAAAAGTGTTGAATTAATTACCAATCCTTCAGCAAAATACAATCCAGAAGGAATGAGTGGTATTATTAATATTGTATTGAACAAAAATGCAAACATGGGATTCAATGGTTCTGTTAATACTGGACTTGAAGTTGGACACTATGTACGTTACAATGCTTCTACTAATATGAACTACAAAACTGGTAAAGTTAACTTTTTTGGAAACTATGGTTTTAACGGTGGAGATCGATACAATTTTGGTTATGTAAACAGACCTACTGTAAACAATCAAGATTTTATTTTTAAAAACGACAACCAATCACATCTTTTAAAATTTGGTGCTGACATCTATTTAAATGAGAAAAATACTTTATCATTTTATACTACTCAAAATTGGTTTGATAGTAAAGCTACTGGACGTGCTCAAATTTTTGATGGAGCAGGTAACTTAGTTGTACATGCACCTAACAGTCAAACATCAGACAGCCATAATCAAACTTATAACATTAACTATAAACTTGATTTTGAAAAGAAAGGTCACAATATAGAATTTGAAGCTACTTATTCTAAGAATGAGTCTCCTAATTTATTAGAAAATGACTTTTTATTAGGTTCTCAACAAGACTATATTAATAATATTAATAATGACAGAAACAATACATTAATTAATTTAGACTATACGAATCCAGTTTCTAAAAATGGTAAATTAGAATTAGGATTAGAGTATAGAGTAAATAAAACTGATAACACAAACTTAACTACTCAAGTTGGATTTAATAATTCTTCATTTACTTATGATAGAGATATTTTTTCTGGATATGTAAACTATGGACATAAGTTTGGTAAAGTTACCATGCAATTAGGTGCTCGTTTAGAGAACTACGAAATTAAAGGAGTTTTCAACCAAGTAACACAACCAACAGCTACTGTTACAGATAAAATATTCACTGTATATCCATCAGCATTTTTCACTTTTAACCCAAGCGAAAAAAATCAATTCCAATTAAGTTATAGTAGAAGAGTTGATAGACCTGGTATTGGTCAAGTAAACCCAATTAGAGAATGGAGTACTCCTTTAATTACATCACAAGGTAATCCTAACTTAGTTCCTCAGTTTACAAATTCGTTAGAAATAAACTATACAAGAAGAATAAAAGGAGGATCATTAACATTTGGAACTTTTTATAGAAACATTAATGATGTAATAAATAGAGCTACTTACGAAGATTCAGCTGATCCAAATAGACAAATATTAACATATGCTAACTTTGACGATACAAATGCATATGGAGTTGAATTCTCTACAAACTATAGAATTGCTAAATGGTGGAGAGCAAATGCAAGTATGGATTTCTATTCTCAAAAACAATTTGGAACTAATGATGTAAGTAATCCAGCTGCTCCAAGAAGAGAAGTTACCACTGAAATCTTTAATGCTAGAATTAGTAATAGCTTTACAATATCAAAAAAATTACGTTTACAATTATTTGCCATGTACAGAGGACCAAGACAAGACATACAATGGGACGTAGATCCAATGACAATGGTTAACTTAGGTGCTAACTATAGTGTACTTAAAGGAAAAGGAAACTTTACTTTTAGAGTAAATGATATTTTCAACACAATGAGATTCAAGTTTGATTCAACGAATCCATTTGTTCAAAACGGACGTTTTAAATGGGAAAGTAGAACTACTTATATTGGATTTAACTATAGATTTGGTGGAGGTAAAAACAAAGCAAAACGTAGAAGAAATAGAGATAACAATGAAAAAAGTGGCGGTGGCGGTTTCATGTAAAATCATTCCTCATAATATAAAAAAAACCAAGGTAATATTACCTTGGTTTTTTTTATATTTAGCTTTCTAATAAGATTAGTTCCCCGAATATGAAAAAATTGTTATTAACTATACTTTTTGCTGTCATAGCAATTAGTAATTATGCGCAAGAACAAAAAATCACAGGTAAAGTTATAAATTCCAAAAACAAGGCTAGTATCCCCTATGCAACTATTACTTGTAAATCTAAAAACGGCACTATAGTTACAGGTGCCATAACTAATGATGAAGGATATTTTACTTTATCTAAACTTCCAAAAACCAAACTATTTTTAAGTTTTCAGTTTATAGGATATAAAACTTTAGTTAAAAGTATTGATTTAACCGATAAGGATATAAAATACAATATAGGTACTATATATTTACAAGAAAACAATAACCAACTAAATGAAGTTGAAATACAAGCAGAATCTTCTACAGTAATCCAAAAAATTGATAGAAAAATTATCAATGTAAATAATGACTTAATAGCTACAGGAGCTAGCTCTTTGGAAATGTTAGAAAATATCCCTTCCATTGACATAGATCATCTTTCTGGTACAGTTAGCCTTAGAGGAAATGAAAATGTTAGTGTTTTAATCAACGGAAAACCTTCAAATATTAATACTGAGCAACTTTTAAAACAACTTCCTTCCAGCTCAGTAAAAAGCATTGAAATAATCACAAATCCTTCTGCTAAATTTAATCCAGAAGGCATGAGTGGTATAATTAATATAATCCTTAAAAAAAACACCGCAATTGGCTTTAATGGAGGTATTACAATTGGTATAAAACACAGTAGAAACACCAAACCAGAAATTGCTTTAAATACAAACTATAAAGTAGGTATTACAAATTTTTATGCTAACTATAGTACTAGTTGGGGAGATTATGAAACATTTAACAATCTACAAAGAACAGATAAAGATTTATTACAAGACATTGATTTTTTAAACAATTCTAACAGTCACTTTTTAAAATTTGGAGTAGATATAAATCTAAACTCTAAAAGCATACTATCTCTTTACACCGACCAAAATTTTGATAATAATAGTTTAGCCACAAACACACTCGTAACTCAAAATTCCAATATACAATTTAACAATCAACGCTTTTCAAAATACAAACAAAAAGACGAAACATATAATATTGATTACGTGTATAATTTTGATAAGAAAGGACAAAGTTTAGAATTAGAGTTTAACTATTCTAGCACAAACAACCCAGAAAACACAATCAATTCCGAATTAATTGACAGTAGCTCAAAAGAAAATAATTATACCAATGATATCGTGGATACTAGAAAATTATGGTTATTCAATATCGATTATACTATGCCTATTGAATCTGGTAAAATCGAATTTGGTTTAGAATATAGAAAGCAAAATTTTTACAACAAAATAATAACCGATCAAGAAGTACAAACAACTAGTACTCCTATATTACAACCTATCGGAAACACCTCTTTAGATTATGATCGTTCAATTTATTCTGGATACTTCAATTTTAATAAAGAATATGAAAAGATTGCATTTCAAATAGGAGTTAGAGTTGAGCAATTTAATTTAGATGCTTCATTTTTCAATACTAATCAAGGAAACACAAAGTTAAAAGATAATCTCTTCAATATTTATCCTTCAGCTTCATTAAACTATTCTCTTAGCGAAAAAGATAATATACAACTAGCCTATAGCAGAAGAGTTGATCGTCCTTCGGCTTATCAAGTGACTCCTATTCAAGAATGGGCCTCTCCTTTGACTATTGCTAGAGGAAATAGAAACCTAACCCCTCAATTTACCAATTCTGTAGAATTAAACTACACTAAAACAATTACCAAAGGATATATTTCTTTGGGTACTTTCTATAGAAGAACAAATGATAAAATTGGAAGAATTCTTGAAAGAGATGCTCTAAATCCTGACAAATCAATTTCTTCTTTTACCAATTATGATTTTGCTGACAGCTATGGAGTAGAACTTTCTGGTAGTTTCAAACCTATAAAATGGTGGACTTTAAGACCTTCTTTTGAAACCTATATTCAAGATTCTCAAGGTATATTAAACAATCAATTTGAAACAATTAAAAATACAATAACAAAAGCTCGAATTAGCAACTCTTTTAAAGCTTCTAAAAAACTAAGTTTTCAGTTTTCTACAATTTACAGAGGTAAAAGTGAAAATATTCAATACACTGTTCAACCATATACAATGGTAAATATTGGTGCCCGATTAAAAGTACTTGATGGAAAAGGAAAAATTAGTCTTAGAGGTACAGATATTTTCAATAACGTTAATTTTAATTACACTACTAACAATCCATTCAACCAAAAAGGAAAATATATTTTAGAATACGATTCAATATATCTAGGCTTTTCATATAACTTTGGAAGTAGTAAAAACAAAAGAAAAGATAGAAAATATAGAGATGATAATGAATCCCAAGGAGGTATGTTTTAAAATAAAAAAACCGAAGTTTCAAACTTCGGTTTTTTGTTTTATTAATATTTATTAGTTCATTACCAACGAATCACAACAGATCCCCAAGTAAATCCACTACCAAAGGCAGCTAATACTACTAAATCATTATCTTTTATTTTACCTTCTTCCCAAGCTTCAGTTAAAGCAATAATAACAGAAGCAGCAGTAGTATTACCATATTTCATAATATTATTATACACTTTATCATCAGAAAGCTGGAACTTCTTTTGAATAAACTGCGCAATACGTAAATTCGCTTGGTGAGGAATTAACATATCAATGTCTTCTTTTTGTAATCCATTTGCTTGTAAACCTTCAACAATTGCTTCAGAAAAACGAACTACAGCATGTTTAAATACAAACTGACCATTCATATATGGGTAATAAGAAACATCATCTGGATCATTTTTCTCTAAAATTTCTGGTACCCAACGCCCAGTAGAAGGTCCTTCTAACATTAACTCTCTAGCATGTTTACCTTCAGAATGTAAATGAGAAGATAAAATTCCTTTTCCTTCTTCTTCACAACGAGAAAGAACAGCAGCTCCTGCCCCATCACCAAAAATTACAGTCACTCCTCTACCACGTGTAGAACGTTCTAAACCTCCTGAATGGTTTTCAGAACCAATAACTAAGATATTTTTGTACATCCCAGTTTTAATAAATTGATCTGCAACAGACATAGAATATATAAAACCAGAACATTGATTACGTACATCTAATGCTCCAATTGTAGGCATATCAAGTAAATCTTGGATTTGTACTCCTCCTCCTGGAAAATATAATTCAGGGCTTAAAGTAGCAAAAATGATAAAGTCAATATCATCTTTAGTTAATCCAGCTCTTTCTATGGCAATCTTTGCAGCCTTAGCTCCCATAACAGAAGTAGAATCATCAGAGTTTTTTGGGTCAATCCAACGACGTTCTTTGATACCTGTTCTTTCCTGAATCCACTCATCACTAGTATCCATCCATTGTTTTAAATCTTCATTAGTAACTACATTCTCTGGAACATAATACCCTAATCCCGTTATTTTTGAACTATACATAATTTTTATGTTGATTTTTTAAATTGTTAGCAAATTTACAGCTTGTAAAAGTAGCAATTTATTGATATTTTTACAACTAACACTAATCAACTCATTGTGAATAGAAAAGACTTTTTGTCCCTTTCAACCAAAGCCGCTGTATTTTTAGGCCTATCATCAGCTATTTCTTGTAAAAACGAAATTGAAGAAAAAACAATCTCATTATCCAATTCAAAAGCAAAAGGAACAGCTTTTGGCTTAACAGCTTCCAAAATAGATAAGGTTAAAGTTGGAATTATAGGCTGTGGAAATCGAGGTCAGGTTTTAATACAAATGTTTGATTGGTTGGTAAAAAATAATGATGCAGAAATTGTAGCTGTTTCAGATTTACGAAAAGAAAAAACCGATAAACTAAACGAACATTTACAAAAAACACATAATAAAACTGCACAAGCTTATTATGGAAATCCTAATGAATGGAAAAAATTAGTAAATAGAGATGATATTGATTTATTAATCATTGCTACTCCATGGGAATTACATACTCCTATGGCTATTTATGGAATGGAAAAAGGCAAACATATTGCTTGTGAAGTTCCTATAGCTTATACTCTTGAAGATTGTTGGAAAATAATTGAAACCGCAGAACGTACCCAGAAACATTGTATGATGATGGAAAACTGCTGTTTTAATGGAGAAGAACTTTGGGTTTTAAATATGATTAATCAAGGAATTTTTGGCGATTTAACACATGCTGAAGGAGCTTATATACATGATTTACGTAAACACCTACTGGATGAAAAATATTATGAGGATCAATGGAGAATTAAACATCATTTAAATAAAGATGGTAATTTTTATACCACTCATGGTTTAGGTCCTATAAGTCAATATATGGATATTGGTCGTGGAGATACCTATGACCATGTAGTATCTATGAGTTCTCGAGAAAAAAGTTTAAGTGATGCTGCAAAACGTGCTGGAATCAATAAATTTTCAAACGTTAAGTGTGGAGATATGAATACTACCATGATAAAAACCAAATTAGGTAAAAGCATCATGCTACAGTTTGATGTGCATTCTGGTAGACCTTATGACAGACTAAACACAGTTGTAGGAACGAAAGCTGTACATGAAGGCTATCCTTCTAAACTTTATATTAATGAAGATGAATTAGCATGGTGGGGACATAAATGGCTTGAGAAAGAGAAATACAATGAGTATCGAGAAAAGTACAATCATCCTTTATGGGATAAACTAAAAACTCAAATTTCTGATAACTCTGTAGGACATGGAGGAATGGATTTTGTAATGATTTATCGCTTAATTAAGTGTCTAAATAAGGGATTACCTTTAGATATTAATGTATATGATAGTGTTTTATGGAGTTCTATAACTCCCCTATCTGAATTATCTGTCGCACAAAATAGCTCATCTGTTAAAGTACCAGATTTTACAGGTGGAACATGGAAAAATAAAAACACAACTGAAATGTTACGAAATATTTAAAAAATTAGAAATTATATAAATTTTAAAGACGCCAACATTTTAAGTTGGCGTTTTTTATGTCATCTTGTCACAAGAATAGTTTTGGTATTTTTTTTGACTAATCAATTATCAGAAAATAATATCAAACAAAATATATAATTATGAGCAAAGGAAACATTAATGTATCGGTAGAAAATATATTTCCACTGATTAAAAAATTCTTGTATTCTGATCACGAAATCTTCTTACGTGAGTTAATTTCTAACGGAACTGACGCAACAACAAAATTAAAACACCTTATTTCAATTGGTGAGGCTAAGACTGAATTAGGTGACGCTAAAATTGAAATCAGTATTGATAAAGATGCCAAAACTTTAACTATTAAAGATCAAGGTTTAGGTATGACAGCTGATGAGGTTGAAAAATATATTAATCAAATTGCATTTTCAGGAGCTGAAGAGTTCTTAGATAAATATAAAGATGATAAAAATGAAACTGGTGTAATTGGTCACTTTGGTTTAGGTTTTTACTCAGCATTTATGGTAGCTGATAAAGTTGAATTAATTACAAAGTCTTTTAAAGATGAACCAGCTGCTCATTGGACTTGTGATGGTTCTCCTGAGTTTACTTTAGTTGAGCACGACAAAGCAGATAGAGGTACAGAAATTATCTTACATATTGCTGACGATTCTACTGAATTTTTAGAAGAAAGTAAAATCTCAGGTTTATTAAACAAGTATAACCGTTTTAACCAAGTGCCAATTAAATTTGGAACAAAGAAAGTTAACGATCCAGATTTTACACCACAAACAATAACTGATAAAGACGGTAAAGAAACTACTGAGCCACATAAACAAATTGAAGTTGATAACATTATCAACAATACAAATCCAGCTTGGACTAAAAAGCCTGCTGATTTAGAAGCTGAAGATTATACTAATTTCTACAGAGAATTGTATCCAATGCAATTCGAGGAATCTTTATTCCACATTCACTTAAACGTAGATTATCCATTTAATTTAACAGGAATTTTATTCTTCCCTAAGTTATCTCAAAACTTAGATATGCAAAAGGATAAAATTCAATTATATCAAAACCAAGTTTTTGTAACGGATAACGTAGAGGGAATTGTACCAGATTTCTTACAAATGTTAAAAGGAGTTATCGATTCTCCAGACATTCCATTAAACGTATCTCGTTCTTATTTACAAGCTGATGGTGCAGTTAAGAAAATCTCTGGTTACATTACTAAAAAGGTAGCTGATAAATTAAGTTCATTATTCAAAAAAGACCGTGAGGATTTTGAGAAAAAATGGAACGATATTAAAGTGATCATCGAATACGGAATGTTATCTGAAGAGAAATTCTTCGATAAAGCTAAAAAGTTTGCCTTATACCCAACTGTAGATGATACATTTTTCACTTTTGATGAGTTAATCGAAAAAACAAAAGATGCTCAGACTGATAAAGATGGAAACCATGTAATTTTATATGCAGCTAATAAAGATGCTCAACACTCTTATATTCAAGATGCAAAAGCAAAAGGATATGAAGTTTTATTATTAGACTCTCCTATCGTATCGCACTTAATGCAAAAATTAGAAACTTCTGGTGATACAAAAGTTCAATTTACTCGTGTAGATGCTGATCATATTGATAACTTAATCAAAAAAGATGATACAGTTATTTCTAAGCTTTCTGATGAAGAAAAAGAGAAATTAAAGCCAGTTATCGAAGGAGCTGTAAACAATTCAAGTTATACAGTTCAGTTAGAATCAATGGATTCTTCTAGTTCTCCTTTCTTAATTACAGTACCAGAATTTATGCGTCGTATGAAAGAGATGCAAGCTTCTGGAGGTGGAGGAATGATGGGAATGGGTAATTTACCAGAAATGTACAATTTAATTGTAAACACAAATCACCCATTAATTTCTGATATCTTAAACGCTAGCGAAGAAGACCAAAAGCGTTTAACTACTCAAGCATTTGATTTAGCTAAATTATCTCAAAACTTGTTACACGGTGAAGAGTTAACAAACTTTATTAAGCGTAGCTACGAGTTAATTAAATAATATAAATACCTTTTTAGGTTAAAATTATAAATTTAAAGCCTCTTTTGTTTCATATCAAAAGAGGCTTTTTTATCAATCTCTACAAATATTTAAATGAAATTAGAAAACGAGTTAATTCAAATTATAGAAAATGATGCTTGGATGATTTCTATTTTAAAAATTGTTAGAAGTTTAAATTTAAACGACTGTTGGATTGGTGCTGGATTTATCAGAAATAAAATTTGGGACGAAAAACATGGCTATCAGCGAACAAAGTTGAACGATATTGACATTATACATTTTGATAAAAGCAATTCTTCTAAAGAGTATGATTTATTAATTGAAAATCAATTAAAAATGATAGACCCCGAATTAAACTGGTCTGTAAAAAATCAGTCAAGAATGCATATTAGAAATAATCACACTTCATATACGAACTGTGAAGAAGCTATTTCTTTTTGGCCAGAAACTGCTACTTCAATAGCTATAAGGATAACTCAAAAAAATAAAATTGAATATATAGCACCTCATGGCTTAGAAGATCTTTTTAACCTTATAGTTACTCCGACTCCAAAATTTAACCTTAAGATTTATAATGACAGGATTCAAAAAAAAGAATGGAGTAAGCAATGGCCAAAACTATCCATTAATTTGACACACAAAAGCTAATTTTATTTTCTATTTATTAATTTAGCATTGAGCAAATTCTTTTAAAGAAAATTAACTATCCTTCTACTATAAATGGAATTTAAAGAACAGATTATTACTTACAAAGACAGAGTTGTATTTATAAAACTATCCATGCCCTCTTTTAATAGAACTTTAAAAGAATATATGGAAGATGAAGCTTGTTTTATGTTTGTAAACAAAGGGGAAGTTAATGTAAGATCTTCTGAAGATTATTTAACATTGAATAAAAAAACTTCAATGTTGGCTAAATGCTTAAATTATTTCTTTGAACCAAGTAAAGAACCTCATAATTGTGATGAAGGTATTGAGTCTATTGGTATTTTCCTTTATCCATCTCTTGTCAAAGATCTTTTTGAATTTGACATCTCAAACTCAAATTATACTGTTGATTTTAACGTAAAACAAATTCAAGTAGATCGTTTACTAGAAAACTACAAAGAGAGTATTAATATTTTATTAGATAATCCTGAATTGGCCGATGAAAGCATTATAAAAACTAAGCTTAAAGAATTTATTTTATTAATATCTAAATCTCAAGAAGCCCCTTCTCATTTAGATTTTTTAGCAGCTTTATTCAAACCTAATGAAATAAGTTTTAAATCTACCATACATCATAATTTGTATGCTAACCTGTCCTTAGATGAATTAGCTGCACTTTGTCATTTAAGCACCTCTTCTTTTAAAAGAAAGTTTAAAGCAGTATTTAACGATAGCCCTAAAAAATATATAGCAAAGAAGAAAATTGAAAAAGCTGCTACACTATTAAAAGCAAAAAATGATCGTATTTCAGATATTGCTTATGATGTTGGTTTCGATTCTTTAGCTACTTTCAATAGAAATTTTACCAATATTTATGGTAAATCTCCCTCAGAATATCGATTGGACTAAAATGAGATGTCTTTGAACTAAAACGAGATAACAAACCTCTTCCTTTACATGACCTTTGTTCTAAACAACAAAAAGAACAATATCATGGAAAATTCGAAAGTATTAAAACTATTTTTAATCATCTCTGGATTATTATTAACTTTTATAGGAGGCGCTACTCTTTTTGCTCCTGTAGCTATGAAAGCAAGTGCAGGGATAGATATCTCTCAAAGTACAAGTATAATAAATGACGTTAGAGCATCTAGTGCTTTAATTCTTGCAGTTGCCTTAATAACTATTCTAGGTGTATTCATTAGAAAATTAACCTTTACCTCTACCCTTATAGCATTTACATTATTTCTTTCTCTTGGAATTGGAAGAGCTATCAGTATTCTTATAGATGGCTTCCCTGTTGATGGATTAGTTAAAGCCACTGGTTTAGAATTCGTTTTGGGAATTATAGGACTAATTCTTTTCAACATTTACAGAGAAAAATATTAAACATTAACCTTATGAAAACAATATTTAAAACATTATCACTAGCATTAGTAATAATAATTGGTCAAAATGCATTCGCTCAAAAAACGGATAAAAAAACAATCTCTTTTTCTGTAGAAAGAAACATAAACGCTTCCGCCGAAAGAGTATGGAAAGTCGTAGGAGAAGACTTTGGAGCTATAGCCAACTCTCACCCCAAAATAGTAAGTTCTAACTATAACCAAGGTCATATTACTGGTGGAGAAAATGCTTCGAGGAGATGTAATTTTAATGAAGCTGGAACAAAGTTCTTAGAAGAAAAACAAATAAGTTTTGATGCTAAAAATTATACTTTCAAAGTACTAATATCACAAACAGGAGGAATTCCTTTAAACAATGAATATAGCTACGGAATTTACAAAGTAACACCTGTTACGGACAACTCATCTATATTAAAAATGACGATGGTTATAAGAACCAAACCCGCTTTTTTAGGATGGTTTGCTAAAGGGAAATTTAAACGAGACATCGCAGATTATTTATTAGCAGTAGAACATCATGTTCTTACTGGTGAGAATGTAAACAAAGAAAACTTTAAAAGAATTAAGAAAAAATATACCGAATAATGAAAACAAATAAAATTATAATGATTACTGGTGCCAATACTGGTATTGGTAAAGATACAGCAAGACAATTAGCACTAATAAAAGACACAGAAAAAATATACTTAGCTTGTAGAAACAAAGTAAAAGCGGAAGCTGCCAAAATATCTTTAGAAAAATTAACAGGAAGATCCATTTTTGAAATTTTAATAATGGATGTTTCAAACCCTGATTCAGTTAAAAAGGCAGTTTCTCAATTAAATGAACCTATAGATGCATTAATTATGAATGCAGGTGGTATTGGAGGAAAAACTCCAGAAAAATTAACCAAAGAAGGAGTTACCACTATTACTGCTAGTAACCTTTTAGGACATGTTGTTTTATTAGATGAACTATTAAAAGAAAACAAACTAAAAAATATTGCTTTATATGCTAGTTCTGAAGCAGCAAGAGGTATTAAGCAAACTGGTATGAAACGTCCTAATTTAACAACTTCATCTGTAGATGAATTTATTAAAGTTTTTGACGGTTCTTACTTTGGAAACAACTTTGATGCTATGCAGGTATATGGGGTAATAAAATATGGAGGAACCTTATGGATGTCTGCAATGGCAAGAAAATATCCAGAAATCAAATTTATTAGTATGAGTCCAGGAGGAACTAGAGGAACCGATGGTATGAATGACCTTCCTTTTATTAAACGTATTTTATTTAAATACATCGGAATGCCTATTTTTATGCCACTACTAGGTTTATCTCATAGCTTAGAAAAAGGAGCTAAACGATTTGTTGACGGTATAAATAATGAAAATTTAAAAAATGGTGTTTTTTATGCTAGTAAAGAAAATGTCCTTACTGGTTCGGTAGTAGACCAAAGTGAAATTTTTCCAGATTTAACAAACATAACCTATCAAAACAATGCTTATAAAGCCATCCATAGCTTTATTAACTAAATAACTATTATCTACCTCTCATCAATTCAAAAGATAGTTCATAAAAGGGCTATCTTTTTTCTTTTTTCATAACCAGCTGAACCATCGCTAAAAACTTTATATTTTCTTTAACGCTAAGAACAATTTATCTACAATACATTTGTTACATATTTATATAGTAGAGTAAAAATTAATAATAGGATTTTTGGGACCTATTATTAAAGCAAAAAGAATTCTGATTTTAAGAGTTCTTTTTTTTTGACCATAAAGTATTTATTCTAAAATAACTATGATAAGTGCTTTTAAATTTAAATATCTTTGTCGTTTATAAATTAATATAAGAATGCTAAAAAGAATTCCGAATTACATTAAGTTCCTTTTCACAAATACTTTTTTTTTACTTTTATACATCTTTGCTTTTAGAGTAATCTTTTTTTATTTTTTTACAGACTTAAGTAAAGCTGATCCTTCAGAAATATATAAAGCATTTTCATTAGGGTTCCGATTTGATATTAAATTAGCTTCAATCAGTTTTCTACCTTTAGCAATCTTACTTTTCATTGTAAATTATCGTTTTTTCAAACGTCGCTTTTATTCAGTTTTTAGCACAGTATATATAGTAGCCACCTATCTAATTATTACTTTATTTCATTTATTTGATTTTGGATATTACGATTATTTAAATATTCGTTTAGACGCTGCTTCATTGCGATTTTTAAGTAATTTAAAAATATCAACACAAGTTCTTTTTGAAAGCTATCCTGTATTTAAAGGATTGTTTGCTTTTATTATACTTACTTACATACTTTACAAATTCTCTAAATGGATATACAATGTATTTAAAACTAACAATGAGGTTAGTTCTAAAAAGAAAAAAGCTTTTTTCATTATTGTTCCTTTATTATTATTTGCCTTTGGAATTTATAATAGTTTCACGCATTACCCATTACGTTGGAGTCAAGCTTTCTTTTCAAAAAACACTGCTGTAAATCAATTTGCTTTAAATCCAGTTTTATATTTTTTTGATAGCTTTAAGTTTAGGAATGAAGGATTTGATATTGAAAAAGCAAAAAAGTATTATCCATCAATCGCTAAAGAATTAAACTTACCTAAAAAAGAATTGTCTTTTAAAAGAGTAAATTCTAAAAAAGATACAGTGATAGGTAAACCTAATGTAGTAATTGTTATGTTAGAATCTCTAGGTGTTGTACCAATGAGTTATTATGGAAACCCAATAAATACAACTCCTAAAATAGATAGTTTAATAGAAAAAAGTGTTAGTTTTTCTAATTTTTATGTTCATAAATCTGGAACAGCCGCTAGTGTATTTGCTAGTATTACTGGTTTACCTGACATAGATGGGATTAGAACGGCATCAAGAAATCCAAGAATTATTAATCAGCGAATCATATTTGATCAATTTAAAGGCTACGAAAAGCTATATTTCTTAGGTGGTAGTGCTAACTGGGCAAATATTAGAGGTGTTTTTCAATCGAATATAAATGGTTTAAAGATTTTTGAAGAAGGTAGTTTTAGAACAGAGAAAAGAGCTGATGTTTGGGGGATTGATGATTATGAACTTTTTAAAGAATCTGATATAGAGCTTAGAGAGCTACATCAAGAAAATAAGCCATTTATAGCTTATATCCAGACTGCTACAAACCACATGCCTTTTACAGTTCCTGATCAACAAGAAAGCTATAAACCGTTAAAAGAAAGCGAAATAACTCCTTCTTTGCTTAAAAAAGCTGGTTTTGATGGTATTAAACGTCTAAATGCATTACGTTATTTAGATTTTAATGTAGATAGATTTTTAAAACGAGCAAAAGAATCTGGATATTATGACAATACTATTTTTCTATTTTTTGGTGATCATAATACTTCTATGAGCTATGTTAATGAGTTTAAAGATTTATACGACTATCAATTAAACTTACATAATGTCCCATTTTTTATACATGCGCCTAAATATATTAAGCCTGCTACAATTAAGAAGTACACTAACTTAATTGATATATTACCTACAGCTGCTGGTTTAGCTAACATTGATTATACGAACTATACACTAGGTAGTGATGCTTTAAATGAAAATAGCAATGCTGATTTTGCCTTTTTATATCAAAAAATTAAAGGGGAGCCAGCTGTCACTGTTTTAAAAGATTCTCTACTATACTCTAAAGCTGTTTTAAGCGATTACAATCATTTATACAATATGAATGATAAGAGTAATACTAAAGTAGATATCAAAAAAAACTATCCAAATTTATATCAAAAAATGGATAGTTTAACAAATGCTGTTTACCATAGTACAAAGTACTTGTACTACAATAATAAAAAAGATTAATTAAATATTTTTCTATTTAAATATTGATATAAATGGTATGATGAGAAACCTATTATTGTACCATTTATAAATCCACATAGTATATCTGTTGGAAAATGTACTCCTAAATATAGCCTACTATAAGCAAAAATTAAAGGAAATAAAACTAAATACTTAATATAACCTGTATATTCCTTTAATAACATAATAATAAAAACAGTAACTACAGTTGATGTGGTTGCATGCCCCGATGTAAAGCTAAAACTCTGAGGACTTATTAATGTTCTCAATACATCTTTAATCTCAGGATCGTTATTAGGCCTTAATCTTTCAAAAATCCCTCTAATTACATTGGTTATTTGATCAGAAAAAGTAATCAATAATGCTATAAACACAACGGTAAATAGTCCTTTCTTTACCCCCAAATACTTAAATACTAAAATAAGTATAACAATAAACAAAGGAATCCATGAAAATTGATTAGTTATAAATAACCAAAATCCATCCCATTGTTCACTACCTAAGCTATTTAAAAAAATTAAAAGCTCTTTATCTTTTTGAATAATACTATCTAACAAAACTATTTACCTACTTTTAATACTTCTATTTCAAAAATTAAATCAGACTTTGAAGGAATTGGTCCTAAACTTCTCTCTCCATAACCTAGATAATATGGTATAAAAAATCTTTTCTTATCTCCTTCTTTCATTCCTTTTACTCCTTCTTTCCATCCTGCAATTAATGGTAAGTTTGGATCGTCTATCGTAAAAGTAAATGGGTTTCCTTTATCTAAACTAGAGTCTATTTTCTTTCCATTCTGTAAATACAGTGTATAGTGTACTGTTGTTGGTATTGCTGGATTAACCTTCTTTCCACTACCTTTTTGTAACTCTAAAATCTTTAACCCTGAATCAGTTGTTTTCGATTTAAAAAATCCCTTTTCTTCCAAAAACTTTCTTTTCTTTTCTTCTAAAGCCTTTCTTCTTTCTTCCTTTCTAAGATCTATATTTGCTATTTCTCTTTCGAAAACAACAGGAGCATCAAATTTCTTTGCCTCTTTTCCTACTCTTATGATTTCAACTTTATTGATATAATCATTTTGTTTAATCGTATCTACAATGTTTTGCCCTATTTTAACAATACCAAATACTGTATGCTTTCCATTTAACCAAGGTGTTTCTTTATGTGTAATAAAAAACTGACTTGAATTAGATGCTGGTCCAGAATTAGCCATAGATAACACTCCAGGACCGTCATGTTTATATATTAGTTTAGCTTCTTCATCTAAAGGAAATTCATCTTCAAACTTATATCCAGCATCTCCAGCTCCAGTTCCTGTTATATCACCTCCTTGAATCATAAAATCCTTAATTACTCTATGAAATTTTGTTCCATCATAGTATGGTTTACCTTTTAAAGAATCAGTCATTTTAGGATTACTTCCTTCTGCTAATGAGACAAAGTTTGCAACAGTCATAGGAACCTCCTTATCATGTAACTTTATTAAAATATCACCACGATTGGTTTGAATATCTGCGTAAAGCCCGTTTTCTAAATCAGGGTATTTAACTGATTTACAAGCTGAAAATAACAAAACAGCTCCTATTAAAATTTTAAATAACTTCATTTATTATATTTTAAGTTTCTCTTATAAACAATCAATTAGGTTAGTATTAAATACTAACCTAATTGATTTTCATTTATTTATATTTTTATGATTACTTAACTTCAAGTAATTCTACTTCAAAAACCAATGGAGAAAAAGGCTTAATTTTAGCACCTCTTTGCTGTGCTCCATAAGCTAATTCTTGAGGAATAAAGAATTTATACTTAGCTCCTGGCTTCATTAACTGTAAACCTTCAGTCCAACCTTTGATAACTTGACTAACCCCAAACTCACTTGGCTGACCTCTATCCACAGAACTATCAAATACAGTTCCATCTGATAATGTTCCATGATAATGAACTTTTACACGTGAAGTTGCTTTTGGTGCCTCTCCTTTACCTTCTTTTAAAACAATATACTGTAAACCACTATCTGTAGTTTTTACACCTTCTTTTGTTTTATTCTCAGCAATGAATTTTTCACCTTCTTTTTTATACTCACCAAACTCTTTTTCAGCTTTTCTAGCTTGCTCTTCTTGCTGTTTCTTCATTTTTTCTAACTGTTGTTTTTGAAAAAATGTTCTTAAAATAAGATTAAGATCTTTAGTTTCTAATAACAAACTTGTAGAATCCATACCATTTTTAAATCCTTGCATGAATAAATCTTGATTCATTTCTTCAAAGTTAGATTTAATTTTGTTAGCCATATCTAATCCTATAGCATAACTTACTGAATCTAATTCAGAATCTAATGAAGTACTTGGCTTAAATTGACCATTGCTGTTATTAGTATTATTACAAGATACAATTGATAAACCTATAACTGTAGCTGCTAAAATGTTGGTTAATTTCATTTTTTATTTATTTGATTTTATTTCGATTAATGTTACTGTACTAATGATTGGCTGGTTTACAGCTATCTTATTTCCATCACCTGTAACTCCAAATGCACTATAAGATGGAATCACAAATGTAATAGTTTCTCCTTTCTTCATCAACTTTATTCCTTCTTGTAATGCAGGAATAAAATCTTCTTTATCTACTTTATAGTTTTTTTCTTGTTTTTCATATATCGTATTACCATTTAAATCGGTAACATCATAGGATATACGCACTAAATCTTCTAAAACTGGTATAACAGAATTAACTGAATCTTTATTCTTATAAGTATACCAAAAACCTAAAGGTGAAATTTCATATTTTGTAATAGTATCTTTTGAAATCCAATTTTCTAAGTACTTTTTTTCTAAAGCATTTAACTTTTTATTCTTTTCTATAACTTCTTTATAAAAATTTTCTGTTCCTTGTTTTTTAGGTCTTCTTGCTTCTGTTTGCTTACAAGAAACCATAACTACAATTATTAAAAGAAAAAAAATAGCTTTAAATTTCATAAGATATCTCTAATTCATTTTTATATTTAGGTAACAACGATGTAAACTTAGAAATAGTACTTTCCATAGATTCTAAACTTTTACCTCCAGCTGCATTATCATGTCCTCCTCCATTAAAGTAATTTCTAGCAAATTGATTTACTGAAAATTTTCCTTTACTTCGAAGTGACATTTTTATAATGCCTTGTTCTTTATCTTCAATAAAAATTGCAGCAAATACAATTCCTTTCAAAGATAAAGCATAATTTACAACTCCTTCAGTATCGCCTTTTTCATAACTAAAACGCTTTTTTTCTTCTTCTGATAAAGTTATATAAGCAGTTTTATATTCCGGTAATACTTTCATATTACTCAATGCCTGACCTAGTAATAATAACCTATTATAAGAATTAGCATCATGTACATTACTGTGAATTTTATCATTCTCAGCACCTTTATCAATCAAATCGGCAATAATACGATGTGTAGTACTAGTAGTGGATCTAAATCTGAAAGAACCAGTATCAGTCATTATTCCAGTGTACAAACAAGTTGCAATATTCTTATCAATCATTTCTACATCTCCCATCATCTCTATAAAATTATAGACCATTTGACAAGTTGAAGACATTGTTGTGTCTGAATACATATATTCAAAATCATCAGGTTGTTGATGATGATCTATTAATGCAAAGTTATTTTCGTACTTTTCTAAAGTATTCTTCATATCATCACCTACTCTATGCAAAGCATTGAAATCTAGTAAAAATATGATTTCAGATTTCCTTAGAGCTTTTACACTTTGTGAATTTTGACGATCGAAACGTTTTACAGTTTCCGAACCAGGAATCCAGTGTAAAAAATCTGGATACTCATTAGGCATTAATACTTGAGTTGTATGTCCTTTTTTATCAAAATAATGTTTTAATCCTAAAGTAGATCCAACTGCATCTCCATCTGGATTTCTGTGACCTATAATTACAATATTTTTAGGTTCTGATAAAAATTCCTGTAGTTCTTTAAAGTGTTTTAAAATCATAAGTGGCGAAGATACAATTAAATTAAAAAATTTATGTAATTTCGCGGCGATTTGTGCGAAGCTCGCACTTACAAATTTTATTTACTTTATTTATAGAAACTTATAATAATGGCAACAAATAGAACTTTTACAATGATTAAACCAGATGCTGTTGAAAACGGACATACTGGTGCAATTTTAGAAAAAATTAACGCTGCAGGTTTTAGAATCGTAGCAATGAAAAAAACTCAAATGACTAAGCGTGATGCTGAAACTTTTTACGCTATTCACAGCGAGCGCCCATTCTTTGGTGAATTAGTTGAGTTTATGACTCGTGGTCCAATCATTTCTGCAATTTTAGAAAAAGATAACGCAGTTGAGGATTTCAGAACTTTAATCGGAGCTACAAACCCTGCCGAAGCAGCTGAAGGAACTATCCGTAAAATGTTTGCTACTTCTATTGGAGAGAATGCAGTACACGGTTCTGATTCTGATGAAAATGCAGCTATCGAAGGTGCTTTCCATTTTTCTGGTAGAGAAATGTTCTAAGGAACTTCTTTTTAGATATATAAAAAAACTCGTTACGTAACTGTAACGAGTTTTTTATTTATAATACTTTAATTGTAAAATCTACTTTATTAAACTAACATTAATTTCTTTACTAAATCTTCTCCCATTTCTTCATTGATCATACGAACTATTTTTTCCTTTCCATAACTTAATTCTTCACGCAATACAGAAGATGATAAACAAACAACTAAAGTTCCGTTTTGTAATTTAACTTCAGTTGTATAAGAAGCAACACCAGCTCCCATTAATTTTTCCCAAGCTTCTTCAATATGAATTTTTTGAAACCCTTTGTTCAACTTGCTATCTTTAATGTAAGTACCTAATAAATCTTTTATTGAAAAGCTATCGCTCTCTCTCTTTGTCATTTTACCTTTCTGTTATTTTGTATTTTAGATTAAATATTAATATAAAAGTTGTTTACTTAACCTTCTAATTATAATTTAAAAATCTGATATTCTTGATTACTTTGTTTAATTACATTTTCTGTACGTTCAAAATGCGTATCGGTAATAAATATTTGTCCAAATTCATCATTATTCACCAATCCCACAATATGCGCTACCCTATTTTCATCTAACTTGTCGAAAATATCATCTAACAATAAAATTGGTGTAACATTAGATTGTTTTTTAATAAACTCAAACTGAGCCAATTTTAATGCTATTAAATATGATTTCTGTTGTCCTTGAGAACCAAACTTTTTAATTGGATGATCTCCTATCTCAAAATTTAAATCATCTTTATGAATTCCCGTTGATGTATATTGTAACATTCTATCTTTCTCTAAACTCTGAACAAGTAAATCAGATAAACTTACATCATGTAACTGACTTTTGTAACGTAAATTCACTTCTTCTTTAGCTCCAGAAATAACTTTATGTTTTTCATTAAAAATAGGAACAAATTCCTCTAAAAAAGCTTTTCTCTTAGAGTATATAACGCTACCATATTCAACTAATTGCTCATCATACACCTTTAAATTTAAAGCATCAAATGTTCTATTTGCTGCAAAATATTTGAGTAAGGCATTTCGCTGACTTATAGTTTTATTGTATGAAATTAAAGTTTGTAAGTATTTTTTGTCTTGCTGAGAAATTACTCCATCTATAAATTTTCTACGTGTATCACTACCTTCAACAATTAAATCTCTATCAGCCGGAGAAATAATTACCAAAGGCAATTGTCCAATATGTTCTGAAAACTTATCGTATGCTTTTCCGTTACGTTTTAATACTTTTTTTTGCCCTCTTTTTAAAGAGCAAATAATTTTTTCATTTCTGTCATTTAACATATAATCTCCTTCAATCATAAAAAAGTCTTGGCCATGTCTAATATTCTGGCCAGCGATAGAATTGAAGTAACTTTTTGCAAATGAGAGATAGTAAATAGCATCTAAAACATTAGTTTTTCCAATACCATTATTACCTACAAAACAATTTATTTTCTTCTGAAAATCAAAAGTTTGAGTTTCAATATTCTTAAAATTTACTAAAGATATTTTTTGCAAATACATGTAATGATTGTTATTATCGGAAAAGAAAGCGCAAATTATTGAAAATTTTACGAAAAATCGGCTTTTAAAATCCAATTAAAAAAACTATTTTTGTCGCCACTAATTTTTAAGCAATTATGGCTACATACAAGAAAAGAGGTTATAAACCTAAGAAAGAAAAGGTTGTACAAGAAGTAGAAGAAGTTTTTGACGAATCGCAAAGTACTACAGCAGAAGTATTTAATACTTTAGATGAAACTGCGAATAAATCGGAACAATGGATTGAAAAAAATAGCAAACCATTATTTTACGGATTGGTAACTGTTGCAGCTTTAATCTTAGTTTATTTAGCTTATAATAAATTTATTGCTGAACCAACAGAAAGAGATGCTTCTAACAACTTAGCTTACCCAAGAGCTTTATTTGAAAAAGCAAGTACTTCTGCAGGTGTTAAAGCTGATTCTTTATACAACTTATCTTTAGTTGGTGGTGTTGATGGTAAATACGGATTTACTGACATTGCTTCTATGTACAGCGGTACTAAAGCTGGAAACTTAGCAAATTACTATGCTGGTATTTCTTATTTAAAAATGAAGAAATATGATAAAGCAATTGAGTATTTAAGTGACTTTAGTTCTGATGACGAATTATTAGGACCAACTGCTTTAGGTGCTATTGGTGATGCTTTTGCTGATATTAACCAACCTAAAGATGCTTTAGAGTACTACGAAAAAGCAGCTAATAAAAAAGACAACCAATTTACGTCTCCTTTATTCTTATTTAAAGCAGCACAAACTGCAATGGAATTAAAAGAGTATAGTAAAGCTGAAAAATTATATACAACCATTAAAGAAAAATACGCTAACTCTGACCAAGGTAGAGATATTGAAAAATATATTAATAGCGCAAAATACGCTCAATAATGGCAACAACAAATTTATCTTATTACGATAAAGCTTCAATCCCAAATGCGAAATCTTTTCGATTTGGGATTGTTGTTTCAGAATGGAATCCTAAAATAACAGGAAACATGCACAAAGGTGCAATAGAAACTTTAATAGACTGTGGAGCTGACAAAGAAAATATTGTTTCTTGGGATGTACCGGGTAGTTTCGAATTAGTTTACGGATGTAAAAAAATGATTGAAACTCAAAAAGTAGATGCTATTATTGCTATTGGAAATGTGATTCAAGGAGAAACTAAACATTTCGATTTTGTTTGTGATGGTGTTACTCAAGGAATTGTAGATTTAAATATTAAATATGATGTTCCTGTAATTTTCTGTGTTTTAACAGATAATACAAAACAACAATCTATAGACCGTTCTGGAGGAAAACTTGGAAACAAAGGTATTGAATGTGCTGTAGCAGCTATTAAAATGGCAGCTATTAAAAACTTAGATAGAAAACAAAATACTCTAGGTTTTTAAAAACACTTTCGTTTAAAACTTATAATACAAAAAGAGCCAATACTGTAAAAGTATTGGCTCTTTTTAACTTTAATTTATCTATAAATTTTGACCACCTCTCTTTAATTCAGTAACTTTGATTTTCGTCTTAATTTGGTGTGGTTTTTGCTACATTAAATATTCTAAAGAAGCATTATTTATGGGATTTATTAAAAGAGAAAATAAAAAATTCGAATACAAACCTCGCTATTATAAAGGCGATGGAAATCCATATGAAGTAAAACATAAATTTGATGAATTTCGATCTACCGTTGGTAAAAGAAAAGGCTTAAAAGGTAAATTTAATCAAGCTTTAGACGAATTTAAGAACTCGGAATATGGAGGCTTAAACAAAACTATAGTGATCATTATCATTATTTTAGTATTGATATTTTTATTTATCATCGATTTTGATCTTTCAATCTTTTTATCAAAAAACAACTAATGTCAGATATTATTCAATTACTTCCCGATCATGTTGCAAATCAAATTGCTGCAGGTGAAGTAGTACAACGCCCAGCTTCTGTAGTAAAAGAATTGATAGAAAACTCTATCGATGCTGGTGCAACTTCTATTAAATTATTATTAAAAGATGCTGGAAAAACTTTAATTCAAGTAATTGATGACGGGAAAGGAATGAGTCAAACCGATGCTCGTTTAAGCTTTGAACGTCATGCTACTTCTAAAATTAAAGATGCACAAGATTTATTTAATTTAAATACAAAAGGGTTCCGTGGTGAGGCATTAGCTTCTATTGCTGCTATTGCTCATGTTGAGTTAAAAACCAAACAAGAAGATGAAGAATTAGGGACACAAATAAAAATTGAGGGAAGCAAAATAACTTCTCAAGATGCTGTTTCTACTTCAAAAGGAACAAGTTTAGCTGTTAAAAATTTATTTTACAATATTCCAGCACGTAGAAACTTTTTAAAATCTGATGCTATTGAAACTCGTCATATTGTTGATGAATTTCAAAGGGTAGCCTTAGCACATCCTGATATTTCATTTTTATTACACCATAATAACAATGAAATATATCATTTAAAAAAGAGCAACTTACGTAAGAGAATTGTAGCTATTTTTGGAAATAAAATGAATGAAAAGTTAGTTCCTATTTCTGAACAAACTGACATCATTACCATTAAAGGATTTGTTGCTAAGCCTGAATTTGCAAAGAAAAAAAGAGGTGAACAATTCTTTTTTGTAAACAATCGTTTTATTAAAAGTTCTTATTTAAATCATGCTGTAGTAAATGCTTTTGAAGGTTTACTAGAACACGGATCACATCCTTCATATTTCTTATACTTAGAAGTACCTGCTAATAGTATTGATATTAATATTCACCCAACAAAAACAGAAATTAAGTTTGACAACGAAAAAGCTTTATATGCAATTTTACGAGCTACCGTTAAACATAGTTTAGGACAATATAATGTGAGTCCTGTATTGGATTTTGACAGAGATGCTACTTTAGACACTCCATATGACTATAGTAAAAAAAGTACTTCTCCTGTATCTATACCTCCAATTACAGTAGATCCTACTTTTAATCCGTTTAAAACAGAAACAAGTTATAAGTCTACTCCAAGTGTTTCTAGCAGCCCTTCTAATGGAAGTGGTTCCATGAGTTATCAATCTAACTTTAAAAAAGATACTGGTAGTTGGGAAGCTTTATATACAGATACAACTCCGATAACTCCTACAAAGCAAGAACAGCTTTTTGAATCACAACAAGAAACTGAAACAGGAAAGACTTTTCAAATTCAAAGAAAATATTTGTTGAGCTCTATTAAATCGGGAGTTGTTTTAATCAATCAATCTTTAGCACATCAACGTATTTTATACGAAGAATTCTTAGAAAATATTACGGTAAAAGAAGCAAGTAGCCAGCAATTATTATTCCCTGTAAGTATTTCTTTTTCTACATCGGATATTGAAATGCTACAATCTATAAAATCAGATTTAGAAAGCGCTGGTTTTATGTTTGATGAATTTACAAAAGATAGCGTAGTTATTGCTGGAATACCAACTTCTATAACAGAAAGTCAGATTACTTTAATTTTAGAACAATTATTGGATGATATAAAATTAGAAGTTCCAGATACTAGTTTTAGCCATTTTGACGTTATGGCTAAATCTTTTGCAAAATCATTGGCTATTAAAACAGGAACCGTTTTATCAGTTAAAGAACAAGAAAATTTAGTAAACGATTTGTTTTCATGTAAAGAACCTAATACCTCTCCTTTAGGTAAACCTACATTTAAAACATTGACTTTAAATGAAATTGACACCATTTTTAATAAATAATAAACTATGGGAAGATTAACAGAAGCAATAAAACATTTAATAATCATAAACGTGATTATGTATTTTGCTCCACAATTATTAAACCTAGATTTAACAAATATACTTGCACTACATTATCCTAAAAATGAGCACTTTGGTGTTTGGCAATATCTAACTCATATGTTTATGCATGGTAGCCCAATGCATTTATTATTTAACATGTATGGTTTATGGGCTTTTGGTACTCCTTTAGAACAAATGTGGGGTAGAAATAAATTTTTATTTTTCTACTTCTCTGCTGGTATCGGAGCCGGAATTATATATACCATAGCTAACTATTATCAATTTAATGGAATATATGAACAATTGATTTCTATGGGAATTTCTCCTTCTGAAATACAAAGCATTTTAGCGGATGGTAGATATAATGATACTTTAATAACACTTTCTAATAAAACTATGAGTGAATTTTATAGTCTTTATCATACACCAGCTGTTGGTGCTTCAGGTGCTGTTTATGGTGTTTTAGTTGCTTTTGGGTTAGCTTTTCCTAATGCTAAATTAGCGCTTATATTTTTACCTATTCCTATAGCTGCTAAGTATTTTATTCCTGTAATGATTTTAGGTGATTTATTCTTTGGAGTTACAAAATACTCTATAGGAAACGTTGCTCATTTTGCGCATGTAGGAGGTGCTATCATTGGTTTTATAATTGCTTGGTATTGGAAAAAAAATCAATTTAAAATTCGTTAAATTTAGTATATTGAATTTCAATTAAGAAAAAGAGTATATAAGCAATGAACATATTAGACAACCTAAAATATCGATTTAAAAATGCTGGTATAGTTGAACAACTTATTTATGTAAATCTAGCTGTATTTTTACTAGTTTTTATAAGTAATACCTTTGGTTTTTTATTTAAGTCTAATAGTAATTTCTTTATAGAATGGTTTGCTTTACCTGCAAATTTTGATGAGTTTTTATCTAAACCTTGGACTATTGTTACTTATGGATTTCTGCATACAAGATTTCTTCATATTCTTTTAAACTTAATAGCCTTATTTTTTATAGGAAACTTATTCAAACAATATTTCACTTCTAAACAATTACTTAATTTTTACTTTTTAGGTACAGTTTTCGGGGGTATTGTTTTCATTAGTAGTTACAATTTTTTTCCTGGACTTCAAAGTGTAGCAAACAATAGTGTATTATTAGGAGCTTCAGCAGGTATTTCTGCTATTTTTATAGGTATTGCAACATATATGCCTAATTATGAAATAAAGTTCCCTTTAATTGGCTTTGTCAAACTATGGATATTAGCTTTTATTTGGGTTGCCATTGATATTATTCAGATTCCTGCAGGAAATGCTGGTGGTCACTTAGCCCATATTGGTGGTGCCATTTTTGGTTTTTTATATGTAAGTAGCGCTAGTAACAAAGAATTAGGAATTTTTAAATCTTTTAGAAGCATTTTCAAGAAGAAAGAAAGACCTTTAAAAACCGTTTATAAATCTGGTAAAAAAACTTCTACTTCTAGATTTTCAAGCAACAAAACAAATAATCAACGTGAGATAGATTCTATTCTTGATAAAATAAGTAAGTCTGGTTATGATACTTTAACTAAAGAAGAAAAAGAATTTTTATTTAAACAAGGAAAGAAATAAATGAAGAAATACTCTATTTTAAATAAGCTTTTATTTTTTATCAATTCAGTGTTAGCGGCTGTTTTGTTATTCTCGTATGCTCTTCCTTTTATATCTCCTAAAACTATCCCTGCTGTTGCAGTGTTTAGTTTATTTGTTCCTTTATTAGTTATACTTAACCTTTTCTTTTTTGTATACTGGCTTCTTAAACTTCATAAAAACGCTTTATTATCCTTATTAATACTGCTAATAGGATGGTTTGCCTCTCCTCCATTAATTAAGTTTTCTAATAAAGAAATCATCTTAAATAATGATTTAAAAGTAATGAGTTACAATGTGCGTCTGTTTAATCATTACAAACACGAAGATGATATTACTACCGAACAACAGATTTACGAGTTTATTAATAATGAGAGCCCTGATATAATAGCAATGCAGGAGTTTTATCAATCTGAATTACTCGATATTAAACTTCCATATAAATACATTAAAACAAAATCTAAAACCAATCAATTTGGATTAGCTATTTATTCTAAATACCCTATTGTAAACTCTGGTTCTTTAAACTTTAAAAATAGCGCCAACAATACTATTTTTATTGATGTAGTTAAGAAAAAAGACACCATACGTATTTATAATGTACACTTAGAATCGCTAAAAATAAATCCTAAAAAAGAAAACTTTGGAGAGAAAAACTCAGAGCGTTTATTTAAGCGTTTAGCCAATGGTTTTGAAAAACAAGTAGATCAAACAGAGCTTATTTTACAACACGAATATTCTTGGAAAGGGAAAAAAATTGTTTGTGGCGATTTTAATAATACTGCTTATTCTTGGGTTTATAACAAACTCTCTAAAAACAAAAAAGATGCTTTTATCGCTTCTGGAATTGGTCTCGGAAAATCTTTCCGTTACATATATCCAATGCGTATTGATTTTATTTTTACTGATAAAGCTGCAACTATAAATCAGTATAAAACTTATAGCGATATAAAACTATCTGACCACTACCCTATTATGACACGTTTGCACTGGTAATTTATATGGTTTTGTTTAATAAAAACTGTATTTTTACCAATACCATAAACAAATATAAATTCTATGAATCATTACGATGTTGCAGTAATTGGTAGCGGTCCGTCGGGAGCTTCAACAGCATTTCATTTAGCCAAACAAGGCATTTCAACAGTTATTATTGAAAAAGAGACTTTACCTCGCTATAAAACTTGTGGAGGTGGTTTTGTATATAGAGGTAGAAAAGATTTACCTTTTGACATTACTGAAGTAGTAGAAAAAGAATTTCATACAGTTGATGTTTATTTAGGAAAGAAACTTCATTTTAAAACCCATAGAGAAAAGCCAACCATTTCAATGGTAATGCGCGACTCTTTTGATAATTTAATTACTAAAAAAGCAAAAGAATTTGGTGCTACTTTATTAGAAAACCACAAATTAAAAGGCTTGTCTTTTGATAATAATGTGATTACTCTTGAGACTTCTCAAGGAAATTTAACAGCTAACTTTGTTATTGCAGCCGATGGTGCTTTAAGTCCAACAGCTAAGTTAGCCGGATGGAAAGAAGATACGCGTAAATTAATTCCTGCTTTAGAATATGAAGTAGAAGTTTCGGATGAAGATTTTGAACGTTTATCGAAAGAAGTTCGTTTTGATATTGATGCTATTCCTTTTGGATATGCATGGAGTTTTCCAAAGAAGAATCACTTATCCTTAGGTGTAGCTTCTGCTAGAAGAACTAAAATTAATTTAAAAAAGTTTTACAAAGAATATTTACAAACTTTAGGAATTAACAATATCGTTAGTGAATCTCAGCACGGTTTTCAAATACCTGTAGCTCCTCGTACTGATGGTTTTGTAAAAAACAATGTATTCTTAATAGGTGATGCTGCTGGCTTTGCTGATCCAATTACAGCTGAAGGTATTTCAAATGCTATTTACAGTGGTAAGTTAGCTGCTGAGGCTATTATTGAAACTAATAAGAATCTTGAGTTAGCTGGTAAGTTATATGAAGAGAAATTAGAGAATACATTATTACCAGAAATTAAAACTGGTTTATGGCTTGCTAAATGGTTTTATGAGCAAAAAACAATTCGAAACTTATTGTTATCTAAATACGGACAACACTTTAGTGAAGCTATGGCTGATGTTTTTCATGGAGACAGAAACTATCCTAAAGATGTAAAAGCAAGTATAAAGAAGAAAATTAAAAGTTTAGTTTTTTAATAAACTAGCTTCTATTTTAATATTTAATAAAAAAGTTCAACAGTTTAAAAATCTACTGTTGAACTTTTTTCTATTGCTTACTTACCTTTTTTAGATTCAATAAATCTATTGGATTAATCCCCAATCCTTTTACATTTTTCTGTGAAAAACGAATTACTTCGTCATAATACAAAGGCACAATTGGAGCTTCTTTTATAATAATACTATCCATTTTTTGGTACAATTGATAGCGTTTATCAATATTTACCTCTTGAATAGACTGTTCATACAACTCATCAAATTTCTCATTCTTAAAATGCGTATAATTTGGTCCGTTTGGAGTAAAATTTTTACTATAAAACAACGAAACATAATTCTCCGCATCTGGATAATCTGCTATCCAACTTGCTCTAAAAATTGGCAACTTACCACTCGCCTTTCCTTGACGCAATGTTGAAGGCGGAATTACATCAACCTTGGTATCTAAACCTATTTTTTGCAACTCTCTTTGGATAAACTCACATAAATCTAAATAATTGCTATTGGTTGTTATGGTAATTTGTGGAGTATTATTTCCACTTATTGCTTTATACTCTTCTACCAATTCCTTTGCCTTTTGTGGTTGGTATAAATATCCTTCTTGATTATTAAACGATGGTAATCCTTTAGGAATAAATCCACTTGTAGCAGGTGTTCCTATACCATTTCTCAAATAGGTAATCATTTTTTCTCTATCAAACCCGTAATTAATAGCTTGTCTTATTAATTTAGACTGAGTTGGCAAACTTTTTTCTCCATCTAAATAAATTCCTAAATATTCTGTATTTAAGTAAGAACCCGTTTGCATGATTATTTTATCGGCATATTTCTCTTTTAAGGTTCCATCTGTGTTTAAAATATCATCTTTATATGAAGCATCTAAACTCTTCATAAAATCGATATTCCCTTGAATAAACTGTAAAAACTCACTTTGCTTATCTGGTAAAAAAGTAACAGCTACAGCTTCTAAATACGGTAATTGCTTTCCTTGCGCGTCTTTTTCAAAATACAATGGATTTTTTCGTAATACCAACTTGGTATTTTCCACCCATAATTTAAATTGAAATGGTCCTGTTCCTATTGGATTGGCTCTAAACCTATTTCCAAAATACTCAACAGCTTCTTTTGGCACTACCGAACAGTATTTCATCGCTAATAAACCTAAAAATGGTGGAAATGGCTGTTTTAAATTTATGGTAAAAACAGAATCGTTTTTTGCTTGAAAACTATCAACATTTTGCAATACCCAACCTCCTGGAGAAACTACATTTTTATCTAATAGCCTATTAAATGAATATTCAAAATCTTTTGCTTTTACTGTTCTCGTAGAATCTTTACCAAATAGTTGATGCTTATGAAAATATACATTATCTCTTAAGGTGAACTCATAGTTTTTCCCATCTTCAGAAATTGTCCAACTCTTAGCAATTGCTGGTTTTACATGTAAACTATCATCTAATTCAACCAGTCCATTATACAACTGATTAACTGCCCAAATATTTCGTTGATCTTTAGCAAAAGCTGGATCTAATGATGTAATATTGGAATGTTCGTTATAACGAAAAACTTGTTGATCGCTAAACTTACTTTCTTTTTTTGAACAAGCATAAAAAGCTAGTAAAAAGAATCCTAAAACAAGAAAGTTATTTTTTCTTTCTTTTGTTTTTATAATAATTTTTATCGGCAATGTATATGGTTTTAGATACTTCTGCATAAACCGTTGAAGCATCTTTATTAGTTATTTTAATTTCTTTTATTAAATCTATTTCTTTTTCTTCTTTTACTCTTTTTTTTATCTCTGCTATTTCTTCTTCGGTAAAAGTAAAATCTACATACGAATTTTCTTTGGCTGGTCGCTTAAATTTTATTTCTGCTTTTTTATCCCAAACCACATACGAATCTTCTAAAATATTAATCAATTGTACCATGAATACTGGATCTGTAGCTGAAAACAAACTTCCTCCAAAAATAGAACCTACATAATTTCTGTTTTTATAACTTATAGGTATTTTTACTTGTACACTTAATAAATCATCTGATACACTTAACACTTTCCCTGTTGATCTACGATACATAGGAGAAATATTAAATCCATATTTGAAGATGGTACTCTTCTTAAAAAACTTTTTTAAAATTTTTGATATTGCTGCGTACATCTAATTAATCCTTATTTTCAAATCCATATTCTCGTTCTACTTTACATATTCGTAATTGATATTTTTTATACCATTTTTCTCTTCCTATTTCTCTAGCTTCAGAGTGTTCAATATTGTTTTTCCATGCCGTAATAGCTTCTAAACTTTTCCAATAAGAAACCGTTATACCTATTTCTGCTCTAGCTGACTCAATTCCTAAATAACCTTCTTGTTGTTTTGCTAGAACCTCCATTCTTTCAGCCATCTCACTATAACCTTCTAAATTATTTGTTAGAATTGTTGTAAAAATCACAGCATAATAAGGTGGAGTTAACGAGTCTTCTATCATAATATCAATTCATATTTTGTTTCAGGTAAACCAATATCGTCGCTAACAAATTTCTCTACTTCTTTAAAATTAAATCGTTTTAAAATTTTAGCTGAAGCAATATTTTCGTCTACTACACAACCTATCAGTTTTTTCATTCCTACTGATTTGCAATAGTTAATTAAAGATTCGCAAATCTCTGTAGCATAACCATTCCCCCAATATTCTTGTATAAATCGGTATCCTATTTCATCATTTCCTTCTTCATCTTTTACCAATGCAACTGTTCCTATAAACTCTTTGTCTGATTTTCGTTCAATAGTATAAATCCAAAAATCATTTCCTTCTTCATCATACTTCTTTATCAAGTCTTTAAGTTCGATTTCGCATTCAGAAAGCGTTTTAACCTCCCCTGTTGCATATTGTAATACTAATGGATTACTTTCTAATTTAAAAAAGCCTTCTAAATCAGATAACTCTAATTTTCTAATGACTAATCTTTCGGTTTCAAAAATCATGAATAATATCGTATTTTTGCAAATTGTAAAACTGAATACATACAGTTTTAATAACATAAACTATACGAACTTCTAAAAAATTAAAGACTTATACAAGGTTTTTATTTTTTATTAAGGATTGAGAAAAGAATGAATGCAGATAAAAGAGTAGCTTTTTACACTTTAGGTTGTAAATTAAATTTTTCGGAAACTTCTACCATTGCTAGAAACTTTGTAAATGAAGGTTTTGAACGTGTTGAATTTGAAGAAAAAGCAGATGTGTATGTAATTAATACCTGTTCGGTAACCGATAATGCCGACAAACGTTTTAAAAGTATTGTAAAATCTGCCTTAAAGAAAAACGACAATGCTTTTGTTATTGGTGTTGGATGTTATGCACAATTGAAACCTGAAGAATTAGCTGCAGTTGATGGTGTTGATTTAGTTTTAGGTGCTACTGAAAAGTTTAATGTTACTAGTTATATAAATGACTTAACTAAAAACGATATTGGTGAAGTTCATTCTTGTGAAATTGAAGAAGCTGATTCTTATGTTGGTGCCTATTCTATTGGCGATCGTACTCGTGCTTTCTTAAAAGTTCAAGATGGATGCGATTATAAATGTACTTATTGTACTATTCCTTTAGCTAGAGGTATTTCTCGTTCTGATACTTTAGAAAACGTAATGAAAAACGCCAAAGAAATTTCTGAAAAAGGCATTAAAGAAATTGTTTTAACTGGTGTTAATATTGGTGATTATGGTAAGGGTGAATTTGGAAATAAAAGACACGAACACACCTTTTTAGAATTAGTTAAAGCTTTAGATACTGTTGAAGGAATTCATCGTTTACGTATTTCATCTATTGAACCAAATCTATTAAAAGATGAAACAATAGATTTTGTTGCAAACTCAGATACTTTTGTTCCTCATTTCCATATTCCTTTACAATCTGGTAGCGATACTTTGTTAAAGAGGATGAAGCGTAGGTACTTACGTAAAGTATATACTGATAGGGTTACAAAAATAAAAGAAGTAATGCCTAATGCTTGTATTGGTGTTGATGTAATTGTTGGTTTCCCTGGTGAAACTGATGAATTATTTTTAGAAACATACAACTATTTAAGCGAAATGGACATTTCTTATTTACACGTTTTCACATATTCTGAAAGACCTAATACAGAAGCTGTTGAAATGGATGGAGTTGTTCCTAAAAATGTTCGTGCAAAACGTAGTAAAATGCTACGTGGTTTATCTGTAAAAAAACGTAGAGCTTTTTATGAAACTCAAATTGGAAATACGTTAACGGTATTATTTGAGAGCGAAAATAAAGAAGGATACATCCATGGTTTTACTGAAAACTACGTAAAAGTAAAAACTCCTTGGAATCCTGAGTTAGTGAATACTTTACATACAGTTACTCTAACAAAAATTGATGAAGATGGTATTGTCCGTTTCGATTTTGTAGAAAACAGTGTTCTTAATTAAACTTAATGAGTTTAGATAATTGGGCTTTTCTCTTTAAATGCTTTTTTTCCTTAGGAATACTTTTCTTTATTGTTACTTTCTATAAAAATAGAATTGATATTATTAGAAGTATAAAACCCAAAAGTGTTAAACATTTTTTCGGTATCGAATCATACTCTAATTTCTTAGACTTTTTATGCGACGTATTTATTCGACGTAGAACCCCTATTCTAACAACTACCATAAACTTCATCCTTTTATTCATATGGCTTCCCGTATGGCTAATTGATAAAAAGTTTAATTTATTTATTTTTAATGATAAAAAATAGTTTAATTTTAAGCTATAAATGATATTAATTGATTTTAAATAAAATTATGAGATACCTACTATTATCTTTTTTAGTTTTTGCATTAGCTTGTAACGCTCCAAAAAAGGATAACAAAAGTAACGTAGAAGAAAAAGAAAACGTTGTAAAAGAAGAAGTTAAAAAGCCTGAAATTATTAATAATGAATTAATTCTTGTTCTAAAAGACCCTCAAAAAGTTAAGGATGCGAAAGCATTAGTAAACAATAGCGGACTTACTTGGAACAATTTAATTTTTGATCAAAAAGATTTAAAAATTGCTTTAATTACTGTTCCTAAAGATAAAGTTGACTTTTGGATACAACGTTTGGAAGAATCTGGTTCTTTTAAATCTGTTGAAAAAAATAAAACAGTTAGCCTAAACAATATTAAAGAAGAGTATGAAAATAGATTATTATCTATGAGAAAAACTCCTTGTTTTGGCGATTGCCCAGTTTATGAACTATCTATTGACAAAGACGGTAATGTAACTTACAACGGTATTCAATATGTTAATGAAAAAGGAAAGCATGAGTTTAAACTTTCGGAAGAGCAGTTTAATAAACTTACTAAAATGCTAAACGAGGGAGATTTTGATAGCTTTAAAGACGTATACGACAATGAACGTATTACCGATTTACCTAGTACTTTTATTACCTATAAAGGAAAACAAATAAAAATTCGTTTGTGGAATGATATTCCAGATGCATTAATTAACGTACACGAATACATTGAAGGTATTTTACTAGATAAAAAATTCTTTAACTAATGGCAAAAACTCATGTGTATTTTATTCCCGGTTTAGCCGCAAACATTAAAATATTTGAGTATCTTTCTTTATCAGACGAACATTTTGAGCTTCATTATTTAAGTTGGATATTACCAAAATCACTAAATGAAACTATTGAAGAATATGCACAAAGAATGTGTGCTAATATTCAACATAAAAACCCTATATTAGTAGGAGTATCTTTTGGAGGTGTTATGGTGCAAGAAATGAGTAAGCTCATTAACTGTAGAAAAGTTATTCTTATATCTAGTATAAAAACCAACAAAGAACTACCCAAACGCTTAAAAATAGCTCAAATAACAAGAGCTTATAAGCTTTTCCCTTCAAACATTATAGCGAATATTGAAAGCTATGAGCATTATTTCTTTAATGATTATTTAAAGAAAAGAGCTGAATTGTATAAGTTATACTTATCAATAAGAGATAAAGACTATTTACAATGGGCTATTTACAATGTATTACATTGGCAACAAGAAGAGCCTTTAAAAAATGTAATTCATATTCATGGAAATAAAGATGAAGTATTTCCTGTAAAACACATAGAAAATTATATTGAGGTTGAAAATGGAACCCATATTATGATTCTGAATAAAGCAAAAACTATTTCTAAAATATTAGAAAAGGAATGCTTTTTGAATACTTAATACCAAAGTAACTTCAACAAAAAAATAAAAAGGATGAATAAATCAATACGATTCTTATCACTTACTACAGTCGTTTTTGTAGGAGTGTTATTTACGAACACCATTAGTCAATCTAATGAGCCAGAAGTTAAAAATGTAGCGGAAAGTTATGAAATTAGAGCTGTTAAAGTTCCAAAATACATGGAATTGGCTGGAGAACGTGTTCCCTTAGAAAGAGCAGATATTAAAGAGCGAATGGATCGCGAGTTACTTGTTAATACTTACTGGCAATCAAACGGATTATTATTAATAAAAAGAGCTAACAAGTTTTTTCCTATTATAGAACCTTTACTTAAAGAATATGGTTTACCTGACGATTTTAAATATTTATGCGTTGCCGAAAGTGCTTTAATTAACATCCCTTCTTCTAAAGGTGCTGCTGGATATTGGCATTTTATGCCAGCAACTGGACGTGAATACGGATTGGAAGTTAACAGAAATGTTGATGAGCGTTATAACTTAGAAAAATCGACAAGAGTTGCTGCCGAATATTTAAAAAAGGCTAAGAAAAAATTAGGTTCTTGGACACTTGCTGCAGCAGCTTACAATGCTGGAAATGGGAGAATATCGCAACGTATGAAGCAACAACAAGTAAGTGATTATTACGATTTACTTTTAAATACTGAAACAGGTAGATATGTTTTTAGAATTTTAGCTTTAAAAGAAGTGATGTCGAATCCTAAAAAATATGGTTTTGTATATGACAAAGAAGATCTTTATACCTTCCCTGACACTTATGAAATTAAAGTAGACACTGCTATAACAAATATTGCTAGTTTTGCTAAGACTTGTGGTGTGACTTATAAAGATTTAAAGTTGGTAAATCCATGGTTAAGAGAAACAAAACTTAACAACAAAAGCCGTAAAGAATATACACTTAAAATCCCTATTCAATAATGAAAAAAATATTACCTATTATATATATAGCTATCGGTATTTTTATTCTTGTTAACACTTTTTTTAAGTTTTCTCAAGATTTAGAAAGTTACCGAGTTATTTTAAATTTTAGAACCGAAAACAAGTATATTTTTGTACTTATTAGAATATTATTTGCTGGATGGTTTTTAATTGATGGTGTAAAAAAGCTAAAACAGATTAACGAAGAAGAATAGTTTAGTTTTAATTATCGATTATATTTTTAACTCTACCTACAATTCCTGATTCTAATTGCACTTTAATTCCATGGGGATGATTTGACGATTTCGTTAATATTCTCCCTACAATTCCTGCAGTTAATTCTCCGGTTCTTTGATGATTTTTTTGAACAACCTCAACTTCTAAACCAATCATTATATCTTTTCTATTTCTTCCGTCTTTCATTTGATTCAATTAAAATATAAAAATAAGAAAGCCTATCAACTATGATAGGCTTTTCTCATTAAAAAGTTTACTCTGGTAATCTATATATTATAATACTCTTACGTTAACAGCGTTTAATCCTTTTCTTCCTTCTTGTAATTCGAATTCTACTTCGTCGTTTTCACGGATTTCATCAATTAATCCAGAAACGTGTACAAAATGTTCTTTGTTTGTTCCTTCTTCAACGATAAATCCAAATCCTTTTGACTCGTTGAAAAATTTTACAGTACCTTTATTCATTATAAAAAATTATGTGTTGTTTGCTTAAGTGCCTACAACTTTTGCCAAAGGTACTGCCATTTTTTCTATTTAAACCTAATTTATTGATTTTATTATAATTATTTTATTCACATAAGTTTCTTGAAAAGATTTAGCGCTTTATTTACTTGAAGTAAAATTTTTACTTTTTAAAATAAGTACTCTAAATATTCGTAGTTTTTATTTACATTTAATTTTCAAAATTACTCTATGAATAATTTTTTAATAGGTATTGGTAAACGTATCAAAACCATCAGAAAAGAACAAAAATTAACCATTAGTGAAGTAGCTTCAAACGCGGGTGTTTCTAATGGTTTGATTTCAAGAATAGAAAATGGAAGAACTATTCCTTCTTTACCTGTTTTGTTAGAATTAATTAGTGCTTTAAAAATTGATGCTAGTACTTTTTTTAGAGGGATTGAAAATTCTCAAACTGCCAATTACATTCACATTTCAAAAGACCAACAACAACTTATTGAAAAAGAAGTAGAAGCAGAAGGTTTTACCTATCATCATTTATTTAGTAAAAGTTTATCTGCTATAGGTTTTGAAGCTGTTATTTTAAACATTAAACCAAATTCTAAAAGAGAAAAGGTTATTACTGATGCTTGGGAATTTAAATTTATTATTAGTGGTGAATGTACCTATTTAATAAATAATGAAGAAGTATTAGTTTCTGAAGGAGACTCTCTATATTTTGATGGAAGAAATCCTCATGTACCTATCAACAAATCTGATAAAGATTGCACCATGCTGGTTTTATACTTTTATTCTGAAAATAAATAGGCAGAACTCTTTTGAATTCTACCTATTTTAAAAATTTATTTTTAATTATTTAAACCTGGCCATGTATTGTTATTTACAGGCTTGGGATATCCTGAAACTGCACTATCTGTTATTTTACTATACTTTATGTAAGTATTATTATCTAAAAAGAAATAACAAAATGTCGAGTTCCAATCTACAGCAGCAGTAATTTTAGTCTTATAATCTCCTAAACCTGGCCATGTACTATTATTTATTGGTTTTGGATATCCAGAATCAACTTCATCATTACTAATACTATATCTAATATAGGTTCCATCATTTAAAAAGAAATATGCCTTACTATTATTCCAGTTTAGTGCTGCTATTATTTTATTTTTATATGGTTCTAAACCTGGCCAATTTCCATTTGTAATTGTAGTTGGATACCCTGAATCTACTGAATCTGAATTCATATCGTAACGTATATATCTACCATCATTCAAAAAAAAGTACCCTTTATTATTATGCCATTTAAAAGCTGCGCTAATTGCTTCTTTGTACGCTTCAAGTCCTGGCCATGAACTATTATTTGTTTCCTTTGGATATCCATTATCTGATTTATCCAGTGTTTTATTGTAACGCACATACTTATTATCGCTTCTAAAAAAATAAGCTCTGTTATTTATCATATCATTCCAATCTAACCCCGCTATAATTTTGGAATTATTTAAAGCTACCGAACCACTTTGTCCGTTTAACATTAATGTATAATTAACACTTCCATCAGAACTTAAATCTGTATACAAACCTTGTGACGCTGAAATAGAACTTAAGAATGAATTATTCTTATAAATTTCAACATTACCTGATGAATTAGAACTCCAATAAATTGTATTTAAGTTATGCATCATAACCTTTCTAACTCCAACATTACCAATTAATGAAGTACTGTTTAGTTGCCATTCTTTTTGAATTGAAATACCTAAATGGGTTAATACTGATGGTACTATAGCTGTTTGAGCTACATAACCATAAATTCCTTGATAGTTTTTATTTGGAATTGTAGACACTGAAGAAGTAAACTCTTCATTTCCCACTTTATTCATTCCTACAAATATAGTTTTCTCTTGAGTAGTTTGTCCTCCATGGTTATATCCACCACTCCCTCTACCATGATCGGTAACCACCATAATTAACCAATCTTCATCAGTTCTTTTTTCAATTTCAGCTACAATTCTTCCAAATTGCTCATCTGCTTTCATTATTGCTTTGTTATATGAATTACCAAAACCTAGTGAATGCCCTACTCCATCTACATCATCTAAATGAACAAAAACGAAATCTGATTCTTCATTTTTAATCGCATGAATAGCTCCTATTACACTGTTTTCATCTCCTCCACTCTTAGAATGATAATCGATAAAATTTAATTTATCTCTAAAAAAGTCATGAATTGGAGCCCAAGTAACTACACTTGCTGTTTTTAAATTTGGCTTAGAGTTTTTAATTAACTCAAAAACACTCTTTACCTTAGATTTGTTTGATGTACTATTATCAGCTACACCATGTTTGTTTACCCAAACTCCTGTTAAAATAGTAGTCCAACCTGGTCCACTACTTGTTTTTTGCTCTGATGCTGTTTTATCAATTCCGCCAGCATAAGCTTTCACAATATTTAGCTTATCTAAGTTTGGTGTTGATGTTTCTGAAATTTTCTCAAACTGAATACCATCAAAACCTACAACCAAAACCTTCTTTTTTAGCGATGATTTTGATGCAACATTTTTACTCGATTTTTTTTGTTTAGAAGTTATCTCTTCTAATCCGTTTTCCTGACAACTTGTAATTGTTAGTGCAAAAGTTAAAGCCAAAAGCTTTAAAAAATAATTTGTTTTCATAAAAAAAAGTTTACTATTAGTTAATTTATTATTTAAATATATACTATTAGTAAACTTTTGAAAACCTATTTTATGAATATTAATCTTATAATAATCTAGCTAACATTTATTTTAATTTTCATAAACAAATGTTTTACAATTATTTAAACTATCAAAAAACTTCATTAATAGCTGTTAACGAATTTAAAATATAGGTTGGTTTTTCTTCTTCTAGTTGTTCTTGAGTTTGTGCTCCAGACAATACACCTATTGTTATTCCACAACCTGCATTTTTTCCTTCTGCTATATCTATAGCAGAGTCACCTGCCTTTAAAACTTTAGAAGCATCTGTTATATTAAACAACTCCATTGCTTTAAAAATCATATCTGGATGAGGACGTCCTTTTACTACATCGCTTGCTGTTATAAGGGCATCATAATGTATCTTTTCATCCCATTGTAGTTTTTCCAATAATAAAGTAGCTACTTCTCTATTATACCCTGTATTTAAAACTACTTTTATACCTTCTTCTCTAAGGTTTAATAAAACTCTTTGTACTCCTTTTATTGGTTTTACTTCTAAATCTTTATAAGCTTTATTTAGTAAGACTTTGAAAGCTTCAAAAATGGTTTCAGATTCTATTAATTGATTTGGTTTTCTAAAATTCAATACATCTTTTATTGCCTGATGTTTTTCTTTCCCAGCTCCTAATTTTAAAACTGTAGGTAAATCTACATCAACTCCATATTCATTTAACGCTTTATGTAACGTTTTATAAACTACATTTTGTTCATCTACTGTTGTTCCTGCCATATCAAAAACAACCATTTGTATCTCTTTATTTATCATATACCAAATTAAATACCTTATTAATTTTTTCTTTTGAAAATCCAGCGCTACCTGTCATACCTTTTCCTCCTATACCTGTTACTATATGTATATTATCTCCTATAGTGTATTCAAAAATATCTTTGGTTTTACATTGACTATAAAATCCTGCCCAACGATGCTGGATTTCATAGTTTGGTAGCTCTATAATTTTCTTTGCTTCTTGTAGCATAAAACTGTCTATTTCTTCTTTTAAATCGAAACCTAAACTATCAATATTCTTTGCATCTGCATATTCATGTGAATCGCCTAATATTATAGATCCGTCTGTAGCTTGCTTAAATAATATGTGTACTCCATATTTCTTTTCAAAGCTATTTGGATCTTCTTTCGATTTGATTAGATTCCATGATGGACATTCTTCAAAAGCTTCATAACGTCTAATAGTTAAACCTGTTAAAATAGATCCATTTAACTTGTAATTACCTTGTGGTTTTGTTTGCATCATTTGTAATTTAGAAACTACTAAATCACTTTCATTATAAATTGAAGGGTATAAGGTTTTAAAATCTGATCCATTACATATCAAAATTTTCGATGCTTTATACGCTTCTCCATTTGAAGATGTTACTTGTACTTCTCCATTTATTTCTTCAGTATTTATTACCGTGGTGTTGTAACAAACTTGAATACCTTGCTCTTTCAAAAAAGAATGCAATTGTAAAATCATTGTTCTTGGTTCTACCGTTACTTCTTGAGGAAAAAATAAACCTGCTTTACAATAATCACTTCTCAAACCGTCATACTTATTTAAACATTGCTGTTTTGTAAATAGTTCAGATGTATAGTTATTTTGCTTATTAATTTCATGAAGTTCTTCTATCAACTGAACCTCTTCTTCATTTGACGCTAGATATACTGTTCCATTTTGCCTAATGGTAATATCAAATTCTTTTTGAATTTCTTTATAAATAGCTAAACTTTCTCTTCCAAAATTTTGCCATTTCTGATTCATTCCTGAAGGAACTACTTGTCCAAAATTACGTACTGTAGCTCCATTCGGTTTGGCATCTTTTTCTAAAATTATTACCGATAGTCCTTTTTTTGCTGCATGATATGCGTGGAAAGTTCCTAAAACTCCACCTCCTACTACAATTAAATCATATTTGTTGTTCATAAATTAATTCTTGTATTTGTATTGGTTTTTTATATTTTTTTCTAAAAAATTGAAAACAATAAGTAGTTATTATTAGTCCTATAAATGCTAAAAAGTATAAAGCTGTTATAAAAAAGCTTAGCCAAGAAATATCACCTTTTCCAAAGTTTTTATATAGTAAAATGAGTATACTCCCCAAATAACCGAATGCATCTGCTATATATATTAAAAACCCTACGTTTCCTTTAATTTTAAAAGTTGCTATCATTCTATCAAAGAAAATTCCATTGAATGGTACATAGCAACTATACAAACCTAATCCTGAAATCGTCATCCATACTAAGGGAGAAATTAATGACTGCTGAAATAATAAAGTTGAAATAATAATTGAAATACAGCCAATCATCAATACATAATGATAATACATAAAAGCTTTAAAGTTTTTAGTTACACTCCCTATAAAACCTAAAACTATTAGTACTGTTATTGCTATTGGTATTTCTGATATGCTATAAATTGACGCGTCTTCATACCCTAATGCATCCCAAATTTCTCTAGCAAAATTGTCTCTAAAATCTCTAATAGATGTCAATAGCATAAAGAAAAGAACTATAAGAATTAATGGAATTGCAAACTTTCTAAATAACCTCTTTCTTTCAGTTTTATCTAATGGTTTTCTTACTGTTCTAAGTAATTTATCTTCTTTTGTTGGTTCGGGTAATCTTTCTAATAACCAAGCAAAAAAGATTAATGGAATTATAAAAAATCCTCCTGTTATAAAAGGCATCCAATACTCATTAAAGTGAAATATATCTAAAACTATTTTACCTACAGATTTTACAGCGCCTGAAGACACGATAAAGCTTGATGATAAAATAACTCCCAATAACTCGGTAGCTTTTCTTCCTTCTAAATAGGAAAATACTATTCCCCAAATCATCCCTAAAGGAAGTCCATTAAAAAATAAACATACTATATTATAAGGAGCAGGAACTGTAGCAAAACCTAAAAGAGCTAATTCAGCAAAAAGAATAAAACCTATTAAAAACAATATTCTTTTTGAGCTTTTCATCTCAGCAATTATTTTAATTCCTATAAACTTAGATAGTGTATACCCTATTACTTGAGCTATTATGAGTAATATTTTATAATCTATTCCTATGAATGATTCGTTAGCAAATGTTGCTACCGTAAATGGTTTCCTAAATGCATACATACAGAAATAAGTCCCGAATGCGGCTATGGAGGCTTGTAATAAAAATCGTAAACGCATATTTTTTTATTTTACAGAACAAGCTCTCAAGTATTTGAGAGCTTTGTTTTTGCATTTAATTCAAATCTTCACTCATAGCTTATAGACTAAACTTCACACCAATATTTCCTTTAATACCGTAGTATTCTACTTGTTTAGGACGATCCTCTGTTTTCCCATAGTGATAAATTAGAGGATTGTTTAAAATGTTATTTACATCAGTATAAATAGTCCAATTTTTCCCTATTTGATACGATGCAGAAAAATCTAAGGTATTGTAAGTTCCATAATACACATCATCGATATCTCTTTCTCCAAATCCAATAGCATAGCTTCCTTTATGATTGAATGCTAATCTTGTATTAAAACCTCCTTTTTCAAAGAACAATTGAGCATTAAATAAAGTTCCTGCTTGGTATGGAGTAGATACTTTTCTACCACTTGGCTTTGTCATCTCAGAATCCATAAATGTTACATTTACTTGTGTTCCAAAGTATTTTAAGAAACCTGGTAAGAAATCAAAACGCTTATTTATTCCTAATTCCATACCTGCAATCCAAGCGTCAGCACCGTTTGTTGGTGTACTAAATTCCACTCCCGCTTGTCCATTATAAGTTCCTTGATAAGTATCATTAAATACTGGATCTTTTATTGATTTATAGAAAAAACCTGCATTGATTACTCCTACATTTTTAAAATAATACTCTCCTAACAAATCGAAATTCCATGAAAATGTTGGATTTAAGTTTGGATTCCCTCCTTTAAATTCATTGTCGAAAGAAATAAAAGTTCCAGATGGTGAAATGTCTCCAAAATTTGGCCTTGAAAAACTTCTTGTAGCTGCAAAACGAATATTCATATCCTTTTTTGGAGAATATTTAATATGTAACATTGGTAATACTGCCCAATAACTTTTCGTATTCATGGCTTTGGTTAAAACATTGTTTTCAACAACATACCCATCTACTTTTGTTTCTGTTTTTGTAGCTCTTAAACCTCCTAAAATAGTCCATTGTTCAGACGCTTTTAAAGTTCCCATACCATAGAATGATAAATGAGTTTCATCTACATTGAAGTTTCTACCTAAACCACTATTAAATTGTAAGGCTGATGAATCTCCCGGTAAAACTGATAAATTAGCTTGGTTTGTTATCCAAAAGTTTTTCATTCCAGCTTGAGATAACACTGGACTAAATGTTGATTGAATATTAGACCCCATTTCTTTTAAGAAATCTGCCTTCCCTGGTTGATTCATTAAATACTGTGAATAATCTGATAAAACTGGGGTAGCTCCTGCTCCTGACCATCCATAATACAAATCTTCAAATGTTGCTCTACGATCTTTATCTCTAAACTTTGTTCCTACTTTAATTTTAAAATTATCGTTTACAGTATGTTCATAATTTAAGGCAGCTACAATATTATCTCGCTCTTTAATTGAAATTTTATATAACTCTAAATCAGAAAAAGACATTTGTGTTGCATCCATTTTAAAATTTGGGTCACTAAAGAAACCAAATAAGGCGTCTGTATCATTATAGTCTAACAAACCTCCATCTGCTTTCCAATATGCTCTATCATCTCCTGCTCCTCCATTGGCTGTTGGTCTATTATCTAAGTATGTTGGTTTTATACCAATACCATCTTGTTTAAACTTAACTACATAATAACTTTTATCTTTTGCTGTAGGAATGTTTCCATATCTAAATTCATTTGAATAAGAAGCAATACTCCAATCAAGCTTACCATTTGTTAATGAATGCTTTCCTCCTAGCTCTCCACCAAACATTTCTGTAATAAGTTCATTATAAATATTTTGTAATTCTACTCTAGCTGTATTGGTACTTGAATCGAATTTATCAAAACGAACTCTATGCTTGTAATGTGTTTCTGTATCTGATAACGTACCATAAACCCCTCTAAAGTACATTTTATGATCTGGTGTAAAATTATATTCCATAGCTCCATTTAAACCTGTTGTTATTCTTACACCATTATAGTCTCTTAACTCCATTCTAAACACTCCTTCATCCCCTTTTCTACGAGCTTCAAAATTATCTGTTCCCCAGTTTCTATTCCAATAAGATCCATTGATAATAAAACCAAACTTTCCATCCTTACTTTTATTACCATAAGTTAACGACGCGTTATAAATTGGTTTTCCAGATTTATCGTTATAACCTCCTCCAACGTTTATACTTAAAATTTGTTTAGTAGGAGCCGTTTGCGTTATAAAATTTACTCCTCCTCCAATTCCATCTGCTTCCATATCGGGAGTAAATGCTTTTGCAGCTTGCACATATGATATTAATTCTGAAGGAAAAAAATCGAATGCTGTAGCTCTTGAAGTAGTTTCTTCTTCAGCAGTTGGAATTCTATTTCCGTTAATAGTGGTAGATGTCCAAAATGGTGGCAATCCTCTTACCGATACAAAACGTCCTTCACCTTGATCTCTTTCTATAGATAATCCTTGAATACGTTGTACAGTTTCTGCAGCATTACGATCTGGTAATTTACCTATACCATCAGCTGCAATAACATTCATAATACTCATCGATTTCTTTTGAATACTTAATGCTTTAGCTTCGCTATTTCTTCGTGTACCACCACTAATAATTACTTCATCTAATTCTTGTGAAGAAGAAATTAATGCTACAACTCCTATATTTTTTTGAACTCCTTCCTCTAAGGATACTTTTACTTTTTTTGTTTGAAAACCTATATATGATATTTCCAATTCGATTTCTCCAATATCGACTTTACTCAAGACAAAGTTTCCATCAATATCTGTATTTACTCCTTTTGTAGTTCCTACAACTACAACACTAGCTCCTGGAAGTGGATAACTTCCATCGCTAACTACCCCAGTAATGGTAGATTTTTGTGCTAAAACAGCAGTACTTATAAAAAGAACAAGTATTGTACTTAATAAAAGTTTTAAATAATTCATTTTGTTTAGTTTTACAATAGTTAAATTTAATCACTACAAATCACCATATAATTTTACTATTTGTAAACTTTTTAATATTAAGAAAACTTTTAGAGAAAGCTATTTTAGCGTAATAGAATTGTTAAGTGAAGAAAGTAAACTTTAATTTATTGTAAATAGCTGTTAATTTATAAATGAGGCTAAAAGGATTTTATTATGCCTACTTTCCTTTTATATTAAGCTATTATCAAACTATACTAAAACAAAAAACTCTCAACTTTAAAAGTTGAGAGTTTTTTAAATATTTGTAAAGACTTTTTTACTATTGGAAGTCAGTATTCAATTTTATATAGTCTAAGAACTCACGTTTAGTTTCTTTGTTTTTAAATGCTCCACCAAACTCAGCTGTTACTGTACTACTTTCTATATCTTTAATTCCTCTAGAATTTACACATAAATGTTTTGCATCAATAACACAAGCAACATCATCTGTTCCTAAAGCTTCTTGCATTGCCTGCACTACTTGCATTGTTAAACGTTCTTGTACTTGTGGACGTTTAGCATAATACTCAACAATACGGTTCATTTTAGATAAACCAATAACTTTTCCTTTTGAAATATAAGCCACATGTGCTCTTCCTATAATTGGCAATAAGTGGTGCTCACAAGTAGAATATACAATGATATTTTTTTCTACTAGCATTTCACCGTACTTATATGTATTATCAAAAGTAGATGCAGCAGGTTTGTTCTTTGGGTTTAACCCCATGAATAATTCATTGACAAAAGCTTTAGCTACTCTTTTAGGAGTTCCTTGCATACTATCATCTGTTAAATCCATTCCTAAAGTTTCTAGAATATCTTTAACACTTTCCTGTATTTTTTCTATTTTTTCTTTATCCGAAATATCAAAAGCGTCTGCTCTTAATGGAGTTTGAGCTGAGGTACCTACGTGGTTCTCCCCGATCTCATCTATTCTTTCGTCATTCATTTTGTTGTTATTCACTTCAAACATTTCTTTCTGTTATTAAGGCGCAAATTTACAATATAATGTTGTTAATTTACTGTAGTTTGTTAATCAATTCGTTGACAGTACAATTAAATTGTTCTCCTGCCTTCATATTTTTAACAACAAGTGTACCGTTTTCTATATCTGTTACTACAAAATCAATTTCTCTATTCGTAGCATACTTCCATTGTTTCTTTTGTTGTTTAATACTTCCAGCTACATCTGGATATAATTCAGATTTTATGTTGTTATTTCTTAACTCCTTAATCGCTTTAATCTTAGATAAACTCTGACTTTCATCAAAATTTATGAATAATACTTTTGGCTTAGGTAATTCTACTGCCTCAAATAAATTCAGTTCTTCCATAACTAGATAGATACGATCTAACCCAAAAGAAATTCCAACTCCACTTACATCTTTTAGTCCAAAAATTCCTGTCAAGTCGTCATAACGACCTCCACCACCGATAGATCCCATTTTGACACCTTTTGGTGCTGCTACTTCATAAATAGCTCCTGTATAGTAATTCAATCCACGTGCTAGTGTTACATCCAACTCCAAAGTAGCTGATGTTAACCCTAACTCTTCAATCATATTTACTACTGTACGTAAGTCATTTACTCCTTGAATTCCTTCTTCAGAGTCTTTTAACATCTCTTCTAATGATGCTAACTTATCTTGATTAGTACCTGAAAAATTAAATAATGGATCTACTTTTTCAATAGCTGCTTCAGAAATTCCTTTTTCAAGCATTTCTTTAACAACTCCTTCTTTTCCTATTTTATCTAACTTATCTAAAGCTACTGTAAAATCTATTAATTTATCAGATGCTCCAATTACTTCTGCAATACCTGATAATATTTTTCTATTATTGATTTTGATAGTCGTTCCTAGCAATCCTAACTTACTAAAAACAGTATCGTATAATTGTACAAACTCTACTTCTTGTACTAAGGATTTACTTCCAACCACATCGGCATCACATTGATAAAACTCTCTAAAACGTCCTTTTTGTGGACGATCTGCTCTCCAAACTGGTTGTATTTGATAGCGTTTAAACGGAAAAGTAATATCGTTTTGGTGCTGTACTACATAACGTGCAAATGGCACAGTTAAATCGTAACGAAGTGCTTTTTCTGAAATTTGTGATGTTAACTTTTTACTATTCTTATCTGCTAACAAAGTTTCATCAGCCTTTTTTAAATAATCACCAGAATTTAAGATCTTAAAAATTAATCGATCTCCTTCTTCTCCATACTTTCCCATTAAAGTTGAAGAGTTTTCAAAACTTGGTGTTTCAATTGGTTGAAATCCAAAGTTTTCAAACGAATGTCTTATTATATTAAAAATATAATTTCTTTTGGCTACTTCACTTGATGAAAAATCTCTTGTTCCTTTTGGTATACTTGGTTTCATATGAATTATGAATTCTAAATTTAGATATTACTTGTTAACAGAAAAACTACCTTGTTCTTCTGCAAGCGCAAATATCTGAATTTATAGGATAATTATGAAGTTTTATTTCTTCGTTTTAATCGATAAATAGAAGCGTTCAATTCAAAGCCTAAAAGTAGTATAATAGCATTTAACCAAACAAACAACATTAAGACCAATAATGTTCCTATCGATCCATATAATTTGTTATAAGTTGCAAATTTTACTACATATATTCCAAATAAGTAGAATGTGAATAATGATAATATAGTAGTTAATATTGCTCCTGGTGAAAAGAATTTTACTTCCTTTCCTTGTTTAGTACCAAATCTAAATAATAAGGATACAATGGTAAAAATCATTAATAAGAATAGTAATCCTCGTCCCCAGTAAAATAAGTTCAAATCTGCTGTGTTTAACCAACCTGCTTGGTCTATTCTTGCTAATGCTAATTGATAAAAAATAATTAAAACTACAGTTACAATTAAGAAAAGTGACATTAATAATGAAACTCCTAATGAAATGAAATATGCTCTAAATACACTTCTCATTTCTTTTACATGATACGAATATTCAAAACCTCCAAAAATGGCATTTACACCATTGGTCATTAGAAAAATAGAAGCTAAAAAACCAAAAGATAATAATCCACTATACTGATTATTTACAATATCTTTTAATACAATTGCTACAGCATCAAATGTTTTGGGTGGTAACATTTCTTGAATTAAACTAAAAAGATTGTCTTGAAAACCATCTATTGGAATGTAAGGTATAAGAGATAGTATGAATAGCATAAATGGAAATATTGCCATAAAAAAACTAAAAGCAACTCCTCCTGCTCTTGTTGTCAAAGCTCCTTTTACAATACCTATTATGTACATTTCTAATACGTCGTATAAGGACATTCCTTCTAGGCCGGGAATTTTTATTTTTTTCCCAAAGGCCACCAATAAATTTAATACTGGTACTTTCTTTAACTTATCTTCAATTAATTTAGTCATTCAATAACTATATTATACTTCCGTAATAGACCAACACTGTTTTCTAATGAAAATTTTGCTCCTTTTAATCGATTGTTTTCTGGATCGATTGAAAAGTTTTTTGCTGACCTAAAATCTGCTTTTTCTATAACTGTTTTTTCAAAAATTGTTCCTTTTAAATCGCAATTTTCAAAAGTAGACTGATGTAAATCTCCTTCTGTAAAATCTACCTCTTGTAAATTACAATTTATAAATTTTGTTTTAGGAACTTTTAACTGATAAAATGACGAAAAGTTTAACTGGCAATTTTTAAAACTAAACTCTAATAAAAATGGATCACATTCATTAAACTTTACTCCAATCATTTTACAATTCACAAAAGACACTTCTTTTAGAGAAGTGCCTTTTATAATAGTATTGCTAAAATTACAATCGATAAACTCGCATTCTAAGAATTGAATATTAGACGCATGTATACCTTCAAAGTTACAATTTTCAAACGTACAATTGTCATATTCTCCTTTTTTGATTTTGGTTGTACTAAAATCAATTTTAGAAAACGTTTCGCTATCGAAATAATCGTTCATTTATTTTAATCCTCTTGCTTTTAACATCGGAGCTGCTTTTGGATCTCTTCCTGCAAAAGTCTTATACATTTCTGCATAATCCATTGTATTTCCTTTTGACAAGATTTGTTCTCTGAACTTTTGTCCATTTTCACGTGTTAACAATCCATTGTTTTTAAACCAATCGTATGCATCGTGACTTAACATTTCTGTCCATAAGTATGAATAGTAACCTGCTGCATATCCTCCACTAAATATATGTGCAAAATATGTTGAACGGTATCTTGGTGGAACCTCAGATACTTTTAATTTCATTTTACTTAATGCTTCTTCTTCAAATTTTGCTACGTCTTCTATTTTATCATCTACTGAAATTGTATGCCATTGCATATCTAAATTAGAAGAACATAAGTTTTCAATAATTGAATATCCTTGATTAAACGTTCCTGCATCTTTTATCTTTTTTAATAATGATGCAGGGATTACTTCACCTGTTTTATAATGTACTGCGTAATTGTTTAATACTTCTGGATGTGTTGCCCAATTTTCATTAAACTGTGATGGGAACTCTACAAAATCTCTCGAAGTACTTGTTCCTGAAATTGAAGCATATTGTTGATTTCCAAATAATCCATGTAACGCATGTCCAAACTCATGAAACATTGTTTCTACTTCATCAAAACTTATTAAAGCAGGTTCTCCTTCTGCTGGTTTTGGTGAGTTACATACATTGTAAATTACTGGTTTTTGTCCTCTTAGTTTTGATTGCTTTACAAAAGCACTCATCCATGCTCCTCCTCTTTTACTATCTCTTGCAAAGAAGTCTCCATAATATAACCCTAATGGACTTCCATCCTCTTCGAAGATTTCATATACTACAACATCTGGATGATATATTGGAATGTCTGTACGCTTTTTAAAAGTAATTCCATATAACTTTGTTGCAGCATAGAAAACACCTTTTTCTAAAACATTTGTTACTTCGAAATAAGGCTTTACTTCTTCTTCATTTAAATTATACTTCGATTTACGAACCTTTTCTGCATAGTGATTCCAATCGTATGGTGTTAATTTAAAATCTCCTCCTTCTTTGTTTATTTCTGCTTGTATTTCTTTTACTTCTGAAGCTACTTTTTCTAATGATCCTGGAATTAATCCATTAAACATTTCAAAAACCTTAGCTGGTGTAGATGCCATTGTTCCTTGTAAGCTCCAACTTGCATAATTATCAAAACCTAAAATCTTAGCTTTTTCAGCTCTTAAAGACACCATTTTCTTTACTAGATCGCTAGTGTTATATTCTCCAGCATCTGTTCTGTGAATTGATTTTTCAAATAAATCTTTACGAACTTCTCTATTCTCTAATGCTTGTAATGATGGTTGTTGTGTTGTATTAATTAACTGGATTTCATATTTACCATCTTTTTCTATGGATTTAATTTTTTCTTCTGAAAGTCCTTTTAATTTCCCCTTATCTTCAACTACAACTCCTCCTTTTTTACTCGCATCTAATAACTTTTTACCAAAATCGTTTGATAAACTCGCTATTTCAGAATTAATCTCTTTTAACTTTTCTTTTTTATCTTCTGATAAATTTGCTCCAGCTTTTACAAAATTCTTGTAATATTCTTTTACTAAATGCTTAGATTCTTCATCTAAATTTAAAGTATCTAATGCATTATAAACTGTTTTTATTTTAGCAAATAGTTCTGTATTTAATAAAATATCATCATTGTGTTTAGAAAACTTCGGTGCTAATTCTTTTTGAATACCTTTAATTGTATCGTTTGTATTAGCTCCTGCCAATGCATAAAAAACTGCTGTTACATTATCTAATGTTTTACTACTTTCTTCTAAAGCTAGTATTGTATTTTCAAAAGTAGGAGCTTCTTTATTCTCAACAATTTTAGCTATTTCTTCATTTTGCACTTTCATACCTTCTAAAATAGCAGGCATAAAATGCTCGTCTTTTATTTTAGTAAAATCTGGTGCTCCATAATCTAATGTACTTTTTACTAACAAAGGATTATCTGTTGTAGTCACACTCATATCAGTATTTTCTTTAGTTTCCTTTTTGGTTTCTTTGGTATTACAACTTACCATAAAAGTAAGCGCAGCAACAATGACTATATGTTTTTTCATTTTACTTATTTTAAGTTAAACTGAACTATTTATTAATTTGTAAAAAGTTTTACAAAACAGGATTTTACTAAAATATTAAACTATGGTTCAATTAAATATTTAACTGAATAATCCATATACTTTTTCTTATTACCAACCCATCTGTCAACAATAATTCCTTTTTTATCAATTAAAAAGAAAACTGGGTATTGGTCTATATCGTAAATCTTCTTTATTTTTTCTTTTTCGTCAACATTCCAAATCGTTGCACTCTTAAAATCTATTTTTAAACGTTTTGCAATTTTATACCAAGTATCCTTTTTTTCATCTCCGTGCACAGAAATTACTTTTAAATCTGAAGGATATTTTTGTTGTAGTTTATCCATATGTGGATATGTTTTCCAACAAGGACCACAATATGTAGCTGTAAAGTTTAACAATACATTCTTCTTATTCTTATACTGAGATAATTTAATTCGTTTTTTTGATTTCACATCATATCCTGTAAAATCAACAGCTTTACTTCCTACATCAATTTTTTGACTCATTAATTGAAAACAGGAACTAAACATTAATAAACATGTAAAAAATATACGTAATTTTTTCTTCATTGGAGATAAGGGAATTTTATATTAATAATATTTAGCAAACATATTAAAACTCAAGCATAATTTATAATTACATCCTTGAGTTTTTAATCTTTTAACACTATTGAAACCTATTTACAAGGTTTCTTGTACTTTATTCAATTTGTTAATCTACAGCTTTTAAGCTTAAATCTAAATTATAAACAGAGTGCGTTAAAGCTCCTGATGAAATGAAATTAACTCCACATTCTGCATATTCCCTGATTGTTTTTTCATTGATTCCACCAGAAGATTCCGTTAAACATGTATCACCAATTAGCGCTACAGCTTTACGTGTATCTTCATAATTAAAGTTATCTATTAAAATTCTGTACACGCCTTCATTTGATAAAATTTCTTCAATTTCTTCCAAACTACGGGCTTCAACTATAATTTTAATATCTAAATCTTTCTCCGCTAAGTACTTTTGAGTTTTGGTAATTGCTTGAGTTATTCCCCCTGCAAAATCTATATGATTATCTTTAATCATAACCATATCGTATAAAGCAAATCGGTGATTTTCTCCCCCACCTATTTTTACCGCCCATTTTTCCAATGCACGTATACCTGGAGTAGTTTTACGAGTATCTAATACTTTGGTTTTTGTTCCTTCTAATAAGTTAGCAAAAAATTTAGTTTTTGTTGCAATAGCACTCATACGTTGCATAGCATTTAAAACTAAACGTTCTGCCATTAAAATAGATTGTGATTTTCCTGAAACATAAAAAACAATGTCTCCATATTCAACTTCATCACCATCATTGATTAATGTTTCTACCTCTAAGGTTGCGTCTACATAACTAAAAACCTTTTTAGCAAACTCTACTCCTGCTATTATTCCTTTGTCTTTTACTAGTAATTTTGCTTTTCCAGTTGCATCAGATGGTATACAAGATAATGAAGTATGATCACCATCTCCTATATCTTCTCTTATTGCATTCTTTATAATTAAATCTAACTCTTTATTAAATTGTTCTTTTGAAATCATAGTACTCTAATTCTTGATGTAAAAATACTATTTTCATCAAGAATTAGGCAATACTATATAAAAAGTTCAAAGTGTAATATTATTACGAAAAATTACCTCCAAAATAATGGATGGTAATACATATTAAACGCTTTGCTTTTTTCAGTCTATTATTCATTGCATACCAATGAGCCACATCCATTAAAAACTTTACCATATAATTATTAGAATGCTGTTTTCTTAATTTATAGATATAGTATGGTATTCTTAAATCTCCTTTTTTGTATGTCGTCTGAGTATACTCTTGTAATGATTCTAAATGAGAAAAACCATGCTCTTTGGTTGGTTCTATTTGTGTTCCTTCTCCAAAATCATTCCATGTAGCTATTTGAATAAAATCAACAGGATGTCTTAATGATTCGTCAAACGATTCTTTAAACACATCAATTCCTCTTCCATCTATGCTCCAATCATCATCTGTTGGCGATTTCCACCCTCCTTCTATATAAAAATCATCAAATCTTGGATAAGCTACTCCTCCAACAATTTCCCTATTAAAATCAACATTATTCAAATAATAACCTGATAATGTAGTTAAATGATTTCTATCGATCCATGCATATTCTCCAGATGTGTTAGCACTACCCAATGTATTTGTTGCATTCCATAATGACAACAAACTCATATTAGTATTTATTGAATTTAAAATAGTGGTCCAGTCTACAGGATCGTCAATATAACTAGGTCCAAAAATCATTAACAATGGATTATTCTCTATATGAACATAATTTTCTTTGGATAAATATGTATCCTCAATGTATCTTAAGTCTCCTATCGCTTGGTTAATTTGCAATTGTGTTAAGCTCCTAGCTTGTTCTCTCACTACTCTATCTTCGTACATCACTGCAAAATCTAAATTAGTTTTGTCCAATTCCGAAACAAAACTTTCCATTCCTTGTTTTATTTCTTCAAAATCTAATACATCTCTTTTTCCATACCAATCAAAAATTACTCCATCAACTCCTGCCAATTTCATTAATAATAAATGATACTGTTGTAAGTCTTTATCTTTTGTAGAATATGGTCCTATCAACGGATAATAATGTGAAGCTATTTCTCTTTCTCCTTCTGAATTAATAATATCTGGGTTCTTATTGGTCATAGTCCAGTGTTGACCCCAGACTCCATCTACATCTAAAGATCTAAACCAAGGCATATAATGTACTAATATTGGTTTTTCGGAAGTTCTTTTTGCTGATTTTGGTACTGTACTACTACGACTTAGCATCTTTTTTTCTTCTTCATCAATAATTTTTTCTAAATCATAATCTCCTAAGTTTTTCATCCAATCCTTATAGTAATCTATTTTTTCGGGGGATTCTTTTAAACTTTTATTTTCTTCAACTAGGCTTTCTTCGTTACATGAAGTGACGAATAAAATCGACAAAACAAGTAACGTTTTTTTTAATAAACGTACTTTCATTTTTTCTTTAACTTTTTAATAAACAAACAATTAGCTATTATAAAGATATTTAAAAAAAGTTTTTTATCAGTATAAAAAAATGTCTTTTTTTGATTTAATTTTGTCTTTAGAAACAATTAATAATGAAAATAAAATTACTTGCTATTGGTAAAACCGATAATAAAAATCTAATTCAACTTATTGATGAATATCAAAAAAGGTTAAAACATTACGTTAAATTTGAATTGGAAATTATCCCTGATATCAAAAATGTTAAAAACTTGAGTGAAGCTCAGCAAAAAGAAAAGGAAGGTCAGTTAGTTTTAGGGAAACTTCAAAATACGGATCAACTTATTTTACTTGATGATAAAGGAAAGCATTTTACCTCTATTGAATTCTCACAATTTCTCCAAAAGAAAATGAATTCAGGAATTAAACAAATAGTACTTGTAATTGGTGGACCTTATGGTTTTTCTGAGGCTGTTTATCAAAAAGCTCAAGGAAAAATATCGCTATCTAAAATGACATTTTCTCATCAAATGATTCGTTTATTTATAGTTGAACAAATTTATCGTGGTTTTACTATTTTAAAAAATGAACCTTATCATCATGAATAATATAATTTTACATTCTCCAATACAGTTATTTATCTTGATTTAAAACTTTCAAAAAAAGGTTAATATATTCATTAATAAAGTGTTTGGTATTGTAAAAAAAAGTATAATTTTGTCGCCCCTTGAAAAATATCTAGAAAATTACAACAAATAATTAGAATGAAAAATTTAAAATTTTTAGTAACCTTTATCCTTTTTGTGAATTTTTTTAGTTTACAGCAAATTTCTGCTCAAAACGATATCAAAAAACTAAAAACTGAGATAAAAAACAAAGAAAATCAAATTAGTGCTAATGAAGAGATTTTAGTTAGTGGTGTTAAAGCTTTAAAACGTGTAAAAGCTAACTTAGAAGATTTCAAAAAAAGTAAGAGAGCAACAAAGAGAGATGTTAACAGAAAAGAAAGAATTGTTGCAAACATGCAAATGAGGTTAAGTAAGTTAAACGCTCAAATAGAAAGTCAGAAAAAAGGTTTAGCTTCTTTAAACAGAAAACTTGATAGAAAACTTAAGAAAAATGCTTCTAAAAAAGGACAAGCCAACCAAGAAGCAAAAAACTCAGTAGCTGCTAATAATAGTCAAAATGATTTAGCCAGTCGTAAACAACAACTTGAAGCTGCCCGTAAAAAGCTTGAAGAAGAACGCAAGGCTAAAGAAATGGCTTATTTAAAAGAACAAGAAGCATTACGTTTACAAGCTGAGAAATTAAAAGAATTAGACAATCAAATTAAAGCTGAAGAAAAATCTATTATTAAAGAAAAAAGTACTTTAATAAGTGATTTAGAGGATGATATTAGTATTAATGAAGAAATTTTAAGTAGTAGCAAAGAAGGTTTAGCTAAAATGAAAGCAAAATTAGAAGCTGCCAAAAATGATCCTTCAACTTCTAAAGAAAGTATTTCTCGTAAAGAATCTATTATTATCAAAATTGAAAAGCGTTTAAGCAAAATTCAAAGTGAAATAGAAGCTAAAAAAGCAGAGTTAAACAAATTAAAAGGTTAAACAACTCTTAATAACATAAAAAAGCGAAACCTGTTTAAAACAAGTTTCGCTTTTTTTATTCTTTAATTTTAAATCAACAACTACTTTTTTGCTAATTTATACAGTACAATTATTTCTATTATGGTGGTAGGAATTAAAAAAACTGCCCCCAATGAAGCTAAAACAATAGTAGCTAAGCAAACTCCTGTTATTATTTCCATAATCGCATTTACCTGAATGAAACTTCCTAGTTTATCTTTTAATCTTAATAAACTTAATCCAAAAATAATCTGGATAGCTCCGAAAACAATAAATTCTACTATTCCTATTATAACTATCGTCTCATTAGATGAATTAATTAGGAATATATCGTGTATTTCTGAAACTACGTAAGCAATCATCATAACATAAACTACTATTTCTAATAACTTATAAGTATACATTTTTGCTATTCTTAAAAATCCTGTAAAGAAAACTACGAAAGCCGCAGAAGAAATTACTTTAACAGCAGTGTATACTACTTTATTTGAGGTTGATGTATCTTCTGTAAATTGATATATATCAGCTATAGTTTCTATAAAACCAAAAACAAAATATACTATTCCAAATACCCAAGCTAAATTCAATACTTTTCGATCTTGGGAAGTTAATTCAGTTTCTTTTTTAAAACTGTTTATATCTGCATCTAATGCTTGTAATATTGTTTTTATTGTAAAACTCCTTGGAGTTGTTTCACCTGCTTCTATTCTTTGAATAGTTCGTACATTAATATTACATTTTTCTACTAGTTCTTCTTGAGTAAGTCCTTTTTGTTTTCTTAACTCTAAAATCTTTTTTCCTAATTCTGGCTGTTTCATGGTAAGTAAATTTTCATTTCTCATACAATGTTACTTTTGATTTTCTTTTTGGTGAAACTTTTTAATTGATTTTGACCCGACATTTATACGACTTTCCTTTATTTACAATACCTCTAGCCTTTTCTCTATTTTTATAAAAACTACAAATATTAATTACAAAGATGATAAAAAATGATACATTTGTTAACACAAATACGTAATAAATGAAACTTGTTTTCGCTACAAACAATTTAAATAAACTAGCCGAAGTACAAAAAATGCTTCCAAATTCTATTGAGTTACTTTCTTTAAAAGACATTAATTGTTTTGATGAAATTGAAGAAACTGCAACTACTTTAGAAGGAAACGCAATTATAAAAGCTAATTATATTACACAAAAATTTAAGCTCAATTGTTTTGCTGATGATACTGGTTTAGAAGTTGAAAGCCTTAATGGAGCCCCAGGTGTATATTCTGCTCGTTATTCTGGTATACCTGCTAATGCAGAAAATAACATGCAAAAATTATTAACTGAATTAGACGGTAAAAACAACAGATTAGCTCAATTCAGAACTTCTATTTGTTTAAACTTAAATGGAGAGCAATTTTTATTTAACGGTATATGTAAAGGAGAAATTTTAACCCAAAAACAAGGCGAAAAAGGTTTTGGTTACGATCCAATTTTTCAACCAGAAGGATATGAATTATCTTTTGCTCAAATGACTTCTGAAGAGAAAAATAAAATCAGTCATAGAGGTTTAGCTATTCAAAAACTTGTTGATTTTTTAAAGAAATGATAAAGAGTAAAAAAACATATACACAATATTTTATACTGCTATTTGTTTTACTCATCTTCTTTTTGTTTTTAAACATTAGTTTAGGCTCTGTTTCTATTCCTTTTAAAGATATTTTTAATTCATTAACTGGTGGTAATGCCTCTAAAGATAGCTGGCAAACTATCATTTTAAATTTTAGATTACCTAAGGCTATTACAGCAATAATGGTTGGTTCTGGATTATCTATTTGTGGACTATTAATGCAAACTCTATTCAGAAATCCTTTAGCAGGGCCTTTTGTTTTAGGTATTTCTTCAGGTGCTAGTTTGGGGGTTGCACTACTCATTTTAGGTGCTGGTTTATTTGGTAATTTACTTACAGTACTTGCTTTTTCTAGTTGGGGAACTGCAGTTGCTGCTAGCTTAGGATCTTTCTTAATTTTAAGTTTAGTTATTATCGCAGCCAATAGAGTTCGAAATACAATGTCTATCCTTATAATTGGGTTAATGTTTGGCTCCTTAACTTCAGCAGTTATAAGTGTACTATCTTATTTTAGTGAAGCTGAACAAATACAACAATACATGTTTTGGAGTTTTGGAAGTTTAGGAAATTTAACCTGGACCGAACTTACTGTTTTTAGTATAATTTATGGAATTGGTATTTTAGGAACATTTACCGTTATTAAACCTCTAAATAGTTTTTTACTTGGTGAAAACTATGCTAAAAGCTTAGGTATAAATATTAAAAGAAGTAGAACTATTATTTTACTTATTACAAGCCTATTAACTGGAGTTATTACAGCTTTTTCTGGCCCTATAGCTTTTATTGGATTAGCTGTACCCCATATAGCAAAAATGTTTTTTTCAACTTCCAATCATAAAACATTATTGCCAGCTTCAGCATTAATTGGAGCTATTATATTACTAATTTGCGACTCTATAGCTCAATTACCTACAAGTGAATTTACTTTACCCATCAATGCTATCACTTCTTTGTTTGGAGCCCCTATTGTAATTTGGCTTTTAATTAGAAAAAAGAAAATATACGTATAAAATTGACCAATCAAAAAAAACATATCGTTCTTAAAACCGAAAATCTTTCCATTGGTTATCAAACTAAAAAGAAGCAAACTACTATTGCATCAAACATAAATTTATCTGTAGAAAAAGGAAAATTTATTGCTTTATTGGGTAAAAATGGAATTGGTAAATCTACTTTACTACGCACACTTTCTAAAGTACAAAAACCATTAAATGGTTCTATTGAAATTAATCAGAAAAACATTCTCAGCTACTCTTATCAGGAACTAGCAACCTCTTTAAGTTTAGTTTTGACTGAACGTTTACCACAAAGTCAATTAACAGTTTTTGAACTAATAGCACTAGGTCGACAACCTTATACAAATTGGATAGATAAATTATCTAAAAACGATTTAAAAAAAATTCTTTGGGCTATAGAACAAACAGAAATAACACACTTAAAAGATAAATTATTTCACGAGTTAAGTGACGGACAATTACAACGCGTACTTATTGCAAGAGCTTTGGCTCAGGATACTGAAATCATTATTTTAGATGAACCTACGGCTCATTTAGATATTCATCATACATTTAAGGTATTCTCTTTGTTAAAAAAACTAGTTAAAAGCACAAATAAAACTATTATTATTTCTACTCATGAAGTAAACTTAGCCATTCAATTAGCTGACGAATTCATATTACTATCTGAAAAACAAATATATAGCGGAAAATCTAAAGAACTGATTGATCAAAATGCTTTTGAAAAATTATTCCCAAAAGAACTGATAAGTTTTAACAAAACATTAGAACAGTTCATTATAAAGAAAAGTTAAATTTGGCTTTACATAACATTTATGTGATCAATAAACTAATCAAACTAAAACTTTAATTAAATTATTAATGAGAAAATTACTTTATGTCGCAGGTACTGCTGCCCTTGTAGCATGTGGAGCTAGCAAAGAAACTGCAAGTACTGATAGCGATTTAAACATAGATTATGCTGAGAAATTTGCAAAAACTATTACAGCAAAAGATTTAGGGAAACATTTATTTGTTTATGCTTCTGATGAATTTGAAGGTCGTAACACAGGAGAACCTGGTCAGAAAAAAGCTGTTAAATATTTAAAAGATTTTTATGTAAACACTGGCATAGCATCTCCTCTAGGTGGTAATGATTATTTCCAAGAAGTTCCTTCTGAATACTTAAGTAACAATCGTCGTGGAATGAAGTTGAAAGATTCTGAAAACGTTGTTGCATTTATTAAAGGAAGTGAAAAACCTGATGAGATTGTTGTAATTTCTGCTCATTTAGATCACGAAGGTGTTAAAAATGGAAAAATTTATAATGGTGCAGACGATGATGGTTCTGGTACTGTTGCTATTTTAGAAATCGCTGAAGCTTTTAAAAAAGCAGCAGATGCAGGTAAAGGCCCTAAGCGTTCTGTACTGTTTTTGCACGTAACAGGAGAAGAAAAAGGTTTATTAGGTTCAAAATACTACACGGAAAATCCTATTTTTCCTTTAGCTAATACAGTTACAAATTTAAACATTGATATGGTAGGTAGAGTTGACGAGCGTCATAAAGGAAACCCTAACTATGTCTATTTAATTGGTGCGGATAAATTAAGTACTGAATTACATAATATATCTGAGGCAATGAATAAAAAATATACAAACATTGATTTAGATTATAAATATAACGATGAAAACGATCCTAATCGTTTCTACTATCGTTCTGACCACTATAATTTCGCAAAACACAACATTCCTATTATATTCTATTTTAATGGGACGCATGCCGATTATCATCAACCAACGGATACCCCTGACAAAATTAATTATGAAATGTTAGAGAATAGAGCTCGTTTAGTTTTCCATACTGCTTGGGAAGTTGCGAACCGTGAAAACCGTATTGTTGTTGACAAAGCAGATACAACAAAATAATTAATTTTATTTCATAAAAAAAAGGCTCTTCAATTAATTGAAGAGCCTTTTTTTATTCTATTTATCTAAATAAAAGAGTCAATTTACTTATTAAAAAATGCTGTTAACTAATTATTGATTTTTTACCATCTTAATAAACTTTAGGTTTGATATTATTATATAACCCATAAAAATTAGTATTATGAAAAATCAATTCAATTTAAGTATTAACAAACCTTGTTATGAAAACTTCAACCAATTCAAATCAACATCTTTAGGCGGATTCTGTGAAACCTGTAAAAAAGAAGTCATCGATTTCTCTAAAATGAACTCTAAAGAAATTTCCAACTATATTAACTACAATAACTCAAAAAAAATCTGTGGCCAATTTAATAAAAGTCAATTAACAAACTACCCAACTTCTTTTAGTAAAAGTAAAAAGCATACTTTTTTTAGTGCAATAGCTTTTTCTTTAATTTCATTTTTCTCACTTAATTCTCTTTATGCTCAAAAAGAAGATTCTTTTGATAATAAAAAAAGAATTATTCAAAATAAAGAAAAAAGCGGTATTCAAGTAAAAGGAATTGTTACAGATGAAGGAGGTACTTTACCGGGAGTCAACATTCTTTTACAAGGAACTAACATTGGTGTAGAAACTGATTTTGACGGAAACTTCATATTCCCTAAACCATTAAAAAAAGGTGATGTATTAATTTTTAGCTTTATAGGTTTAGAATCTCGAAAGGTTATAATCGATAATAAAAACTCCAAATCAACAATTAATTTAAAAATAAAGATGAAATCTGATTCTTGTATGCTATTAGGTCAAGTTTCTGTAAAAAAAATCTTCAAATCTAAATAAGTTCTATGAAAAAAACTTTCTATTTATTTTTTATTCTTTTTTCACAAATTATTCAATCACAGGTTTCTGATTTTAACAATATAGATTTTACAAAAGCCGACAATATTGCTAAACTAAATCATGGAGAAAACTTAATAAACCTTCCTCTTCTCTGTTATAAGCTAACTCATAATTTAAATTCTGATGTTGAAAAGTTTAGAGCTATTTATAGTTGGATTTCAAATAACATTAAAGTTGATTATCCTATATATATAAAAGTAATCCAAAACAGAAAAAAACTGACAAAAGACAGTATTTCTTTAAATCTTTGGAATAAAACTTATAAGGGAAAAGTTTTTAAAACATTAATTAACAAAAAAAGAACAATATGTACAGGCTATGCATATCTAATTAAAGAAATGGCAAATATAGTTGATATTGAATGTAGAATTATTGATGGTTACGGTAGAACAGTTACATCAAATATGAACTCTTTAAAAATTCCAAATCATTCATGGAATGCTGTCTATTTAGATGGAAAATGGTATTTATGTGATGCTACTTGGTCTAGCGGTTATATGAATGAAAAAAGACAGTTCATACAAGATTATAACGATGGTTATTTCTTAACTCATCCTGATTTATTTAATAAAAGCCACTATCCTTTAAAGAAAAAATGGCTACTTTCTTCTGAACTAACTGAAAAATCATTTGTCGAAGCTCCTATAGTTTATGGTGAAATATTTAAATATAAAATATCTCCTTTAACTCCTGTAACAATGAAAATAAATACAAATAAGAATGTCCCCATAATTTTTAAGTATAAGTTGTTAAATAATAATTTTTCAGAAAAGATATCATTAATCTGTATATCTAATCAAAAAGAAAAGAAGTTAAATATTTATGATTTAAAAAATAAAGATGATTTTATCAGTTTTAAATACTGTCCAACCAAAGATGGGAATCATGATGTTCATTTAAAAATAAATAATGATATTGTTGCTTCGTATATTATAAATATTGATAATGAGAAAAGTTAAAAAGTAAAACCTTTTAACTTTTCTTGGCTTTTCTTTTTGGTATATTTGTTAGCAATCAAAAAACAAAATCATGAAGAAAATCTTCTTAACTATAGTAACTATTGCTACATTACTTGCTTCTTGTAAACAAGAAAAAAAGGAAGTGGTTACAAAAGTTGTATCTGAAAATACTGAGTTTAATCAACTTTTAAAAGATTATAACGAAGGTAAATTACAGTTAAACCCTATTAATGCTACTTTTGCTGGAGATAATCGTTTTAACGACCAATTTCCAAATACATTATCTGATGAATATCAGACAAAAAGTAATGAATTTTACAACTCTTACAAAACTAAACTTAACAACTTTAAAGATGCCGATTTAACAAAAAGTCAGCAAATGAGTAAAGCTGTTTTAGCTTGGGATTGCGATATGGCATTAGCTCAAAATAGCTTTAAAAATGATTTATTAATGCCTATTAACCAAATGTGGACTGTTAATTTAACAATGGGAACACTAGGTAGTGGTAGCAGTGCTCAGCCTTTTAAAACAGTTAAAGATTATGAAAATTGGTTAAGCAGATTAAACAAATACAATACTTGGTTAATTTCAGCTGAAGAAAGAATGAAACAAGGAATTAAAGAAGGATATGTACTTCCGCTTTCTTTAATTAAAAAAGTTATTCCTCAATTTGAGGGGCTAGCTACCGCAAAAGTAGAAGAAAATTTATTTTATTCTCCAATAAAGAAACTCCCTGAAAGCTTTTCGGATGAAGATAAAAAACATTTAACGGAAGCATACACAAGTATATTAAAAGACAAACTAATACCTTCTTTTAAATCAATGTATAACTTCTTAAAAACAGATTATTTAAAAGCCGGAAGAGAAAGCAGTGGGATATCGGATATTCCAAATGGAAAAGCTTACTATGATCATTCTATTAAAAACTACACGACAACAAATATGACTGCTGATGAAATCCATGAGTTAGGATTAAAAGAAGTTGCTCGTATTTTAACTGAAATGGAAAAAGTAAAGGAGCAAGTTGGTTTTAAAGGTAGTTTAAAAGAATTCTTCAATTTTGTTCGTGAAAACAAAGAATTAATGCCTTACACAACTCCAAAGGAGATTATCGATAACTTCAATGCTATTCATGAAAAAATGAAGCCACAATTAGAAAAGTTATTTGGTAATAAACCAAAAACTCCTTTTGTGGTAAAACAAACAGAGAAATTTAGAGAAGCATCTGCTAGTGCTGAATATAACCCAGGATCATTAGATGGAACTCGTCCAGGTGTTTTTTACACTCCTATTCCTGACGCTTCGAAGTACAATGTTTTTTCAGATGAAGCTTTATTTTTACACGAAGCTATTCCTGGGCATCACTATCAAATTTCACTAACTCAAGAAAATAAAGACTTACCTGATTTTAGAAAAACTTTATGGTACAGTGCTTATGGTGAAGGATGGGCGTTATATACTGAGAATTTAGGTAAAGAATTAGGATTATATACAGATCCTTATCAATATTTTGGAATGTTGGGTATGGAAATGCACCGTGCTATTCGTTTAGTTGTTGATACTGGTATGCATGCTAAAGGTTGGTCTCGTGAAAAAGCTATTCAATATTCTTTAGACAATGAAGCAGAAGGTGAAGCTAGTATTATTTCAGAAATAGAGCGTTATATGGCTAATCCAGGACAAGCACTATCTTACAAAATTGGTCAATTAAAAATTAGAGAATTACGTGCTAAAGCTAAAAAAGAATTAAGCGATAAATTCGATATTAGAGAATTCCACAATCAAGTGTTAGAAACAGGATGCATACCTTTAGCTTTATTAGAAGATAAAATCAATGCTTGGATAGCATCTCAAAAATAAAAATTCAATTTCAATATAATTTAAATCCTCTTTTGAGTTTTCAAAAGAGGATTTTGTATTTTTAAAACTCAAAATTTATACATACATGAAAAAGCTATTCATATCTCTATTCATTACTTCTTATACATTTGCTCAAATCAATACTGAAGTTCATTTATTTGATATAAAATCTGAAAATGATAAATGGATAGTATCGAACGGTAAAAATATTTCCAATAATAAAGGATATGATAGTCAGCCACATTTTTACGATGAAAATACTATTCTATTTTCTTCTAATAGAAATGGACAAACTGATATTTTAAAATATGATATTAATTCTGGCAAGAAGGATTTTATAAGCAATACCCCAAATGGCAGTGAATACTCTCCTCAACGTATTCCTAATTCTAAAAATATTTCTGCTGTGCGTCTAGACAAAGATGGTTTACAACGTTTTTATCAATATGACTTTAAAACTGGAACTTCTAAAAAATTAATCAAAGATTTCGTTGTTGCATACCCAATGTGGTATAACCAAAATACAATTATTTCATCGGTAATAGTAAACGATAGCCTTCAACTTTTCATAAGTGATTTAAAAAAGAAAAAAAATGTTCACATAACTAATCAGACTGGGCGTTCTTTTCATAAAATTCCTAATAGCAATCTTGTTAGTTTTATGAAAAAAAGAGGAACGCAATGGGAAATTTGGTCACTCAATCCTTTAACAAAAGAAACTAAAAAGCTTGCAAGAACAGGAACAAGCGAGGATGTATGTTGGCTACCAAATGGAACCATACTTGCCGCATTTAAAAATATGATTTTAAAGTTTAATCCAAAAACGGATAAACAATGGTCTATATTTCATAGATTTAAAAATGAAAACATTAATAATATTTCAAGAATAATGGTTAATAAACAAGGTAATAAATTAGCACTAGTAGCTGAAATTTCTCCTAAAGTTTTAGCACAAGAGCAACTAGATGGATATAATAAAAGAGATATTGATGCATTTTTAAAACCTTATGCTAAAAATGTAAAAGTATATACATATCCAAACAAATTAGATTACGAAGGTATAGAGGAAATGAGAAAACGTTATGCTCCTATGTTTGAAAAAACAAAAGATCTACATTGTAAAATCCTTAATAGAGTGGTTAAAGGAAACGTAGTTATTGACGAAGAACTTGTAACTGCAAATGGTAACGAGTTTAAGGCTGTTGCTATTTATGAAATTACCAATGGAAAAATCAGTGCAGTAAGATTTGTTAGATAGTTACATATTTAGATTCCTAGTAAAGTGATTTTTTAAATAATAAATTTGTACAAAAATCATTAATGTAAAAAAGAAGCAAGTATACAATACTGTGTTAGAAATTGTAATTCCTTCTAAAAAATTAAAAGTTTGAAGTTTAGAAAAATAATCAAATTTAATCTTTGGCATTTTAATCCAACTTAAAGATGTTCCTTTTGATACATAAAAAATACTGATTGTTAAAATACTTAAAAGAATAGCCCAAACCTTTTTAGAAATTAAAGGAGTAGCTTTGTATAGCGCAACATTTTCTTCCTTCTCTAAAATACTCATTAAGTTAGATGTGAAATCTAGTGATGGCTGTTCTACTTCTATTTCTTGTATATACTTTTTTGCAAAAGCATCTAACTCCTCTATATGTTTATTTTCTCCCATAATGCTTAATTAATTCAGGTTCTACTTTTTTTTCTACAATGGTTAACAATCTTTTTCTAGCTCTGTGTAATTTCACTTTAACATTAGATTCTGAAAATTCCGTTAACTCAATAATTTCCTTTAAACTTAATTCTTCAAAATAAAACATCCACAAAATAGATCGCTCATCTTCTGGCAAACTCATTATACAAGTATTTATAATTTCTGCTCGTTCTTTCCTCTCTATACCTTCTAAAATACCTTCTGTAGATTTTATTTTATTTATCGTTATTTCATCTATAGTATCAGTATTATACTTTGTCTTATTCTTTTTTAAATTATCTAAACAAGCTCTATACCCTATTTTATAAAGCCAAGTAGAAAATTTTGCTTCTCCTTTAAATCTATCTAGATTCTTAAAAGCTTTAATAAAAGTATCTTGAGATATTTCTTCCGCTTCTTCTCTACTCTTTAACATTTTTAATGCCAAAGTAAATATCATACCCTTATACTTTTCTACTAAAATAGAAAATGCATTAGTATCACCTTTTAATACTTTATCGATATATGTTTGGTCGTTGTTAATAGTCATTTCATCCTTTGACTGTACACCATTAAAAAAGGTTACAATTATTAAAAAAAAAGTTTTTTTTATTTTTTTTGTAACCTTTTTCAGAGCATCTCTGTCATACTTGCAAACACATTAAAAATAATCATTTTAAAATTAAATAATATGGAAGTAGCAATTGTATTTATGTTCTTATTCGCAGTAATATTTGGAGTTTTTTATTTATTCTATTCAACAAGAAATAAAGAACGTTTAGCTTTAATAGAAAAAGGAGTAGATGCTAAAATTTTTATGCAAGGAGAACGAAAAAAATCAACTTTAACTGGTAGAGTTATAATATTAAACTTAGCTTTATTAGCTATGGGTATTGGAGTTGGTGTCTTGTTAGGAGCTATATTAAGTTCAAACTTTGGATATAGTGGTGGTTGGGAAAATAGGCCTAGTAACGCTATTGATACAGAAGTCTTCTTTATTTCTTCAATATTTCTTTGCGCTGGTGCTGCACTATTTATTGGATTCAATCTTACCAAAAAATTAGATAATGAATAATCTTTACTAAAAATAACAATATATAAACCACTTCAAATTGAAGTGGTTTTTTTATTTTTAAAAAGTCTGTACCTTTAAGACGAAATAAAAATAACTATGAGTAACGACTACAAAAACAAAAGTTTTAAACAGCTGCTAGACAAACTACAACAAGAAAGTTGGCAATTAGAACTTATTATTTCTGGTTTTGCAATTTTTGGTTTATTTACTGCGCTTCCTCAAATAAAAATTGCTGTAGAGACTGCTAAAAACGATAAACATATATATGCTTTTGTATTATTACTTGTTGCATTAGTTGCCTGTTATATTCTTATTTTCAACTTACTTGTTCATGTTGTTTTAAGAGGCTTATGGATTGGTGCATTAGGGCTACGGTATATTTCTGGAGATATAGAGTTTAACGAATTAAATTATCATAACCGTTTCACCAATTACTTAAAAAAGAAAATTGTTTCTTTTGATAAATATGTAGCGACTTTAGAAAATTATTGTAGTGTATTATTTGCTACTTCTTTTCTGTTAATATTTTATGTTATTTCACTTACAATTATTTTTGTCTCCTTTATATTAGTAGCTACTTATATCTTTTCTAATGATAAACTACCTGAAGGTTTTAGAACATTCTTGGGTATTGTTTTAATGCTATTTTTAGTAATCGGATCAATTTTTATGTTTATTGATTTTATTACACAAGGCTATTTAAAAAAGAAAAAATGGTTATCTAAAATTTATTTTCCTTTTTATTGGGTATTTAGTTACCTAACACTCTCTTTCTTATATAGACCTCTGGTTTACAATTTTCTAGACAATAAATTTACACGAAGAATAAGTTTCTTTTTAATTCCAATATATATAGTAATCTCTATTTTCAATTCTGTTAAACTTCAAAAGTCAAATTATATAGATAGTACAAAGTTTAACTCTAATTTATACATTGATAATAGAGAATATGAAGATTTAAGAATTAAAGAAAATGATTTTGTTAGTAATGCTAGTATTCAATCAAAGGTAATTACAGATCCTTATATCAAATTCTTTAAAGTTTTTAATGAAAATGTTGAAGACAGAGTATATAACTACACTCCTTCTTTAAAACCCAAAGAAGATAAAAGAGGTTTTAAAACAGGAATCCAATTCTCTAGTGGACGATCTATTTCACGTAAAAAAAGAGATAGTTTGGCTATCAAATATGTTGAAGCTTTAAATGAAATGTACAAAATTCAAATAGATACTATTTTGTATGATACAGATTTCTTAATTAGTAAAAACAAACAAAATCAAGTAGGTTTTGAAACATATATTCCTACCAAAACGCTTACTGAAGGAAAGCATATTTTGAGATTAAAACGGAAAAGAATACGAAAAAAAGATACTATACAAGTTACTGATATTACGATTCCTTTTTGGTTTTATAACAAAAAATAAATAATCTTATACAGTAAATAAATAGCATAAAAAAACCTCATTTTATATTTAAAATGAGGTTTAATTTTGTGAACTTGTAAAAGCTTATTTTTTAGCTGTTACTACACCTTGTTTCTTTTTAAAAAACTCTACACTATCGTAATTAGGAGGTACAATTTCTCTACCATTTTCATTTATAAAACCATACTTCTTATTATCAACGCAAATTTTTGCCCAGCCTTTTCTGTATGTACCAAACTCTTCAATTTTGGTGTATTTTGGAATTACTACCAAATCTCCTTTGCTATCAATAAAACCATACTTATCTTTAATTTTTACTAAAGCCCAATTTTTTTTGTATTTATCAAACTCTTGTATTTCATCAAATTTAGTATCAACAATTTTATTTCCGTTTCCATCTATAAAACCATAAAATGAATTTTCTTTTACTAAAGCCCAATCCTTATGATACTTACCAAAGTCGCTTATAAAATCATAAACAACTTCTACAACTTCTTTTCCTGATTTATCAATAAAACCTACTTTACCTTCAAGCTCTACTTTTGCCCAATTTTTCTTTATCTCATCAAAATTTCCTATGCTTTGGTATTTAGGCGAAACTATCTCCATTCCTTTGTCATTTACTATACCATAAAGCTCTCTGTTCTTAACTATAAAAAATTCTTGTGAAGTAGCGTAAAAGCTTGACAATACTATAAACGCTAGTGCTAATCTAAATTTCATTACTCTATTTTTAGGGATTAAAGATGCGAATGTAACAAAAAAACAAACCACAAAACCTAAAAATCAATATCTTAACATTTTAAATTATTGTTATCTTATCATCTCCTTATTTAAAATACAATAACCTATGCTTAATATTAAATTCAAATAATTTTCTTTAAGCTTTTCTCTAAAACTTCTAGTTTTAAATTAAACATATATCTCAAAAGCGTTAAAGAAAATCTGTAAACACTCCTTTATTTACATTCTTTCGTATTTTAGATGTCTAAATCTTAAAAAAATGAGAAAATTAACTACTCTCCTATTTTGTTCTTTTTTAGCTTTTAATTTATATAGTCAAACTAACCAAAATATCTACGATATTATAGATTCTATTTCTGCTAAAAGAATTGAAAAAGATATAACTAAACTTGCAAACTTTGGAACTCGACATACCCTAAGTGACACTATATCTAACACAAGAGGAATTGGAGCTGCAAGGCGTTGGATAAAATCAGAGTTTGAAAATATTTCTAGAAATTGTAATAATTGTTTAGATGTTTATTATCAAAAAGATCTAGTTACCAAAGGAACAAATAAAAGAATACTTAGAGATGTTTGGGTAGTAAATGTAGTAGCAGTTCAAAAGGGAACTAAAAATCCTAATAATTATATTATTATGAGCGGTGATATTGATTCTAGAGTATCCGATCCTAATAATTTTACTGATGATGCTCCAGGAGCAAATGATAATGCTTCTGGTATTGCTGGAACAATAGAAGCAGCAAGAGTTTTAAGTAAATGTAAATTTGAAAATAGTATTATTTACCTTGGGTTATCAGGAGAGGAACAAGGATTGTTTGGTGGTAAAGGCTTTGCAAACTTTGCTAAAAATAACAACTGGAATATTATTGGTGTAATTAATAATGATATGATTGGAAACATTAAAGGAGTTGATGGAGTTATTGATAATAGAACTTTTAGAATTTTTTCTGAACCGACCCCTCCTACTGAAACAGAAAGACAAAGAAGATCTAGACGTTTTTATGGTGGTGAAGTAGATGGTATTTCTCGTCAGTTAGCCCGTTATATTCATAAAACTACTAAAACGTATATGCCAGAAATGAATCCAAAAATGATTTATCGCTTAGACAGATTTGGGCGTGGTGGTCATCACCGTCCTTTTAATGATATTGGATTTGCAGGAGTAAGAATTATGGAAGCCCATGAAAACTATACTCAACAACACCAAGATATTAGAATCGAAAATGGAATTGAATATGGTGACAAATTAAAATTTGTAAATTTTGATTATGCTAAAAAATTAACTGCTGTAAACGCTATCAATTTAGCTAGTATTGCTTCTGCTCCAACGGCTCCAAAAAATGTTAGTATAGGAGGAATTGTTGAAGCTTCAGTAAAACTTAAATGGGACAAAGTTGAAGATGCAAGAGGTTATAAAATTTATTGGAGAGACACCACTTCTCCTACATGGGACTACAGTAGATATGTTAACGATTTAAATGAATTTACTTTAGATGGTATTGTTATAGATAACTATTTTTTTGGTATTGCTGCCGTAGGTAAAAATGGATATGAAAGTTTAATTACTTTTCCTTCAAAAATTATACGAAAATAATGGCCAAAAGTATACCACAACACTATTTTAAAACTGACACAGAATGGCGAAAATGGCTATTAGAAAACCACGATAAAAGCACAGGAATACATCTAATTTTATATAAAGTTGATACTCAAATACCAAGTATGCGTTGGGAAGAAGCTGTTAAAGTTGCTTTATGCTTTGGCTGGATAGATTCTACAGTAAAAAGTTTAGGAGATGGAAAAAGACAACAATATTTTTGTCCAAGAAAAGATAAAAGTATTTGGAGTGCTGTAAATAAAAAATACATTAAGGAATTAACTGACTTAAATTTGATGCATACCTCTGGAATTAGAAAAGTTGAAACTGCTAAAAAGAATGGTTCTTGGACTGCTTTAGATGATGTTGAAAATTTAGTTATCCCTAACGATTTACAAATTAGATTTGACCAAAATCCAACTGCTTTTGAAAACTACCAAAACTTTGCTAAATCTTACAAAAAAGGATATTTATATTGGCTCAATCAAGCGAAAAGGGAAACTACACGTCTTAAAAGACTTGAAGCAATTGTTCAATTATGTGAAGAAAATAAAAAAGAAAGATAGTTTTTTAAGAAATTCTCTTTCAATTTTACCATATTATTAACATCTCAGAAAAATAACTAGTACTAACTTTCCATATTAAATCATAACTTAAATAATTTAAACATGCTTAACAGAAAATTAAGGATAGTATGTTCGCTTTTTTTAACGCTTGCTGTTTTGGGTATCAATGATATAAATGCTCAAAAAAGAAGAAAAAAGAAAGGAAAAAGCAAAACTGAAATCCCTTCAAAAAAGAAGAAAAAGAAAAAAAAGAAAACTATTGCTGACTTAACTAAAAGTAGCAAAAAAATAGACGGTTTATTCCCTATTTATCAAGATACAGTAACAGGTGACATTAAGTTATTATTAAAAAAAGATCAGCTTAATAAAGATTACATTTACTTCTCTCAAATAGCCGATGGTGTAACAGAGGCAAGAGCTTTTAGAGGTTCTTATAGAGGTTCTAGTATTTTTAATATTAAAAAATATTTCAATAAAATTGAATTTGTAGCACCTAATACTTCTTTTTATTTTGACAAAAATAATGCTTTATCAAAATCTGCTAACGCAAACATTAGTAATGCTGTTGTTGCAAGTACTAAAATATTAGCTTCAGACGATAAAAAAGGGGAATATTTAATTAATGCTAACGATTTGTTTTTATCAGAAGCATTGACTAGAGTTAAAATGCCTCGTTTTCCTAAAAGCTCTCCTTTTGCCTTCAAATTAGGAAGATTCGATAAAAAGAAATCTAAAATAAACAGCATCAAAAACTATCCTGAAAACACAAATATTAAAACAGAATACACTTACAACAATCCTTCTGTTTTAAACGGTGGTTCTAATGCTATAACTGATGGTAGGTATGTTTCTATAAAAGTTTTTCACACTTTTATGAATATGCCAAAAGACGATTACACAGTAAGAATGGATGATCCTAGAGTTGGTTATTTCTTAACCTCTACTAATGACATGACATCTACAGAAGCTGTAAACTACAGAGATTTTATTCACCGTTGGAAATTAATTAAAAAGAATCCAGAATTAGCAATTTCAGAGCCTGTTGAACCAATTACTTGGTGGATTGAAAACTCTACTCCTGTTGAATTTATTGAAACTATTAAAGAAGGAGTATTAGCTTGGAATGAAGCTTTTGAAAAAGCTGGATTCAAAAATGCAATGGTTGTAAAAGTTCAACCTAATGATGCTGACTGGGATGCTGGTGATGTTCGTTATAATGTTTTACGTTGGACTTCTTCTCCTAACCCACCATTTGGAGGTTACGGACCTAGTTTTGTGAATCCTAGAACTGGGGAAATTTTAGGAGCTGATATTATGTTAGAATATGTTCACTTTACTAATAGAGTTCAGTATGATAAAATTTTTGGAGAAGTATCAAAAGCTTCTTCAGAAGAGGAAGCTCATAATATTTTCTCTAAAAAAGATAACCACATGTATTGTTCAGCTGGACATTTAATGCATGAAAATACAATGTTTGGAAAGACTGTTTTAGCTGCTACTGGTGCTTCTGATTTAGAAATGGAAGGAATGAAAAGAGAGGCTATGAAGTCTTTAATTATGCATGAGGTTGGTCATACTTTAGGATTAAACCACAACATGAAAGCTAGTCAGTTATTTTCTCCTGCTCAATTAGCTGATGCTGATTTTATCAAAGGAAAATGTTTAACTGGTTCTGTAATGGATTATGCTGCTATCAATTTAACTTTAGATAGAACAAAGCAAGGTCAATACTACGATACTGCTGTTGGACCTTATGATATTTGGGCAATCCAATTTGGATATACTCCATTTAAAAATGATTCAGAAATGAAAACTTTATTAGCTAAATCTACACAACCTGAATTAATTTTTGGTAATGATGCTGATGATATGCGTTCTGCAGGTAAAGCTATTGATCCACGAGTTATGACTGGTGATTTATCTAATGATCAAATTACCTATTCTGTTGATAGAATTAAGTTAGCTAATAAAATGATGCTAAATATTAAGAATAGATTTTCTAAAGATGGAGAAACATATGAGGAACTAAGAAATGCTTATTATATTTTAAATGGTCAAGCTGCTAGAGCTGGTGAAGTAATTTCTCGTTTCATAGGAGGAGTTTATGTAGATAGAGCTATGGCTGGACAAAATGGAGGTACACAACCTTATACTCCAGTAAGTTTAGCTGACCAAAAAAGAGCTATGAATGCATTAAAAACTTATGTTTTTGCTCCAAATGCTTTTAAAGCTCCATCAGATTTATATAATTTCTTAGCTAGACAAAGACGTGGTTACAACTTCTTTGCAGGACCAGAAGACCCAAAAATCCATGCACAAGTTTTAAGATATCAAAAGAGAGTTTTAAATCATATATTACATAGAAATACTTTACAAAGAATTTCTGACTCTGAATTATATGGTAACAAGTACAAGTTATCTACTTTTATGACTGATTTAAACAACGCTATTTTTAAAGCTGATTTATACACTAATGTAAACTCGTTCCGTCAAAACCTACAAACTGAATACACTAAAATGTTATTAAAAATGGTTGTAGGAAGAACAAGTAGCAGATATACTAATGCAGCTAAAGCAATGGCTTTATATAACCTAAAAAAGATCAAGACTTGGTCTGGAAACGGTTTAGGAAACATTGCTACTAAAGCTCATAAAAATCAATTAAAATTATTAATTAACAACTCATTGAAGGAAGTTAAATAATAAATTTTATTTCATTCTATAGTAAAACCATAATGCTAAAACATTATGGTTTTCTTATTTTTACTCTATGGATAAAATTTTAATTACTGGAGGAACTGGACTCATTGGAGGACATTTACAAGCTATTTTAAAAGAAAATAACTTTGAAGTAAATATTCTTAGTAGAAACCCTACAAAAAAGAATGAGTTTTATTGGAATATTTCTGAAAATCATATTGATAAAAAAGCTTTTGAAGGAGTTACCCATATTATCCATCTTGCAGGTGCAGGAATTGCTGATAAACGTTGGACTAATAAAAGAAAAAAAGAATTAATAGATAGCAGAGTACAATCTGCCAACCTGTTATTTAAAAAAGTAAAAGAATATAAGATTCCCTTAAAAGGATTCATTTCTTCATCAGGTATCGGTTATTATGGTGCTATTACCTCTGATATAATTTTTAATGAAGAAGACGCACCCAATAATGATTTTATTTCTTCCATTTGTGTTAAATGGGAAAAAGCAGCTCAGCAATTTGAGCAACTAGAAATTCCAATAACTATTTTACGTACAGGTGTTGTTCTTACGCAAAAAAGAGGAGCTTTACATAAAATGAATACCCCTATATTTTTATCGGCTTTAGGAACTGGAAAACAGTACTTACCTTGGATTCATGTTGCCGACTTATGTCACCTTTATTTAGAAGCTATAAACAACCATAATTTTAATGGAATTTTTAATGCTGTAGCTCCTGAACATCAAACTAATGAAAACTTTATGAAAGCTTTAGGAAAAGCTTTAAAAAAACCTGTATTCCCTATGAATGCGCCTTCATTTATTTTAAAAACAGCTTTAGGTGAAATGGCCTACATTTTATTAAATGGCAGTAGAGTTTCTTCTCAGAAAACATCTAAATTTTATGAATTTAAATTTTCTAACTTAGAATCTGCTTTAAATAATATTTACTGTAATGAACAATAAGCTTAAGAATCCTGTTTGGCATTCATTAAACGAAACTCATAAAAAATTTGTTATCAATTTTGATGGTGTTCAATTTTATGATCCTAAAATTTGCCCTTTTGGTGCTTTTTTAGACACTAATAAAACTGCTAATGCTTTAAATGAATACGCTAAACTAACAGATAGTTTTTTCTTAGTCTCAGAAGATAAAACTCCTTTATATGATGACTGTAATATTTCTTTAGATAAAAAAATTGATGGTTGTCAAATGATATTAGATAATTTAACTGATATTGATTTTACTGAAACTATAGTTCCTTTATCAGAAGAACATATAGACGACATCTATAATCTTGTTTGGTTAGTAATGCCAGGCTATTATAGAAAGAGAACTTTTGACATGGGAAACTATTTTGGTATTTTTAAAGATAATCAACTTGTTTCTATTGCTGGGCAACGTATGCAAACTGATGATTTTATAGAAGTAAGTGCGGTAGTTACACATCCTAATTATACAAAAAGAGGGTACGCCAAACAGTTAACTTCATATGTTACTAAAGAAATAATAAAAGACAAAAAACTTCCTATTTTACATACCAACAAAGGAAATCCTGCTATAAAATTATATGAAAAATTAGGATTTAAAATTACTCGAGATATGAATTGGTGGTTTTATAAGAAAAAATAAAAACTGTTTACACAAAAAAACTCAGAAGAAATTCTGAGTTTTTGTTTATTTAAAAAGGCAGTCTAATTATATTTTTTCGATAGTAGACTCTGCTTTTGTTTTCATCATTTGCCCCATCATATCCATTTCTATGCTTACAACTGACTTAGATGGTATTCCTGTGCTTTTCATTATCTCAATAGTTCCAGTTATTTTAGCCGTTGGCATTGCTGACATTTTACCTTTTATTTTAGCTATAACTTTTTCTTTAGTAATTTCAGTAACAGTATACATTAATTCCATTGCTACTCCTCCACTATTTTGTGTATTAGTCCAAGTAGAACCTACTCCAACTTTTTCCTCTGGATACTCTACCGATTGATTGTATTGGTTTGATAACTGATCTGCCCCTGGGAAAGTTGGCTCTGCTTTTAAGAACTTTGATTTTCCTAATTTACTAACACTAGAATAAATCATTGCATCCATCATAGGCTGCATCTGTGCTTTAAACTTCTTAGACTCTTCGGTTAACTCACCTTCTTTCATATTTGTATTAAAGTTCACCTTTTCCTCAGCACCTTGTAAAACTTTGGTTGACATATAGGTAAACTTAGTCTCAGTTACATAATCTCCTTCTTTAACATCAGTCACTTTTATGTTCATATCCATATCCATGTCCATTAAAGCAGCTCCCATGTCTTGATTCATTTTCATAGACATTTTATAAGTATCACCTTTCTTATAGTTAAGACGTAACAATACTTTCTCTTGTGACATTCCTACAGCTGTTATTCCTAATAACAGTACAATTAAAATTTTCTTCATTTTATTTTTTAGTTTAAAGCACGAATATACGTAAAACAAAAAAGCTCAGGAAATCCTGAGCTTTTGTATTTACTATTATATTGTTTTAAAAATCTTGATTTGCATCCCAAGCTTCTAAAATTTCTTTTAATGTTTTAATAAACATACCACCTAGAGCTCCATTTACCACTCTATGATCATATGAATGTGACACCATCATTTTATGACGGATTCCAATAAAATCTCCTTCTGGAGTTTCTATAACCGCAGGTTTTTTAACTATTGCTCCTAAAGCTAAAATAGCTACTTGTGGTTGGTTTATAATTGGTGTTCCTGTAATACTTCCAAAGCTACCTACATTTGTTACAGTATAAGTTCCTCCTTGGATATCATCTGGTTTCAATTTATTTGCTCTAGCACGAGTTGCTAAATCATTTACTTGCTTAGTCATTCCAACTAAACTTAACTGATCTGCATTCTTAATTACCGGTACAATTAAATTTCCATCAGGTAATGCTGCTGCCATACCTAAATTAACATTCCCTCTTTTTATGATTTTATCTCCATCTACAGAAATATTAATCATAGGGTGTTTTTTTATTGTTTGAGCAACCGCTTGCATAAAGATTGGAGTAAATGTTAATTTCTCTCCTTCTCTTTTTTGATATGCGTTCTTTACTTTATTTCTCCAATTAACAATGTTAGTTACATCTATTTCAATAAAAGATTGTACATGTGCAGATGTTTGAATAGAATCTACCATATGCTTAGAAATTAATTTCCCCATACGGCTCATTTCTATAATTTCATCTTCTCCACTTAAAGTAACTGGTGCTGATTGAACTTTTGGTTGTGGTTTTGATTCTTGAACTGGCTCTGCTACTTTTTGTGGTTGACTTCCTCTATTCTCTATATAAGATAAAATATCAGTCTTGGTTACACGTCCATCTTTACCTGTTCCTTGAACCGTTTCTAATTCTTCTAAAGAGATACCTTCAGTTTGAGCAATGCTCTTTACTAATGGCGAATAAAAACGATCACTAGAAGAAGTATCAATAGAACTTGAAATTGTTTCTTTTACCTCTTCTATTGTTTTTTCTACCTCTACAGCTGCTGCTTTTATTTCTTCTTTTACAGGAGTTGCTTCAGAAATTACTTCCTCTCCTCCTTCTGTTTCTATAATAGCTATTGTTTGCCCTACTTGTACTACTGAATCTTTATCAAATAATATTTCTACTAAAGTTCCATCTACTTCACTAGGCACTTCACTATCTACCTTATCTGTAGCTACTTCAACTACGGTATCATCAATATCAATCGTTTCTCCAACTTCTTTTACCCAAGAAGTAATAGTTGCTTCTGCAACACTCTCGCCCATTTTAGGCAACTTCAATTCGTATCTAGCCATAGTGTATATTTTTAATGTTTGCGAAGTTAGTAAAAACCAGTGATTTTCTTGCCTTTTTTTATATAAAAAAAATCTATAATTGGATTATTAATTGAATTATTCGTAAAAATACATCACAAATACATGTATTTTTGAATTAAAACAAAATAATACAAAGTTCTATTGCGTTTTCAATAATGCATTTGATTTTCAATACTTAGGAACTCTTATCTTAGAAAAATAATTAAATAATTTCTAAGTTTTATACCCAATTTTTAGGTTGTGCTAAAATTTTTAAAAGTCTTTCTTCTTCACTACCTTCTTCTGGGTGGTGATTATACTTCCATTGTACAGTAGGTGGCAAACTCATTAAGATACTCTCAATACGTCCATTTGTTTTTAAACCAAACAATGTTCCTCTATCATGAACTAAGTTAAACTCAACATAGCGTCCTCTTCTTACTTCTTGCCAATCTTTATTCTCCTGATTATACGTTATATCTTTCCTTCTTTCAACTATTGGTATATATGAGTTCAAAAAGCTATTTCCTACTTCTGTAACAAAATCATATCTATCTTGCATTGAAAACTCTTCAGTCTTTTTTAAATAATCAAAAAACAAACCTCCTATCCCCCTTGCTTCATTTCTATGTGTATTCCAGAAATAATTATCACAAGTTTCTTTATAATTTGGATAGAAATTTTGATCATACTTATCGCAAGCTTGTTTACATACCTGATGAAAATGAATAGCATCTTCATCAAACAAATAATAAGGTGTTAAATCTTGTCCTCCTCCAAACCATTGAGTTACTATATTTCCCTCTTCATCATACATTTCAAAATAACGCCAATTGGCATGGACTGTGGGTACAAATGGATTTTTAGGATGGATTACTAAACTTAAACCACAAGCAAAAAAGTTACCGCTTTCTACTCCAAATTGCTTTCTTAGAACTTCTGGTAGTTCTCCAAAAACTTTAGAAATATTAACTCCTCCTTTTTCAAAGATGTTTCCATTTTCTATAACACGAGTTCTACCTCCTCCTCCTTCTTTTCTTTCCCAAAGGTCTTCTTGAAATTTTACTCCTCCGTCAATTTCTTCTAATTTAGAAGTAATTGTATCTTGTAACTGTTGAATATAAGTATAAAACTGCTCTTTCATTGATTTAATTCTTGATTTACAAAAGTACTTATTCTGGTAATTCTTTTAATTGAATTTTTTTAATAGTTTCTGTAGTAGCTGCTGTGACTGATAATGGTAAAACTAACAATACGCCAACTACAGGTATTAATAAAAAAAGTGTAAAAACAATTCCATTTCCTATAGCTAATCCTTTATTTTTCTTTACAAAACGAACGCTCTCTTTATATTTAAAATGACGTTCTAAAGTATAATCCATATTACCAAATCCAGCATAGTATGCTTGTACTAAGAACAATAATACAGTAGAAATAACACCTATGACAGGTATTAATCCAAAAAGTAAAATTATTATTGTTAAAAAAATACCCCTTATAAAGTTTCTAATATTTATTCGAACCCCTCTAATTAACTGTTCTTGAAAACTAGTATTTCTATGTTGGTGATTTTCTCCCACCATATAATTTTCTATCTTCTCTGATACTGGGCTCATAAAAGGAGCTGATAATGCCATTACAATATGTTTATATAAAACTAAACCAATTGTTACTATTAATAATCCACTTAAAAAAGTACTAATTACTTCAAACGTTTCTTTTCCAAATTCCCATTTCCAAAAATCGGCTAAATAATGTCCTAAATTATCCGATAATCCATAAGCAAAGCCTCCAACTGCAATTGCTGTTAGTAAACTTATTATAATGGGAATGGTAAAATATTTCCACAATTTTAATTTAGATATTAATTGAAAAGCTCCTAGATATGCTTTAATTCCTTTTATTATATTCTGAATCATATTATTTTTTTTTGAAAAAAAAACCGAAACTAAAAGTTTCGGTTTTTAATTTATGAAATATTCTTTTATTTCATTGATTTATATAAATCTCTAAATTCTTTAGACTTAGCTTCCATTTCTAAAACTTCATATAAATTCATTAAAGTTTTAACAGTATCAATACTTCTATTTAATTCATCTGCTTTTTCTAAGTATGGTAAAGCTTCTTTATAAACTTCTTTTTGCTTTAATGCTAAAGCATCATACTTTTTAAAGTTAGATAAATTTTTATTCATTTCCTCAACAATCGCTTTATCTTTATCTAAAACTACTACTGCTAAGTTCATGTAAGCATCACCATAATCTGGTTTTAACTCAACTGCTTTTTCGTAGTATTTTCTAGCCTCTTCCATTCTACCTTGGTTAAAGTTAACTACACCTAGGTTATAATATAAAGTTGGATTTTCTGGATCTAGAGCTACAGCTTCATTCATTAATTCACCAAACTTATCCATTTTACCCATATCAACATATAACTGAGCCTCATTTAAGATTAAGTTTAAGTCTTTTTTATTAGTTTTTCTAGCTTCTTTAAAAGCCGCGATAGCTTCATCAGTTTTTCCTTGCTCTTTTAAAATTAAAGCTATGTTTTTTACTATAGTAGCTGTTTTAGCTTCAGAGTTTTTTTCTTCTGGTTTGATATATTGCTTAGATTTAACCATTAAATCTCTTTGGTTTTTTGAAGCAAACTTTTCTACTTTACCAGTTTCCTTTTTAGTAGCAAGATATTCTACTTCAATTCCTGTATAACCAACCTTTCTTAATTCTTTATAATACTTCATTGCTGCATCATAATCTTTAGCTTGTGAAGCTGAAATTGCTGCATTATATACAAAAGAAGTATCAGTAGGACTTAAAACATAAGTTAAATAAAAATTATCTGCTGCATTTTTATAATCCTTCTTGTTATTATATAAGTCAATTGCTTTTTTAGAAACCTCTTGAACCATTTGATTTAATAATGGTTTAGCTTCATTTGCATACTTGGTTTTACCCATAGCTAATAAAGCATTTAAAGCATCTGCTGCATTCTTATAATCTTTTTTAGTTGCAAAAGCTTTACCTTTTAAGAAATAAAATTTAGACTTGTACTTATCTTCCCCATTCATCATTAAATCTCCTTCAATAGAGTTTAATATTGAGATTGCATTATTAAAGTCTTGTTTTTTTATTGCTTTCTCAGCGGCTTTTAACTCAGATTTTTGGGCCATTAATCCTAATGACAATAATCCTAATGAAAGAGTTAATATTTGTTTTTTCATTTTTAATCTAGTTTATTTATTGTTGTTCTTGACTTTCGTTTGATTCTTGATTTTCAATTTCCATGCCATTTTCATTTTCTTCTTTTTCATGCATAACTTTTGCTACGGCTGCAATACTATCTTTACCTTTAATGTTAATCAATCTAACTCCTTGTGTTGCACGTCCCATAACACGTAAATCTTCAACAGCCAAACGAATAGTAAGTCCGGATTTATTAATAATCATTAAATCATTCGAATCATCAACATTTTTAATCGCTACTAATTCTCCTGTTTTTTCTGATATATTTAAAGTTTTAACTCCTTTTCCTCCACGGTTAGTAATACGATAGTCTTCTAATTTAGAACGCTTTCCGTAACCTTTTTCAGAAACCACTAAAATATTACTATCCATATCATTTACTGCAACCATACCCACTACTTCATCATTCTCATGCATTAAGGTAATTCCTCTTACCCCAGATGCAGTTCTTCCCATTGGTCTAGTTTTAGCTTCTTCAAATCGGATTGATTTACCAGACTTTAACGCTAACATTACTTGGCTATCACCAGTAGTTAACTTTGCTTCTAATAATTCATCACCTTCTTTAATTGTAATCGCATTGATACCGTTTGTTCTTGGACGTGAATATTGCTCTAAAGGTGTCTTTTTTACTTGACCTCTCTTAGTTGCCATAATCACATAGTGACTGTTGATATAACTTTCATCTTTTAAGTCTCCAGTAACCAAGAATGCTTTTACCTTATCATCTTGTTCAATATTAATAAGGTTTTGGATTGCTCTACCTTTGGTATTCTTCCCTCCTTCTGGTATCTCATAAACTCTCATCCAGAATACTTTTCCTTTTTGAGTAAAGAATAACATGTACTGATGATTTGTTCCTACAAATAAGTGTTCTAAGAAATCTTCATTACGTGTTGTAGCTCCTTTCTGACCACGTCCTCCTCTATTTTGAACTTTATATTCGTCTAAGTTTGTACGCTTTACATACCCTGCATGAGAAATAGTTACTACTACTTTAGAGTTAGGAATCATATCTTCGATACGCATATCTCCTCCAGCATATTCTATTTCTGAACGACGATCATCTCCATACTTATCTCTAATTTGAATTAACTCGTCTTTGATTATTTGATAACGTCTAGATTCATTTGCTAAAATATCTTTTAAATCAGCAATAGTTATCATAATTTCATCATACTCCGCACGCAATTTATCTTGCTCTAGTCCTGTTAACTGACGCAAACGCATTTCTACAATTGCTCTTGCCTGAATTTCTGTCAGTTCAAAACGCTCTACTAACTTGGCTCTTGCTTCGTCTGCATTACTAGAACCACGGATAATAGCAATTACTTCATCAATATTATCAGAAGCTATGATTAAACCTTCTAAAATATGGGCTCTTGCTTCAGCTTTCTTTAATTCAAATTCTGTTCTACGAACAACTACTTCATGTCTATGCTCAACAAAATGGTGAATTAATTCTTTTAAATTTAATTGCTCTGGTCTTCCGTTAACTAAAGCAATATTGTTTACACTAAAAGAAGTTTGTAATTGAGTATACTTATATAATTTATTTAAAACGATATTAGGAATTGCATCACGCTTTAAAACGTATACAATACGCATTCCTTTTCTATCTGATTCATCACGTATATTCGAAATTCCTTCTAATTTCTTTTCATTAACTAACTCAGCAGTTTTCTTAATCATTTCTGCTTTGTTAACTTGGAAAGGTATTTCAGTTACAACAATACATTCTCTTCCTTTTACCTCTTCAATAGTAGCCTTACCACGCATTACTATACGTCCACGACCAGTATGAAAAGCATCACGCACACCATCATAACCGTAGATGATACCTCCAGTTGGAAAATCTGGAGCTTTGATGTGTTGCATTAACTCATCAATTTCTATATCTCTGTTATCAATATAAGCAACGGTACCATTTACAACTTCTGTTAAGTTGTGAGGCGCCATATTAGTTGCCATACCTACTGCAATTCCAGACGCTCCATTTACTAATAAGTTAGGTATACGAGTTGGTAAAACCGTAGGTTCTTTTAATGTATCATCAAAGTTTAATTTATGATCAACAGTATCTTTTTCAATATCTGCTAACATATCCTCTGATATCTTCTGCATTCTCACCTCCGTATAACGCATTGCTGCAGGACTATCTCCATCTACCGATCCAAAGTTACCTTGTCCATCAACCATCATATAACGTACACTCCAATCTTGAGCCATACGCACCATAGAATCGTATACAGATGTATCTCCATGTGGGTGATACTTACCTAATACCTCTCCTACAATTCTAGCTGATTTCTTATAGGCTCCTGTAGCTTTAATTCCTAATTCATGCATTCCAAATAAAACTCGTCGGTGAACGGGTTTTAAACCGTCTCTAACATCTGGTAATGCTCTTGATACAATTACTGACATTGAATAATCAATGTAAGCTGATTTCATTTGTTCTTCAATATTGATAGGAATCAACTTTTCGCCATCTGCCATATATTTTCTTTTAAAATATTAGTACTCATTTTCGTCAAAAAAGTGAATTTTACACTTGATAAAACCCACTTCTAAAATACAGTTAAACAAACCGTATTTTCTAAAACATTGCAAGATACTACAATACCTATTTATACACAAAAAATATCTTTATTCTTTTACCTATATTTATTAACAATTTTTGTCATTCTTTTAAAAAAAACATGACAAGAATAACTTTTTAAAACTATTGGCATCTTTTTTGTATTTTTAAAGAAAAAAACTTACTAACTTTACACAGATACAAATAAAATTTATGGACGATAATTTTTCACCACAAGTTAGAGATGTAATTACTTTCAGTAAAGAAGAAGCCCTAAGATTAGGGCATGACTTTATTGGAACTGAACATCTATTGTTAGGTTTGATAAGGAAAGGAGACGGAAAAGCCATCGAGATATTAACTACTTTCGATGTGGATTTAGATTTGGTACGTAATAAATTAGAAAAATTAAATCCTACGACCCCTTATGTAGCTAACGTAGAAAAGAAAAGTTTGCATCTTACTAGACAAGCAGAGAAAGCTATAAAAACTACATTTTTAGAAGCAAAGTTATACCAAAGTAATTCTATAAATACTGCACATTTATTATTATGTATTTTACGTAATGAAAATGACCCTACAACGAAATTACTTCAAAAGTATGATGTAGATTACGAACAAGCTAAGGCTTTATATAAACAACTACACGTTGAAGACAATTACTTATCCCCTATGGCAGAAACACCTTCTGATGATGAATTTTCTGAAGAAAAATCTAATCCTTATGGACAACAACCTTCTAAAGGAAAGCAACCCAAAAAATCTAAAACTCCAGTTTTAGATAATTTTGGTCGTGATTTAACAGCATTAGCTATTAGCGGTAAATTAGACCCTGTTGTTGGACGTATTAAAGAAATTGAGCGTGTTTCTCAAATTTTAAGTAGAAGAAAGAAAAATAATCCAATGTTAATTGGAGAACCTGGTGTTGGTAAGTCTGCTATTGCCGAAGGACTAGCTCTTAGAATAGTAAATAGAAAAGTTTCTAGAATTTTATTCGATAAACGTATTGTTTCTCTTGATTTAGCAAGTTTAGTTGCTGGAACAAAATATAGAGGTCAATTTGAGGAAAGAATGAAAGCCTTAATGAATGAACTTGAAAAAAATGATGACATCATTTTATTCATAGATGAAATTCATACAATTGTTGGTGCTGGTGGAGCTACTGGATCGCTAGATGCTTCAAACATGTTAAAACCTGCTTTAGCAAGAGGTGAAATTCAATGTATTGGTGCTACTACTCTAGATGAATATAGAACTAATATTGAAAAAGACGGTGCATTAGAACGTCGTTTCCAAAAAGTAATTGTTGATCCTACTACTGTAGAAGAAACTGTTCAAATTTTACATAACATTAAAGGTAAATACGAAGCGCATCACCACGTTGATTTTACAGACGAAGCAATAGAAGCTTGTGTAAAATTAACCAATCGTTACATGACTGATCGATTCCTTCCAGACAAGGCTATTGATGCTTTAGATGAAGCTGGATCTAGGATTCATATTACTAACATTGTTGTTCCTCAACAAATTTTAGAATTAGAATCTAAGCTAGATGAAATCCGTGAACGCAAAACAAAGGCTGTAAGCGGTCAAAAATATGAAGAGGCAGCAAAGCTTAGAGACGACGAAAAAAACATAGAAACAGCCTTAGAATCAGCTCAAAACCAATGGGAAGAGGATTCTAAACTTCATAGAGAAACTGTTACTGAAGATAATGTAGCTGAAGTAGTATCAATGATGACAGGAATTCCTGTAAACCGTGTAGCTGAAGCTGAGAGTAATCGTTTAGCTGATCTTCCAAACTTAATTAAAGGAAAAGTAATCGGTCAAGATGAAGCTGTAGCAAAGGTTGTAAAGGCTATTCAGCGTAATAGAGTTGGTTTAAAAGACCCTAACAAACCTATTGGTTCATTTATTTTCCTTGGATCAACTGGTGTAGGAAAAACTCAATTAGCAAAAATATTAGCACGTGAATTATTTGACTCTGACGATTCGTTAATTAGAATTGATATGAGTGAGTACATGGAAAAGTTTGCCATTTCTAGACTTATCGGAGCACCTCCAGGGTATGTAGGATATGAAGAAGGTGGACAATTAACTGAAAAAGTTCGTCGTAAACCTTACTCTGTAATTCTTTTAGATGAAATTGAAAAAGCGCATCCAGATGTTTTCAATATGCTTTTACAAGTTTTAGATGATGGACACATTACAGATAGTCTTGGTAGAAAGATTGATTTTAGAAACACCATTATAATAATGACATCTAATATTGGTGCTCGTAAAGTAAAAGAATTTGGTGCCGGTGTTGGTTTTGGTACTTCTTCTAAGAAAGACCAAGAAGATGCTCATGCTAAGAGTATTATTGAAGGAGCCTTGAAAAAATCATTTGCTCCTGAATTCTTAAATCGTATTGATGATGTTATTATTTTCAACTCTTTAGAACGTAAGGATATTCATAGCATTATAGATATTGAGTTAGATAAATTATTAAAACGTATTTCTGACTTAGGTTACAACTTAACTTTAAGCGAAAAAGCTAAAGATTATATTGCTGACAAAGGTTACGACAAACAATACGGAGCTAGACCTTTAAAAAGAGCTATTCAAAAATACATTGAAGATTCTTTAGCTGAAGAGATTGTAAACTCTAAACTAGATGAAGGTGATTCTATTTTTATGGATTTAAATGAAAAGGACAACAAACTTGTCATTAAAATTGAAAAGGGAGATAAACCTGAAGAATCTAGAACAGAAATAGACGAATAATATTTCATAAAAAAACCTAAGCTGGACTAGCTTAGGTTTTTCTTTTTCTATATCTTTTTTAAATACGTTTTTGCTATAAAAATTATAAAAACAGCAATCATATACCTAAAAAAGTTTAAAAATCAAACTTTTAAATCGTAAAATATTTTTTAAAATTTATTTTTTTTGTTAAAATCTTTGATAAAAAAACTAAAAAAACTAACTTCGACGCCTTATTCACCTTAAAAACTAAACAATGAAAAGAATAGTACTTTTAGCCCTCATAGGAGTTACCATAATTTCATGTACTAAAGAAAAACCTGTAAAAGATTATTTAATTTTATCAGGTAAAATTGAAAATTATAAAAAACGAGATGTCACCTTAGAAGGCTTCAATTTTAGCAAAAAAATAAAATTCGATAAAAAGACTGGTACTTTCTCAGACACTATACGAATTGATAGAGATGGAAATTACACTTTAAGAACTAACAAAAAACATTTTAACTTATACCTTAACGATACTGTAAACACAGGAATTGTTTTTGATTATAAAAAAGGTGATCCTAGTAATTTTAATGGAAAGTTTGAAGGAACCAATGAAAATATCAATGCATATTTCGTTAAAAAAAGAACTAAGTTTCCTCAAATATTAGTAAATGCAAATGAGCTTTTCTCATTAGAAGAAGGTGAGTTCTTAGATAAAATGGATGAATATAAAGATGCCTTAACTGAGTTATCTATCTCTAGTAATTTACCTGCCGACTTCCTTAAAAATGAAGTTAGAAATATTGATTATGAATATTTAAGAAACATAAACAACTACCAAGATTTCCATAGAACTTTAACTGGAAATTCAGATTTTGTTGTTTCTGAAGATTTCCCAAATCCTACCGAAAACTTTAATTTTAGTAGCGGATACGATTATATGAATTCGTATTCATACAGAAAAATGCTTTTAGAATTATTAGATCTGAAAGCTAAAGAGAAGAACAAAGACGGTGAAGACTATTACTTAACTTACTTAGAAACTGTTCAAACAGAAGTTAACGATTCAATTGCTAAAAACGACTTATTATACACTAGCGCTAAAAACAGTATTACTTATACTGATAATTTAAAAGAGTTCTATAACAAGTTTATGGCTTATTCTACAAACAAGAAACATAAAGATGAAGTATCTAAAAGTTACAACATTTTAAAAACAACTGCCAAGGGGCAACCAGCTCCTAAATTTGAAAATTTCAAAAATTATAATGGAGGTACTACTTCTTTAGATGATTTATTAGGCCAAGGAAAATACTTATACATTGATGTTTGGGCTACTTGGTGTGCTTTCTGTAAAAGAGAAATTCCTTTATTAAAAAGATTAGAAGAAGAATATCACGGAAAAAACATTGAATTTGTTAGTATTAGTGTTGATGATAGAAGAGACTTTGAAAAATGGAAGCAAACTATTGTTGACAGAGAAATGACTGGAATACAATTATTCAGCGGAAAAAAACAAGATGATTTAGAATGGGCTCAAAAATTCTTAATCAAAGGATTACCTAAGTTTATTCTTATTGATCCTGATGGAAAAATTGTAAACCCTAATGCTCCTGCTCCATCACAAGGAGAAAAATTAATCAAAATATTTGATGATTTAGGAGTTTAAAAAATTCTTTTCACCATAAAAAAAACCGCTATTAAGCGGTTTTTTTATATCTCTCATTTATTGTAATTAAAATCTATTATCTCCGTCAATAATATCACCTAAGCCTCCTAAAATACTCCCTTCACCTTTATCTCCTCTTCCTGTTTGTGGAGCCATAGCTAATACTCTACCTGCTAATCTACTAAATGGTAATGATTGAATATAAACAGTTCCCGGTCCTTTAAGCGTAGCAAAAAATAAACCTTCACCACCAAAAACTGTATTTTTAATTCCTCCTACAAATTCAATATCATAATCAACATCTTGAGTGAAACCAACAATACAACCAGTATCTACTTTTAAAACTTCTCCTGGTTGCAATACCTTTTTTGCCATTGTTCCTCCAGCATGTACAAATGCCATACCATCTCCTTCCAATTTCTCCATTATAAAACCTTCTCCTCCAAACAAACCTCTTCCTAAACGTTTTGAAAATTCTATACCTATAGAAACTCCTTTTGCAGCACATAAAAAAGCATCTTTTTGGCAAATGAACTTACCATTATACTCAGTTAAATCAATTGGAATAATTTTTCCTGGATAAGGAGATGCAAATGAAACTTGTTTCTTTCCTTGACCATCATTAGTAAAAACAGTCATAAATAAACTTTCACCAGTTAAAATTCTTTTTCCAGCAGAAAATATTTTTCCCAATAAACCTTTTTCTTGGTTTGAACCATCACCAAAAATAGTATTCATTTTAATTGCTGAATCCATCATCATAAAACTTCCAGCTTCAGCTACCACGCCTTCCTGAGGATCTAATTCAATTTCTACATATTGCATTTCTTCTCCAAAAATGCGGTAATCTATTTCATGTGCATTCATAAGTATTTTGTTTAATTAATCTATTTATTAGAATAATGTTTCTCTTTTTTGTTACACTGTAATTTTAAAATAATATTAGTTTTTCACTTTTAAACTCCATTCAAATTCAAATTTAGAAACAGAAATACCTTCTTTATTAATTCCTTCAGAAGTAACTAAAACCGTTTGCCCCTCTCCTGTTTCAACAGATTTTTGAATTGCTTTTTCTATTACCAAACCATCATTACACTCAAATCTAATTTTTCCTGTTGCCTTTTTAGTAAAGGTTGCATTCATATTGGTAACTAACATTGAAACTTTTTTTCCTGAGTTATCAATTGCCTGCATTACCAAAATACCAGTAGATAGTTCTGCTGCCATTCCTTGAACCGCCCAAAACATACTTTTAAATGGGTTTTGATTAATCCATTTATGCTTAACTCCTACCAGAGATTTTTCATTAGAAATTGATTTTACCCTTATTCCACATAAATATGCAGATGGTAATTTGAATAATGTAAAAAAATTAATTTTTCGAGGTGTAAACTTCATTTTATCAGTATTTACAGGCAATTTACAGCTTTTTTGTTAAAAAAACTCATGATTTCAAATGTTAAATTTTGTTAAATTTTAGTACTATGTATTGCATAATACCTTTTAAAAGATATATATTTGCATAGTCAAGTATTATATAATTCATTTTATTATGCAACAGAACAAAGAAAATACCAATGCTTTTTTAATACATATATCAGCTTTCGCAGGATACTTTTTTCCATTAGGAAGCATTATTACTCCTTTAATCTTATGGCAAACCTTAAAAGAAAGAAGTACATTTTTAGATAATCATGGAAAAGAAGCAGTCAATTTTAACATAAGCTTCGGCTTATATATTTTTATACTAAGTGCTTCATTCTTCTCTTTCTTCTTTGGAAACTTTATAGATATTTTTAGAGGAATCGATGTAGATTTTGGCGGACATCATTCCTACGATGGTCTTTTTGGTTTCATTGGAATAGCATCATTAGTAAGTATCGTAACACTTATCAAAATTGCCTTAATTATTATTGCGGCAATGAAAGCTAACAAAGGAGAGGAATACAAGTATCCTTTTACAATTAATTTTATAAAATAACCTATAAACCGCATTACATGAAGATAGAAAATACAAAAGCACAAATGCGTAAAGGTGTTTTAGAGTATTGCATCTTATCTATTTTACAAAAAGGAGACGCATACACATCTGAAATACTTTCAACCTTAAAAGGTGCAGAAATGATTGTGGTTGAAGGAACTATTTATCCGTTATTAACTCGCTTAAAAAATGCAGGATTATTAACATATAGATGGGAAGAATCAACCTCTGGACCACCAAGAAAATACTATGTTTTAACAGAAAACGGTGGGATGTTCTTAAAAGAATTAGACAAAACATGGAATAATTTAGTAAATGCAGTAAGCCAAGTAACAAGTACAAAATCAACTAAAAATGAATAAGACAATAAATATAAATTTAGGCGGGTTTTTCTTCCATATAGATGAAACTGCTTATCAAAAACTAAAACGCTATTTAGACGCCATTTCTCGTTCTTTAAGCGATGATCCTCAAGGAAAAAATGAAATTATTTCTGACATAGAAGCACGTATTAGTGAGTTATTATCAGAGAGAATTACTGACGCTCGTCAAGTGGTTAATGAAAGTGATATTGATGAAGTTATTACTATTATGGGACAGCCAGAAGATTATGCTGAAGCTGAAGATAGTTTTAACGATAGCACTTCTTATTCTCAAAGAAGAAACAGAACTAGTAAAAAACTTTTTAGAGATGGTGATGATAAATTTTTAGGTGGTGTTTGTGCTGGTTTAGCTCATTATGCTGGTATAGATGTAATCTGGGTAAGATTATTAACTTTAGTTTTAATGTTTGGAGCTGGATTTGGTTTTATCGCTTATTTTATCCTTTGGATATTATTACCTGAAGCTAAGACCACAACTGAAAAATTACAGATGGAAGGTGAAGCTGTAAATATTGATAACATTGAAAAAAAAATTCGTAACGAGTTTGAAAACCTATCATCAAAGCTAAAAGATGGTGCTAACGACCTATCTGATAAAATTTCAAGTGCAGATTATGAAAAATTAAAGTCTAAAACCTCTTCTGGATTTCAAGATTTTATAGATACAATGGGCAAAATATTACTAGCAGTATTTAAAGTTTTTGGAAAATTCATGGGAGTTTTACTAATCTTTATTGCAGGTATAACAATCATATCATTATTACTAGGAATATTTTCAATTGGAAGTTTAGAATTTTTGGACTTTGATAATGATATGGTTCATTACCCTCCATTCTTCTATGGATCAACTTTACCTAAATGGTTATTATCAATATTCTTATTTGTTTTAATAGGAATTCCATTTATAGTTCTATTTATCTTAGGATTAAGAATCTTATCTCCTAATGTAAAAAAACTAAGCACTCCAGCTATCTTAACTTTATTCGGAGTATGGTTAGTATCATTATTAGCTGTAGGTTTCTCTGGTATAGAATATGCTACAACACATGCATATGAAGGAGCCAATGTAACTAAACATAGTATAACTTATACTAAAGAAGAACCTTTAAAACTACGAGTTGTTAATGATGATAATATATATTACAATCATAATTTACGTAACAGAAGTAATTCTGTAGGTGTATATGTTAACGATAAAGAAATGAAATATTCTAACGACATTAATATTGATGTTCGTAAGAGTGAAACAGGAAATGCTTATATAGAAATTAAGAAAACATCAAAAGGAAGAAGAAGAAGCAAAGCGAACGATAATGCTGAAACAATTCAGTATAACTTTAAATCTGCCAACAACACTATTGTTTTTGATGCATTCTTTTTAAGTGAATATAAAAACATGTGGAAAGATGAAGAAATTAGAGCTACTTTATTCATTCCAGAAGGTACAACAATTTATTTTGAAAATTCAACTCGTAGATTTTTAGACGATGTTAGAAATACTCAAGATATTTATGATAGAGATATGGCTAATCATCATTTCAAAATGACTTCTAAAGGTTTTGAATGTACAGATTGTGACTATAATAACAATGATAGTAACGAAGAAGAAAACGACAGAAATTCAAATAATGATGAAGATATCAGTTTTCTATTCGATAGCACAATTAATGATTTGAAAGCTGAATTTATTATCAGTAAACAAACAACTAAAAATGAATTAGAAAAATTAGTTACATGGTTTAAAAACAAAAGAAACATTGATATTGAAGTTATCAATCCGAAATATGATTTAGACAATATGATAGACAAGGTATTGTTAAAAATAAACTGTAACGATGGATACATTGGAGAAATCAGGATTTCTAACAACACTTTAGAAACTATTCCAAAAGGATTTAGAAGACTTTATAACGAAGACGGTCAATTAGCCTTTAAAACTTGGTAACAATTTAAAATAAAAAACTATGGATGCTATTTTCGATTTCTTTTTTAACGGAAACTTTTTTCTAAAAATCTTAACCTATATATATACGTTTTTTATATCATTTTTTATGAATGGACAGATTAAAGAAATCCCTAAATACAAACCTGCTGATGTTAATTTACATAACCAAATTGTAAAAATGGATAGCATCTATTTTAATGCTTACAATACATGTGATATGAAAACACAAGCAAATATTATAGATGAAGATATTGAGTTTTTTCATGATAAAGCTGGATTAGCTACTTCTAAAAAAGAACTATTAGAAGCTTTAGAAAAAAATATTTGCGGTAAAGTTACACGTACTTTAATAAAAGGAAGCGTAGAAGTATACCCTATTGAGAACTATGGAGCTGTTCAAATAGGATACCATAAGTTTTTTAACAAACAAGAGCCCAACCAAAAATCAATACCAAGCAAATTCATTAATATTTGGAAAAAAGAAAATAATAACTGGAAAATAACAAGAATTATTAGCCTACATTAAAATATAGTTCACGCTAAAAACATTAGTTCATTAGTTAGCTAACTCTAATGATACTAATACTTGGTTTTATTAGTTTACTAGCCAAAGCTTTACAGCTTTGGCTTTTCTTTTTCAATCTATTTCAGTAAGTAATTAGCTAATATTACTCCAAAGACCACTTGTTTTTTGAAGCTGAGTATACGTTTTTAACACCCCTCTGTGTTCTGGTTTAGACAAAGCAGGATCTTCTTGTAAAACCTTTATAGCCATTTGCCTTGCTACATGTAAAATAGGACTATCTTTAACTACATCGGCAATTTTTAAATTAAGCACACCACTTTGTTGAGTACCCATAATATTTCCAGGTCCTCGAAGTTTCAAATCTACCTCTGCAATTTTAAATCCATCTGTGGTATCAACCATAGTTTGCAGACGAGTTTTACCGTCTGAAGACAATTTATAACTGGATAATAAAATACAATAACTCTGTTCTGCTCCACGTCCTACTCTACCTCTTAATTGATGCAACTGACTTAAACCAAAACGCTCAGCACTTTCTATAACCATTACCGATGCATTAGGTACATTTACCCCTACCTCAATAACTGTAGTAGCCACCATTATTTGCGTTTCACCATTTACAAAACGATCCATTTCATATTCCTTATCTGCAGGTTTCATTTGACCATGAACAATACTGATTTGATATTTTGGAGAAGGAAAATCGCGAACAATACTTTCATAACCATCCATCAAATCTTTATAATCCATTGCTTCAGATTCTTGAATTAGTGGATATACTACATATGCTTGACGTCCTTTGGCTATTTCATCTTTTAAAAATTTAAAAACTCCTAAACGATTACTATCATATCTATGAACTGTTTTAATCTCCTTACGTCCTGGAGGGAGTTCATCAATTACAGAAATATCTAAATCGCCATACACAGACATTGCCAATGTTCTTGGAATTGGTGTAGCCGTCATTACCAATACGTGTGGAGGTAAATCGTTTTTTTGCCACATTTTTGAACGTTGAGCAACCCCAAAACGATGTTGTTCATCAATAATAGAAATACCTAAGTTTTTAAATTGAACTTTATCTTCTAAAATAGCGTGTGTACCAATTAAAATATGTAAAGTCCCATCTTCTAACCCTTGATGAATTTCTCTTCGCTTTTTAGTTTTACTCGAACCAGTTAATAACTCTACTTTTATGGAAGTTTCCGATAATAATTCAACAATTCCATTATAATGTTGAATTGCCAAAATCTCTGTAGGTGCCATAATGGTCGCTTGATAGCCATTATCAATTGCAATTAGCATCGATAATAACGCTACAATTGTTTTTCCAGAACCTACATCACCTTGCAATAATCTATTCATATGAGCTCCAGAACCAACATCTTTTCGAATTTCTTTTAGTACTCTTTTCTGAGCATTGGTTAAACTAAAAGGTAGGTGATTATTATAAAAATTCGTAAACTCTTCACCAACATGTTCAAAAACATATCCTTTTATTTTTGATTTTCGTATCAGCTTCTTTTGCAGCAACTGTACTTGAATAAAAAATAGTTCTTCAAACTTTAATCTATATTGAGCTTTTGCTAATAATTCCTGACTCTTTGGAAAATGAATATTTAATAATGACTCTCTTTTTCCTAATAACTGGTTTTCATTTAACATATAAGTTGGAAGCGCTTCTTCAATACTATTATAAACCTGTTGCAACAAGTTTTGAATCATAGTACGCATCATTTTATTGCTAATCCCTTTGTTAGTCAATTTTTCGGTAGAAGGATATACAGGTTGCATAGACATTTGCAACTTACTTTTATATTCTCTTACCGTTTCCATCTCTGGGTGAGGCATACTAGCATTACTATTATACCAGTTTAGCTTTCCATAAATTACATAAGGAGTATCAATTTTTAAACTATCCTTTATCCATTTAGCTCCCTTAAACCAAACTAATTCAATAGAACCAGTTGCATCATAAAATGTAGCAACTAACCTACTCCCTCTTTTTTGCTTTACAGTTTTAACACCTCTTATCTTCCCAACTATCTGAACTTCTGATGAATTTTGCTGTAGTTGATTAATTGTATAAAATTGAGTTTTATCAATATATCTAAAGGGAAAAAGGCTTAATAAATCATTGCAAGTTCTTATACCTAGTTCAGAATATAACAACTCTGCTCTAGCTACACTAACACCTTTTATATATGTTATTGGATGATTTAAATTCATTAAAAACGAAAATACAAAAAGCCATTAAAATCAACTATCTTTGCACTCTTAAATTCATCAAATGAGATTACATAGAAATTTAGTTTACGCAGTAATAGATAGTTTGCGTGACGTTTTTAATGAAGATGTTTATGCTGATAAAGCTGTAGAGAAAGCATTAAAGAGAGATAAGCGATGGGGAGCACGTGATAGAAAGTTTGTTGCTGAAACAATTTATGACATTGTACGATGGAAACGATTATATGCAGAAATTGCCAATGTAAAGGCTCCATATTCGAGACCAGACCTTTGGCGTTTGTTTGTTGTTTGGTGTGTATTAAGAGGTATTAAATTACCAGATTGGAATCAAATTGAAGAAACTCCAACTAGAAGAATTAAAGGAAAATTTGATGAACTTTCTCAGATTAGAAAATTTAGAGAATCTATTCCTGATTGGATTGATGAACTTGGAGTTCAAGAATTAGGAGAGGAAGTTTGGACGAAAGAGATTGCTGCTTTAAATAAAAAAGCAGATGTTATTTTACGTACCAACACTTTAAATATATCTAAAGAAAGTTTACAAAAACAGTTAAAGTCTGAAAATATAGATACTGAATTTGTTAAAGGATGTGATGATGCTTTACGTTTAGTTGAAAGAGCTAATGTATTTAAAACTGAAGCTTTTCATAATGGACTTTTTGAAGTTCAAGATGCTTCTTCTCAGTTAGTAGCTTCTTATTTAGATGTTGAACCAGGTATGAAAGTAGTGGATACTTGTGCTGGAGCTGGAGGAAAAACATTGCACTTAGCTTCTTTAATGAAAAACAAAGGGCAAATTATTGCTATGGATATTTATGAAAGTAAATTGAAAAAGCTAAAAATTAGAGCTCGTAGAAACAAAGTTCACAATATTGATACTAAAGTTATTGATTCTACCAAAGTAATTAAAAAGTTACACGGTAAGGCCGATAGAGTATTAATTGATGCTCCTTGTTCTGGTTTAGGTGTTATTCGTAGAAATCCAGATAGTAAATGGAAATTACAACCTGAATTTTTAGATAACATTAAAGAAGTACAACAAAAAGTTTTACAACAATATTCTAAAATGGTAAAACCTGGAGGGAAATTAGTTTATGCTACTTGTTCTGTTTTACCTTCTGAAAATCAGCAACAAGTTGAATTCTTTTTAGCTTCTGACGAAGGGAAAGATTTTACTTTTGTAAAAGATCATAAAGTCTTAGCACATCAATTTGGCTTTGATGGTTTTTACATGGCTTTATTAGAAAGAAAATAAGAATTAAATTATTTCTACATAAAATAAAAAGGCTCGAGATTTCTAAATCCCGAGCCTTTTTTCAATCAACTATTAAAAACTAACTAATCACTAAACTAACTGTTAAGTAATTACACTTATATGACGACAACTTTTTCAAATTGTTACAGTTATTGTTTTTAGTTTAACACTATTTTAAGATTGATTATTTAACTCTTAATTTTTGTCCAACCATAATAGTTGCTTTTTTTAAGTTATTTAGTTTTTTTAATTCTTCTACCGATAATTTATAATTCATAGCCACTCTATATAATGTTTCTCCTGATAAAACGATATGATACTTAAATCCAACATTTTTTTTCTCTGTTTTATCGTAATATTCATAATCATCGTCGTGATCATGATCATGGTTTAAAACACTAACATCTCCATTATAAAAAGCTTTCTTTTCTTTCTGATTGTGAGCGTATCCTAAAATTACTTCCTCTCCTACTGCTATTTTAGATTTAGAAAAACTATTCAACTCATGAAGCTTTGCAATATCAAAACTATATTTTTTTGCTATTGAAATTAGAGTTTCCCCCTCTTTTACAACATGGATTATTGTTGGATCAAATACAGTGTCTTCTATAGGTTTTAATGCTGGAGTTTTTGGATATCTTTTGGAAATTTTACCTGTTACCAAATTTTTATAAGCTCTTTTTCCATTTTGTTGAATTCTGATCCATCCTTCTGGTAATCCTTTTTTTTGTGCATAACTATTAACCCCTATTAGTAGCAAGAGTATAAAACTCAATTTTATTTTCATTGCTTTATTTTTTAATCCCCTTTTGTTGTTCTTCAAATATATAATAATTTTTAAATTTTGATTTATAGCTCTTTATAAGTATTTTTAGAAATCAACTAACGTAAATTTCAACTTATGACTAATTCAAACAAACCTCAAAAACGATTCTGGGTTATTGCTGTTATTTCTCTACTATGGAATGGTATGGGAGTAAATCAATACTTACAACAAGCATACAATACCGATGCTTTTAAAGCAATGTACCCTGATGAAAAAGTAATGGAAATGGTACAAAACACCCCCTCTTGGGCAATGACTGCTTTTGCTCTTGCTGTTTTTGGTGGCTTTATAGGTAGTATCTTTTTATTACTTCGTAGAAAACTAGCGAAACCTATGTTTTTAATTTCTTTAGTAGCTATTGTAATACAAATGTTTTACAATCTTTTTATGAGTGGAGCTATGGAAGTTTATGGTCCAGGAGCTGTAATTATGCCTATTATGGTTATTGGTTTTGCTTTATTTATCTTATGGTATACTAAAAGATCTGAAGCTAAAGGGATATTATCTTAAAAAATTATAAAATATAAAAGCTGTCTTGTAAAAGACAGCTTTTTTATTCTAGTAAAACAAAAATAAACTCTGCAACACAGGCTGGTTTTTCTTGTCCTTTTATTTCTACTAAACAATCAAAAGTTAGTTTTTTACCATTGTTAAAATCTTCAATTTCCTTTAAAGAACTTAGCAATCTCAATTGACTATTAACTGGGACTGGGTTGGGAAAACGAACTTTATTTAAACCGTAATTCAATCCCATTTTTACACTTTTAATTTCTATTAATTCAGAAATTAACTCAGACAACATTGAAACTGACATAAATCCGTGTGCAATAGTTGTTCCTGTTGGTGAATATTTAGCTGCTTTTTCTTCATCTACATGAATCCATTGTTTGTCTAAAGTAGCATTTGCAAAATCATTTATCATTTGCTGAGTTACTGTAAACCATTCTCCTACTGGTAATGGCTTTCCCTTTAAACTATGTAGTGCATCTAAATTTTCAAATACTAATTTCTCCATTTGTTACAACTAATTATTTACCAAGTATATCCTTTTTTATTTTTGGTAACTCTAACTCATACTTAACAACAACGGTTCTTATTATTATGATAGCTGCTGCCGATAAAATAAATCGCAAATCTTCATTCAGATTAAAATTACCTAAAATTAAATATATAACTCCTCCTGCCAAACAAGCAGAGGCATAAATTTCTTTTTTAAAGATTAGAGGAACTTTTCTAGTAAGAACATCTCTAATAACTCCTCCAAAAACAGCAGATACCATTCCCATAACTAAAGCTACAAACGGATGCAATTCATAGCTCAATCCTTTTTGCAAACCTAATAAAGTGAACACACTAATTCCAATAGTATCAAACAGAAACATTGTTTTACGCAAAGGTGCTATTTTACTTCTAAATAAAAATGTTGCTCCCACAGCAGTTAGAATTGTCCAGATATAATTAATATCACCAATCCAATTTATAGGATGTGCATTAATTAAAACATCACGTATCATCCCACCTCCTACTGCGGTAACAAAAGCAATAATAATAACTCCAAATACATCGAAGTCTTTTTTCATTGCTACCAATGCTCCACTTATAGCAAAAGCAAAAGTTCCTGCGATATCTATAGCATAAATGATACTCATTTATATATTTATTTCAGAAAATTCAATTTTTAGTTTTCTTTCAACTTCTTTAATATTATTTCTTTCATTGTTAAGAATTAATACTAAAGAAACTCCTTTTTTACCAGCTCTGGCTGTTCTTCCACTTCTGTGTGTATAATATTCTAGTTTTTCTGGCAATTGATGATGCAATACAAAGCCTAAGTTTTGTACGTCAATTCCTCTGGCAGCAACATCTGTAGATACAATAACTTGAAGATTTTCCTTTTTAAAAGCACGCATTACTTTATCTCGCTCTTTTTGCTGCATATCTCCTTCTAAAGCTTCAACTGAAAAACCTTCCTCTTTCAACTCTTTTGCTAACTTTTGTGCCCCCGCTTTTGTTCTTGAAAAAATGATTCCTCTTTCCGATTGTCTTTTTTCTAAAAACTTAATAATTACATCTACTTTCTCAGGTATTGTAGTTTGTACAAACTGATGAATTATGTTTGCATTTACCAATGAGTTTTTATTTACTTCAACTTGTTTTGCTGAAGCATTCATATATTTTTTAATTATACTTCTTATCTCATCGGGCATTGTTGCAGAAAACAACCACGTTTTTCTAGTTCCTGAAGTATATTTTAAAATACGATTCAATTCTAATTTAAACCCCATACTCAACATTTCATCAGCCTCGTCAAGTACTAACATTTTAATATCCTTTAAATTTACCTCACCTCGCTCTATCAAGTCAATTAAGCGTCCAGGTGTAGCTACTATTACATGTGTAGTTCTTTGTAAATTTTTAATCTGGCGATCTATTTTCTCTCCTCCATAAACAGCTTCAACAAAAATTTTACCATCTACATATTTAGTAAACTTAAATAGCTGTTTTTTAATTTGCTGAACTAACTCTCTTGTTGGCGATAATATTAAGGCTTGAGTTGTATTTTTTGAAGGATTTATTTTATGCAAAACTGGCAAACCATAAGCAGCAGTTTTCCCTGTTCCTGTTTGTGCTAACCCAATAAAATCTGAATTATTTTCTAATAAATATGGTATCGTTTCTTTTTGAACTTCGGTAGGAGTTGTTATTCCTAACTCTTTTAATCCTTTAACATATTCCTTTCGTACTCCTAAAGCTGTAAATGTTGTCATACTATTAATTTATAAGTGCAAAGATATCGCTTATTTTTATCCTAAAAGTAGGTTTGTTACTTCTTTAGTTATTCTTCTAGGTCTTTTCGTTTCTGCATCTAACAAACAAAATGTTGTTTGCGATTTTACAAGTAATAATTCTTCTTTATAAATTTCAAAATGACGCACCGATTTAATACCTTCAGTCTTTCCAACCCAAGTTCTTACAGTTATCTCATCTCCTAAAACTGCTTGATTTTTATAATCAACTTCATGTCGAATTACAAACCAAACATAATCAGGTTTTGGAACATTTTTTATAAGTTGATTCCAATGTGCATTTGAAGCATCTTGCATCCATTGTACATAAACTACATTATTCACATGATTATACTCATCAATATCTTTTGACGTTACAATAAGTTTTTTTTCGTAAAGATTCATTTAACAAACTTACAAGAATGATGTTAATTATTACTTAAAACTTTGTTTCATTTCTTTCAAATATGATAATATTTAAGATATTCGAATGCTAGATTTTAATTATGAATAAAATAACCAACAAATTTGGTACTGAAAAAATTAGTAAACTTCTTTTAAAGCAAGCTATCCCCGCTTCAATTGGGATTTTAGTAATGTCTTTAAACATGATTGTAGATACCATTTTTGTTGGTAGGTGGATTAGCGTTATGGCTATTGCCGCTATTACTGTTGTATTACCTATTGCTTTTTTCATCTCTTCTATTGGTATGGGAATTGGAATTGGAGGTAGCTCTATCATATCAAGAGCTTTAGGTAGAAAAGACACTTTTAAAGCTTTTGAAGTTTTTGGAAATCAAATAAGTTTAACAGTTGTTTTATCTTTTCTATTTGTTTTAATAGGAACCTTTTTTTGTTTCCCTGTTTTACAATTATTTGGTGCTAATGGAAATATTGTAGCTCCAGCTGCAGAGTATTTTCATGTAATCATATGGGGAGTTCCTTTTTTAGCCTTTGCTATGATGGGAAACCCAGTAATTAGAGCCGTCGGCAAACCTAATTACGCTATGTTTACTTTAATATTTCCAGCTATTTCAAATATTGTTTTAGATATTTTATTTATAAAAGTTTTTAACCTTGGAATGTTTGGTGCTGGACTTGCTACATCTATTTCTTATGGAGTAAGTGGTTTATTCGTTTTATGGTTCTTCTTATCGAAAAACACCGAATTAAGAATTATTCCTAAATTCTTTATAATTAATCCAGTAATTTTAAAAGAAATTGTTGCTTTAGGAGGAATTACAGTTGTACGTCAAGGAGTAATTAGTTTACTTATAATTATTTTAAACTTTACATTATTCAAATATGGTGGTGAAATAGCAATTGCTGTTTATGGTATTATCAATAGAGTAATGATGTTTGCACTATTCCCTGTTTTGGGTGTCACACAAGGTTTTTTACCTATTGCAGGTTATAATTATGGAGCTAATGATTCTGAAAGGGTTAAAGAAACCATTAAAACTTCTATACTATTTGGTACTATTATAGCTTCTGTAATTTTTATTCTAATTATGTTATTTCCTTCTCAATTAGTGGGGCTTTTTACAAACGATAAAGAATTATTAAACAGTACTCCTAATGCTTTAATTATTGCTTTCCTAGCTACTCCTGTTATTACAACACAATTAATTGGATCGGCTTATTTTCAAGCTGCCGGTAAAGCTTTACCTGCCTTAGTATTAACTTTATTAAAGCAAGGTATTTTCTTAATTCCATTAGTATATATTTTACCAAGATTCTATGGAGTAAATGGTGTATGGATGTCGTTTCCAATTGCTGATATTTTATCCACTTTAGTTACTTTCTTTTTCTTACAAAGAGAAATTCGATTAAACCTACAAAATAAAAATTAACACTTCTTTTTAATTTAGTATTAAAAAAACACATATCTTTGAAACGTTCATTTCAAATAAATGCCAAAAGTAGAAACATTTAATAAAGAAGAAGCTATAAAGCAAGCTACTGGAGTTTTTCATCGTAAAAGCTACAGTTTGGCTTCTATGCAAGATTTGGTAGATGCTACTGGTTTAAACAGATCTAGTATTTACAATTCATTTGGTAGTAAGCTCGATCTTTATATACTGTGCTTAAAATATTATCAATCAATATTTAAATGTAATGTTGATGAAGTTACTAGTAAAGCAGCAACTCCAATAAAAGCTATTGAAGCTATTTTTTTATTGAATGTTAGAAACAATATTGATAATAAAAATATAGGTTGTCTTATTAATAATTGTACTTCTGAAATGGCCAATCAGGAAACAGTTATTGAAGGTTTTTTAAATAATAATTATAATAATATGATTCAATTATTAGGAGACCTTATAGAAAAAGGACAGTTAGAAGGCTCTATTAACACTAATAAGTCTTCAGATCAATATGCACATTACTTACTTAACTCTTTACAAGGCTTAGGTATTTCTGGTATCATAATGAATGATTATAGTCGTTTAGAAAGTATCGTAAAAACAACACTTTCTATATTAAATTAATTTTTTTTAACTCAATTTGAAACGAACGTTTCAAATAAAAACAACTAAACATGAATAAATTACAAAACAAAGTAGCAGTTATAACAGGAGCTAATAGTGGAATTGGATTAGCAACAGCAAAATTATTCTTAGAAAACGGAGCTAAAGTAGTATTAGCAGGAAGAAGAGAAAGCGCTTTAAAAGAAGCGACTACAGATTTAAACGGTGACTTTATTACTGTAGTAGCTGATGTATCAAAAGATGAAGATAATACACAACTAATAAAAAAAGCTGTTGATAAATATGGAAGTATTGACATTTTATTTTTAAATGCTGGTATAGCTCCAGTTACTCCTACTACAGATATCACAGCTGAACATTACAATGAAGTTTTTGATATTAATGTAAAAGGACCAATACTAGCTACAAAAGAAGCTTTACCTTTTATGAATGATAAAGGAAGTATCTTATTTACAAATTCTATAGTACATCAGAAAGGCTTTGATGGACTAGCTGTATATTCAGCAAGTAAAGGAGCATTAAGAGCTTATGCTAGAGTTCTTACTTCAGAAGTAAAATCGAGAGGTATACGTGTAAACTCTATTGCTCCAGGACCAATTGACACTCCTATTTATGGAAAAATGGGATTACCACAAGAGGTAGTAGAAGAAATGGGGAAAGGTTTCGCTACACAAGTACCGTTAGGTAGATTTGGAACTTCGGAAGAAATCGCAAATACTGCATTATTTTTAGCTTCTGATGAAGCATCATTCATTAACGGGGTAGAATTAGAAGTTGATGGTGGTTTAAGCCAAATATAATTCTATAAAAACAAAAAGCTGAGATATATTCTCAGCTTTTTCTTATAATAATGACTCTCCATTTAAATTTGTGGTAAGAATATCACTCATCAAATTAAAATAAGGTCGCAATGCTTTAAATGAATTATCTACTTCTTCTGCAAAATTACTTGACAATACCTCTTCATCAGTAAAATTTCTGATAGCTATAAAACCTTTCTTTTTAATTAAATCAATTGCTTTATGCTCTTTATCAAATCCTTTGGGAGCTGTTTTTAACTCATCTCCTTCTAATTTCCCTCCAAAATATTTAACAAATTTCTCTTCAGATAAAATTTCTCTAATTTCACTATCATCCAGTTCAAATTCTTTTCTTATTCGAAACAAGTCTTCTTTTTCTGGTTGCCAAAAACCACCTCCTAAAACAGTATCACCTGGTTTTACTTGTAAAAAATAACCTCCTCTTAATTCTTTTCCATTTCTTGAATACGAAACTGCAAATCGAGGATTGTAAGGTGTTTTATCTTTTGAAAAACGTACATCTCGATAAATTCGATATATTTTCTGTTTAGCTATATCATCATGCATTTCTAAATTTTCATAAATTTTAGAGAATACATCTTTAGCGTTACCAAGAGAGGCATCGTATAATTTTTTATTCTCAGCAAACCAATCTCTATTATTATTAGCTTCTAATTTTTTTAAAAACTGAAATGTTTGTTTTTCAAATTGCATAAATCCTAAATTAAAAAATCTAAGGTACAAAAAAACTCTATCGAATTGCTTCAATAGAGTTTGTAATATTATCTTAAAATTGATTACACATTAAATCTGAAGTGCATTACATCTCCATCTTTAACAATATAATCTTTTCCTTCAATTCTCATTTTTCCAGCTTCTTTTACTTTCGCTTCACTACCGTAAGTTTCATAGTCATCAAAAGCAATAGTTTCAGCTCTAATGAAACCTTTTTCAAAATCGGTATGGATAACTCCAGCAGCTTGAGGCGCTGTAGATCCAACAGGAATTGTCCAAGCTCTTACTTCTTTAACACCAGCAGTAAAATATGTTTGTAAATCCAATAATTTATAAGCCGATCTAATTAAACGAGAAACACCTGGCTCTTCTAAACCGATATCAGCTAAAAACATTTGACGCTCTTCATAATCTTCTAATTCAGTAATATCAGCTTCAGTTCCTACTGCTAAAACAATAACCTCAGCATTTTCATGAGCTACAGCTTCTTTTACTTTAGTTACATAATCGTTTCCAGACACAGCTGAATTTTCATCAACATTACATACGTATAAAACTGGTTTCGATGTAATGAACTGTAATGGCTTTACAAATTCCTCTTCTTTTTCTGTAAACTCAATAGAACGAACAGATTTACCTTCTAATAAAGTAGCCTCTACTTTCAATAAAATTTCTAACTCAACTTGAGCTTCTTTATTTCCAGTTTTAGCAGTTCTTTTTACACGCTCTAAACGTTTTTGAACTGTTTCTAAATCTTTCAACTGTAACTCTATATCAATAGTCTCTTTATCTCTAACTGGATCTACAGAATTATCTACGTGTACAATATTATCATTATCAAAGCAACGTAATACATGTAAAATTGCATCAGTTTCTCTAATATTTGCTAAAAACTGGTTTCCTAATCCTTCTCCTTTACTTGCTCCTTTTACCAATCCAGCAATATCTACAATCTCTACAGTAGCAGGTATTACTTTTTCAGGAACAACTAATTCTTCAAGTTTTTCTAACCTAGCATCAGGTACGTTTACTACTCCTAAGTTTGGTTCAATAGTACAAAAAGGAAAGTTTGCACTTTGTGCTTTTGCATTTGATAAACAATTAAACAATGTTGATTTTCCTACATTTGGTAGTCCTACAATTCCAGCTTTCATTCTATTCTTTTATTGAAAATTTTGCGATTGCAAATATACATATTTGGTTTCTATTTTTATCTAATTATCAATTCTGAATTCTCTTAATTTTAGTTTTAAATATATATCCATTACATTTTTTTTATTTTTTTGTGTACTTTTAACTGCAAACTAACTTCTCTATAATGAAGAATTTATCTGATGAAATCTTATGGAAATCTTTAAAAGATGGAGATTTAAAAGCCTTTGAAGCTCTCTTCAAAAGTTATTATAGTGCGCTTTATTCATATGGTTTAAAAATTTCAAAAGATTCTATTTTAACAGAAGATTCTTTACAAGATTTTTTCATTTACATTTACGAGCATAGACAAAACCTAAGCGATTTAAATAGTATTGCTCCTTATTTATTTGCTTCTTACAGAAGACTGATAATTAAAAAATTACAAAAAAAACAAAAAAGGCGTTTTGTTAGAGATATTGATGAGAAAATGGTTGATATTCAATTTACTGTTGAAGAAACATTAATTCACCAAGAATCTGAATCTTTTAGAGATAAAAACTTAGCAGTGCTTTTAAACAAATTGCCTAAACGACAACGAGAGGTTATTTTTTTAAAATTTCATTGTAATCTTAAAACAGCTGAAATAGCTGACACCATGGAAATTAACTATCAGAGCGTTGTAAACACATTACATAAAGCTTTAAAAAGCTTAAGATATAACATAAAAATTTCTCAATTATTTAATTCGTAAATTTGCCCTCCCAAAAAGAGTATATAATTTATTAGAAACTCTTATTGTAGATGCAGGGAAACTTGTTAAGTTAAGAATATGACAAAAAAAACATTCAATATTATAACAGACTTTATAGAAGATCCTTCTTTTGTAAACTGGGTTAAAAAAGAAAAGCTTTCTGACGAAACTTTTTGGGAATATTGGCTGGAAAACAACCCTGATAAAAGAGAAATTGTTGAAGAAGCTAAGGACATTGTTTTAGGTATTCAATTAAAAAAAGCAGTTGTTTCAGAAGAAAAAATTGATTTTGAATGGAATAAATTTAGATCCGCGATAAAAGAAAAGCAAGAAAAAAATACAGTTAAAAAAGAAACAGTCTCTAAATCTAATTATAATAAGTGGATAGGTATTACTGCCAGTTTTATTTTAATTTTAAGTGTTGTTCTTCTTAAATTTTCAGGTTCTAGTACCATAACTCATGAAACTGGTTATGGAGAAATTTTAGACTTAAAATTAAAAGATGGAAGTTTAGTTACATTAAATGCAAACTCTTCTCTCTCCTACAAAAAGGATAATAGTAGAAAAATTTGGCTGAAAGGTGAAGCTTATTTTCAAGTAGACAAAAAACAAACTACTAATGCTAAGTTTTGGGTAATTACGAACGATTTAGAGGTTGAAGTATACGGAACTGTTTTTAATGTTAATTCTAAAGAAGAAAAAACACAAGTATATTTAGAAGAAGGAAATATATGGTTAGCCTTAAAGAATGGTGACTCCAAAAAAATGCTTCCTGGCAACTTTATATCTTACTCTTTTAAAGAAAATAAAATCTTAGTTGAACAAGAAAATATTTCAGCTGAAGAACAGACTTCGTGGAAGAATGGTACTTTAACGTTTAATAATTTATCATTAGAAAATGCTTTAAAAAAGGTTACTGAAACTTATGGTTATGAAGTAATCTTTAGAGATAATGAAAGTAAGCATAGTTTAATTACAGGAACTGTACCTACAACCAATATTGATATTTGCTTACAAGCCATTAAAAAATCAGTAAATGTTGAAATAATTAAAGAAAACAGTAAATTAGTCGTTACTAAAAAATAATTATGTAACCTATTTAATGTCTTTCAATAAACATTTTTTCTTTTTATTACTTTTAATAGGTTTAAACTCTACTCAAATCTTTTCTCAACAAAAGGTATTAGTCACTCAATTATTAGAATCATTGAGTAAAAAACATAATGTCCATTTCACCTACAAATCAGATTTACTTAAAAATAAAACAGTCAATTTAAATACTTTTAATAATCTGTCTTTAGAGAAATCAATTGAATTACTAAAACAAACTACCTCTTTAACATTAGACTACTTAGGCAACAATTATTATGTTATCTATGCTAAAGAAATTTCAAAATCTAATAATACTTCAAAAGTATACGATACCTCAACATTAAATCAAATAATTAGTGATTCTATTCAAAAAACTAATAGTATTTTCTTAGTAAAGGGGATTGTACTAAACAAAAACCTACAGCCTATTGAAGGAGCTAGTATTATTGAAAATAGTACACAAAACGGAACCATTAGCCTTTCAGACGGAACATTTTCTCTAGCTCTAAAAAATGTAAATAATTTAATAAGAATTAGTCATGTAGGATACCTTAATCAAACTATTGAATTTCAAAAAAAGCAACTACAAATTATTCTTAAAGACGATTTATTTTTAGACGAAGTACATATTGTAGGATCAAGAAATAAAAACAGGTCTAAAAAAGATGCACCTGTTGCTACCGACATTATTAATATTGACAAGACAATAGATAATAGTGGACTCACAGAGGTTAATGAACTCTTAGAATTTGCTGTCCCTTCTTTTAATGCTACTAAACAATCAGGTGCCGATGGTGCCGATCATATTGTTCCTGCAACTTATAGAGGTTTAGGACCAGATCAAACCTTAGTATTAATTAACGGTAAAAGAAGACATCAAGCTTCTTTAATAAATCTATATGGAACAAGAGGAAGAGGAAACTCTGGTACCGATTTAAACGCTATCCCTAGTTCGGCCATCAAACGCATAGAGATTTTAAAAGATGGTGCTTCAGCCCAGTATGGTTCAGATGCCATTGCTGGAGTTATTAATGTTGTTTTAAAAGACACTACTAATGTTTTATCAGCCAATACAACTTTTGGCTTTCATAATGCAAATCCAAACATTCAAAATGTAGCACCTGTAAATACAATAGATGGTCTTACTTATAAAGTAGATGTTAATTATGGTGTTAAAATAAAACAGGAAGGATTTATCAATTTTAGTACAGAATTTCTATCAAAAGACCACACATTTAGAGCTCCGACTGAATTAAGACAAAAATATGGAGAAGCAGCCTCTCAAAATGTTAGTTTATTTTTTAATTCTGAAGTTCCTATTAAAGGAAATACTTCACTTTATGCTTTTGGAGGTTATAACTATAGAAATACAGAAGCTTTTGCTTTTTCTCGAGATGCAGATAGTGAGAGAAATGTTTTAGCTATTTACCCAAATGGTTTTAATCCTTTAATTACTTCTGATATTTCAGACAAATCTATGTCTGTAGGTATCAAAACAAACTTTAAAAATTGGAATATTGACTTTAATAACACCTATGGAAGTAATAACTTTCATTACACCATTAAGGAAACCTTAAATGCTACATTACAAGAAAACTCACCTACAGAATTTGATGCTGGCGGACATCAATTAATGCAAAATACCACCAGTATAGATTTCTCTAGATATTTTATGCAGTCATTAAAAGGTATAAATGTTGCTTTTGGTTTTGAACATCGAATTGAGAATTACCAAATCTTTGCAGGAGAAGAAAGTTCTTACAGTGCTTACGATGTAAACGGAAACCTTGTAAATTCTCTAACCTCAAACTCAGACTTAGTAACTTATAATGGTTTTATAAGACCTGGAGGATCACAAGGGTTTCCTGGGTACTCTCCTATGAATGAAGTTGATGAAGACAGAACCAATTTTAGTTTCTATATTGATACTGAGTTTGACTTTACAAAAAAATGGATGTTAGCCACAGCTATTCGATATGAATACTATAATGATTTTGGCAGCACATTTAATACCAAGCTTGCTACTCGAATAAAATTATCTCCTAACATAAACATACGAAGTTCTTTTAGTACAGGTTTCAGAGCTCCTTCTTTAGCTCAGATTTATTATAATTTAACTTTTACAAATTATCTAGGAAATTTACCCGTTGAATCTTTATTAGTAGCTAACAACAATCCAATCACACAAAAACTAGGAATTGATAAACTGAAAGAAGAAAAAGCGATAAACACTAGTTTCGGTTTTGCTGCAAATTATAAAGACTTTAGTTTTTCTCTAGACTCTTATTATATTTCTATTAAAGACAGAATTATTTTAAGTGGTATTTTCGATGCCACTAATTTAAATGTAGGTAATGTAGATAATATACAATTCTTTGCAAATGGAGTTGATACAGAAACTGTAGGTTTGGATTTAAAAGCTAGATGGTTAAAAAAAATTGGTGATTCAAAATTATCCATAAACTTTAATGGTAATATTAATAGAATGTCTATTAGTAGAATTAAAAATCAAAATTTAGACAAAGAAACTTTCTTTGGAATTAGAGAACAACATTTCTTATTAGCCTCTGCTCCTAAAAGTAAATTCAACTTAGGTATAAATTATCAAAAAAATAAGTTTAGTTCTAATTTGAATATCACAAGATACAGTGGCTTAAAACTTATTGATTGGCAAATTCAAGAACCTATTTACTACTTCAATAATTCTGAAGAAGAGAGAATTGCTGCGGCTACAGATATCTATGAACCTAAATATACTGTTGACATTAATTTTAGATATCAATTATTTAATTTTTTAAACTATCAATTAGGAATTAATAACTTATTTAATACCTACCCTACTGTTCAAGGAAGTCATGTAGATAGTGGAGGTCTATGGGATGCTACTCAAATGGGAACAAACGGTACATTCTTCTATACTAAGGTAAGTTTTAAACTTTAAAATATTTTTTTCATAAAAAAAGAGTATAAAAAAATATTCTTCACTTATTAATAGTATAACGTATAACTCAATTAAGAATAAACTTCTTAAACAACTAACGTTTTTTCTATTAATCAATCATATATTCATGAAAAAAATTACATTACTAATTTTCACAATACTATTTACTAGTGTCACTTGGGCTCAAACAAAAATAACTGGGACAATAAAAGATACTAATAACAATCCATTGCCTGGAGCAAATATTTTAGAAAAAGGAACTCCTAACGGAACCAGTTCAGATTTAGATGGAAATTTTAGCTTAACAGTTAAAGACGGAGCAATATTAATTATTAGTTTTTCTGGTTTTGAAACCAAAGAAGTCCCTGTAAATGGAGAAACTAGTTTTAATATTACTTTAAATGAAGGATTACAATTGGATGAAGTAATCATAGTAGGGTCAAGAAATGCTAAAAGAACTGCTGTTGATACACCTGTACCTGTAGATATTATTGACGTACAAGATCTAGCTACTAAAAATGGTAAGGTTGAAGTAAATGACATTTTACAATTCGCAGCTCCCTCTTTTAACGCTACTAAACAATCTGGTTCAGATGGAGCTGACCATATAGTTCCAGCATCATTACGTGGTTTAGGACCTGATCAGACATTAGTTCTTATTAACGGAAAAAGACGTCATCAATCATCATTAGTAAATATTTTCGGTACAAGAGGACGTGGAAACTCTGGAACAGATTTAAATGCTATTCCTGCGGCTGCAATAAAACGAATTGAAGTATTACGTGACGGTGCTTCTGCTCAGTACGGTTCAGATGCTATTGCTGGAGTTATCAATATTGTTTTAAAGGACAACACAGACGGAGTAACTGGAAGTTTCGGATATGGAGTATACAGTACAAACGTTGGTAGTGGTTGGGAAGCTGCAACAGGAGAAACTTTATACAATGTAAATGGTAAAAACAGATTAGACGGAAAAGATAAAAGTTTTGATGGAGGTACCTTTAAATTTGACTTAAATTATGGAGCTAAATTAAATGACAGAGGTGGTTTTGTTAACTTTACTACTGAATTGTTGTCAAAAGATAGAACCTTGAGGCCTGGATTTTCTTGGAGAAAAGGATATGGTAGCGCAGCTATTGATGGGTTTAACTTCATGGTAAATTCTAGTTTACCTATTAATGACAATACAGAAGTTTATGCTTTTGGAGGCAGAAACTTTAGAGATACTGATGCTTATGCTTTTTCTAGAAGTAGTTTTGCTGATGGAGATAATAGATCTGTTCCTAGTCTATATCCTAACGGATTTACTCCTAGAATTACTTCTAATATTACAGATATTTCTATTTCTGCGGGTATTAAGCATAAATTGAACAACGGATGGGAGGTCGATTTTAATAATACCTATGGAGAAAATAAATTTCATTACTTTATAAAAGATTCAAATAATGCTTCTTTAAAAGATGCTTCTCCAACAGATTTTGATGCCGGAGGTCATAGTTTATCACAAAATACCACAGGTATTAATTTTACTAAATACTTAGAAAATACTTTAAGCGGTATCAATCTTGCTTTTGGTATCGAATATAGAACTGAAAACTTTATTATATTTTCAGGTGAAGAGGCTTCTTACGGACTTTATGACAACAACGGTGTTTTAATCACAAATCCTGCTACTCAAACTGTTGCTACTGATAGTAATGGAAACGATTTACCAGGAGGTTCTCAAGGATTCCCAGGGTATAGTCCAGATAATGAAATTGACAGGTCTAGAAGTAATGTAGGTATGTACTTCGACTCTGAATTTAATTTTTCAGAAAAGTTTTTAGTAGGAGCTGCTCTTAGATATGAAGACTATAGTGACTTTGGAAGCACTTTCAATTTTAAACTGGCTTCTAGATTTAAAGCAAGTGAAAACTTAACTTTCAGAGGATCTATTTCATCAGGATTTAGAGCTCCTTCATTAGCTCAATTATATTACAACTTAAAGTTTACAAATATTGTTAATGGACAATCTTTACCATCTTTATTGTCTGCTAATAATAGTACTGTTACAAGAGCTTTTGGTATTCAACAATTAAAAGAAGAAAAAGCTTTTAACACAAGTTTAGGTTTCACATATAAAATTGGTGGATTTACTGCTACTATTGATGCTTATTCTATTACTGTAGACGATAGAATTATTTTAACTGATAATTTTGATGCTTCAAGTTTAAACTTAGGTGTTGATGCTGCTCAATTCTTTGCAAATGGTGTTGATACAAAAACACAAGGATTAGATATTGTTTTAAACTATAAAAAGAGCTTTAATGATCATAAAATTAACATTGGTTTAGTAGGAAACTTCAACGATACAAAAATCAAAAGCATAAATACTCCTACAACTTTACAAACAACCTTGGGGTTAAGCGCTGAAGAAGCTGAACTAACGTTCTTTAGTCCTTTCTCTCAAGCTTATTTAAGAGCTTCAGCTCCAGATCATAAATTTAATTTAAACTTAGGATACTCCTATAAAAAATTCGATACTAATTTAACTTTTACAAAATTTAGTGAAGTACAATTATATGATTTCCAATGGGTAGATACTCCCCCAAAATCACAAGCAGACGTTGCTGCTTTATTAGATCCTGCAAAAGGTTCAGTAGATACTTATGAATCAGCTATTACAACCGATTTAAGTTTTAGTTACGCTTTTACAGATAAGTTAAAATTTACCATTGGAGGTAATAATATTTTTAACGTATACCCTACTCCACAATTTGATGGATGGACTGACCAAGGAGGTTTAGCAGACTCTGTGCAAATGGGCTCAGATGGAGCTTACTTTTTTGCAAGATTAGGTTTTAAATTATAATCCCCACTTCTCATTTACTTGTGTTATTATATGTAATGAAAAACACCCAAACTAATTAGTTTGGGTGTTTTCTATTATTAGATGGATAATAAATTATCTATTCATTATGCATAAAACTTTGTTTTGCTAATAATTCTTCTTCAGTTTCAACATTATCATCATCAGGCACACAACAATCTACAGGACAAACTGCAGCACACTGAGGCTCTTCATGAAACCCTTTACATTCTGTACATTTATCAGCTACGATATAATAAATTTCATCAGATATAGGTTCTTGTTCTTCATCTGCATTAGCATTTTTACCATTAGGTAACACTATATCTCCTTCCAAATCAGTACCGTCTGCATACTTCCAATCTTCAGCTCCTTCATAGATAGCTGTATTTGGACATTCTGGTTCACATGCACCACAATTTATGCATTCATCAGTTATTATAATTGCCATAATTAATCTGTTTCAGTTTTTGTAACTTTGCAAGCGCAAAAATAGTTCCAAATTAATTTAGAAACAAAATAAATGGATACAATCCAAAATAGAATCGCTGCTTTTGTAAAATTAGGAGAATTTTTAAGTCAATTCACTCAAAAGAATGTAGCACAAAAAGATACAGTTGAATTTAACGACATTTTTTTTGATGGTTTTAAACATCAATTAAAAATTTCTGGAGAAAATAATACTTGGTTTACGAAAGATCAATTATTATTCGCTACCGAAAATTGGTCTAAGGCATTAACTGAAACTTCTATACAAAAATGGATTTCTAATGAAAATTTAGGTCATAATGAAACTAAACAAGTTGCTATTATTATGGCTGGGAATATTCCTTTAGTTGGATTTCATGACTTCTTATCTGTTTTAATAGCTGGACATTCTGTTTTAGTAAAACAATCTTCTAACGATAAGCATTTATTACCTTTTTTAGCTAAATATTTAGAATTTGTTGAACCAGAATTTAAAGGTAAAATTACTTTTACCGAACAAAAACTAACTGATTTTGATGCTGTAATAGCAACAGGAAGCAACAATACTGCTCGTTATTTTGAATACTATTTTAAAGACAAACCAAGTATTATCAGAAAAAACAGAAACTCGGTTGCTATTTTAACAGGAAATGAAACCAAGGAAGATTTTGAAAAATTAAGTGAGGATGTTTTCCGTTATTTTGGATTAGGGTGTCGTTCAGTTTCTAAATTATTTGTTCCTAAAAATTATGACTTTGATTCTTTTTTTAAAGGAATGTACAATAAACATGAAATCATCAACAATGTTAAATATGCTAATAACTACGATTATAACAAAGCGGTATATTTAATGAGTGAATTTGATATTTTAGAAAATGGGTTTCTTATGATTAAAGAAGATCAAAGCTATGCCTCTCCTATTGCTTCAGTTTTTTATGAATATTATGAAAATGCTGATAATTTAAAAATCAAACTTTGGGAAGATAAAGATCAAATTCAGTGTGTAGTTGCTAACAATTTTATTGATAATGAAATTGCATTTGGCCAAACACAACACCCTCAATTATGGGATTATGCGGATGGTATAAATACTCTTGAATTTTTAGCAAAAATTTAAAGATTAAACTCTATAAATTTGCACCTTTGCTATTAACAAACACAACTACAAAATGAAAAAGCATAACTTTAGCGCAGGACCATGTATTTTACCAGAAGAAGTTTTAAAAAAAGCTTCTGAAGCGGTTATAAATTTTAATAACGATAATTTATCATTAATTGAAATATCGCATAGAAGCAAACCTTTTGTTGATGTTATTGAAAATGCAAGAAGTTTAGTTTTAGAATTATTAGGCCTTGAAAATAAAGGATACAAAGCTTTATTCTTACAAGGAGGTGCCAGTAATCAGTTTTTAATGACAGCTTATAATTTACTAAATAAAAAAGCTGCCTATTTAAATACAGGAACTTGGAGTTCTAAAGCAATTAAAGAAGCAAAGTTATTTGGAGAACTAGTTGAAGTAGCCTCTTCAAAGGATGAAAACTTTAATTATATTCCTAAAAATTATACAATTCCTACCGATGTAGATTATTTTCACTGTACTAGTAACAATACTATTTACGGAACGCAAATGAAAAGTTTTCCTGAAACTAATGTTCCTTTAGTTTGTGATATGAGTTCAGATATTTTTTCACGTCAATTAGATTTTTCAAAATTTGATTTAATCTATGCAGGAGCACAAAAAAATATGGGGCCAGCGGGTACTACATTAGTTGTTGTAAAGGAAGAGATATTAGGAAAAGTAGAAAGAATTATTCCTTCAATGTTAAACTACCAAGTATTTATTGATAAAGAAAGTATGTTTAATACACCACCTGTATTTGCAGTATATACTTCTATGTTAACATTAGAGTGGTTAAAAGATTTAGGAGGAATAGAATTTATTGAAAAAGTAAATCAGCAAAAATCAGCACTTTTATATAATGAGATTGATCGCAATCCTTTATTTAATGGTAATGTAGCAAAAGAAGACAGAAGTCACATGAACGCTACTTTTACTCTAGCTGATGAAAAATTAACAGAAAAATTCAACACTATGTGGCATGAAGCTAATATAAATGGTTTAAATGGTCATAGAAGTGTTGGTGGATATAGAGCAAGTATGTACAATGCATTACCCTTATATAGTGTGCAAGCTTTGGTAGATGTAATGCAAGAACTAGAAAGAACAGCATAAAAAGTTATTGGAAGAATTAGGTTAAACTATTTCTCGTAATAACAATATAGATTTAAGATGAAGATATTAGCAAATGACGGAATTTCTAAAAACGGAATAGAAATTTTAGAAAGTAAAGGATTTGAAGTAATCAGCACAAAGGTTGCTCAAAATCAGTTGGAAAACTATATAAACGACAATAATATTGATGCTATTATTGTTAAGAATAATACACAAGTTCGTCAAGAATTAATTGAAGCATGTCCAAGTATTAAATTAATTGGTTGTGCAGGTGTTATTATGGATAATATTGATGCTGATTATGCGGTAGATAATGGTGTTCATGTAATAAACACTCCCTCTGCAATTTCAAACGCAATTGGAGAATTAGTTTTTGCACATCTTTTCGGAATTACTCGTTTTTTACACCAATCAAATAGAGATATGCCTTTAGAAGGTGATTCTCGTTTTAACACCTTAAAAAAACAGTATGCAAAAGGTACTGAGTTAAGAGGTAAAACAATTGGTATTATTGGTTTCGATAGCATTGGACAAGCCGTAGCTAAAATAGCTTTGGGAGTTGGTATGAACGTAATAGCAACAGATTCAAATGTAGAAAGAGCTACAATTAATATTCCTTTTTTCAATGGACAATCAGCAAATATTGAAATAGAAACTACTTCTTTTGATGAAGTTATCAAAGAAGCCGACTTTATCACCTTACATCTTTCTAACCAAGAAGATTATATTCTTGAAGAAACTCAGTTTAACAATATGAAAGATGGTGTAGGAATTATTAATACTTCACAAGGAAATCTTATTAATGAAGTTGCTTTAGTAAACGCTATTGAAAGTGGTAAAGTAAAGTATGCTGGATTAGATGTATTTGATAACGAACCTACTCCTGCAATTCAATTATTAATGAATCCTGAAATTTCATTAACTCCACATATAGGTTCTTTAACTCTAGAAGTTGAAGAAAGAACAGGAGTTGAATTAGCAAACCAAATTATTAAATTACTTTCTGAATAATTTATGGCAATTGTAAAACCTTTTAAAGCAGTAAGAGCTACTCGTGATAAAGTAGCTATGGTTTCATCTAAATCATATGAAATTTATACTTCAGAAATGTTAAAAGCTAAATTAGCGTTTAACCCTTATTCTTTTCTACATGTAATTAATCCTGGATATAAATATCATAAAGAAGATATTAGTGGAGAACAACGCTTTAAATTGGTACACAATCGTTATTTAGAATTTAAAGAAGATAAAATTTTCACTCAAGACGAAGCACCTGCTTTTTATATCTATCAAAAAACAACTCCTACAAATTCTTTTTGTGGAATTATAGCTGCAACCTCTGTTGAAGATTATCATAATGATGTTATAAAAAAACACGAAGGAACTCTTAGAGAACGAGAATTACTTTTTGAAAACTATTTAAAGAATACAGGATTCAACTCAGAACCTGTACTCCTTACCTACCCTGATAATGATGTTATTGAATCTATCATTAAAAAATATCAGGCTGAAAGAGCTGAATATGAATTTTCAACTACCGACAAGGATCATCATTTATTATGGATTGTAAATGATAAAAATGATATTAAGCAAATAACAAAAGCATTTGACAATGTAGATACTTTATATATAGCAGATGGGCATCATAGATCTACTTCTTCTTGTTTACTTGCTAAAAATTTAGCCAAAGAGAATCCAGATCATACTGGTAAAGAAAAATACAACTCATTTATGAGTTACTTACTACCAGAAAGCCAATTAAGTATTTATGAGTTCAATCGTTTTATAAAAGACTTAAATGGTTTAACTCCTGATGAATTTTTAATTGAATTAGATACTTTTTTCAGAATTGAAAATAGAGGTCAAGAATTGTACAGACCTAAAGAGAAACATCACTTTAGCATGTATTTAAATGGCGAATTTTATGCATTATACCTTAGAAAATCTGCATATGAATTTACCGATTCTTTAAGTCGACTAGATGCACAAATTCTTTATACAACAGTCCTAAAACCAATTTTAGGTATTAATGATATTAGAAATGCATCAAAAATTATCTATTCGCAAGATAAATCAGATAGTTTAGAATTAAAAACAAAAGTTGATAGTGGCGATTTTAAAATTTCTTTTGGAATGTTACCAACCACTATTGAAGAACTAAAAAGCATTGTAGATTCAGGAAAATTAATGCCTCCAAAAACTACCTACATTGAACCAAAATTAAGAAGTGCCTTAACTATTTATGAATTCTAATATGATTACTGGAATTAAAGAAAATCTTCAAAAAATAAAAAATAGTATACCAGAAAACGTAACCTTAGTTGCTGTTTCTAAAACAAAGCCTATAACTGACATTCAAGAAGCTTATGAGGCTGGTCAACGTGTATTTGGTGAAAACAAAATACAAGAAATGGTTAATAAGTACGATAACTTACCTAAAGATATTAAATGGCACATGATAGGTCATTTACAACGAAACAAGGTTAAGTACATGGCTCATTTTGTTGATTTAATTCATGGTGTAGATAGCTTTAAAACCTTGAAAGAAATTAATAAACAAGCTAAAAAACACGATAGAGTTATCAATTGTCTTTTACAAGCTCGTATAGCTAAAGAAGACACTAAATTTGGATTATTATTTTCTGATATTGAAGAAATATTATCTTCAGAAGAGCTATCTGAACTAGAACACATAAATATTGTTGGTTTAATGGGAATGGCTACATTTACTAATGATCAGCAACAACTTCAAGAAGAATTTTCATCATTAGCTAATTTCTTCAAGAAAAATCAGGAAAAATACTCTAATCTAAACACACTTTCAATGGGAATGAGTGGTGACTATCAATTGGCTATTGAAAATGGAAGTAATATGGTTAGAATTGGTAGTTCTATTTTTGGAGTTAGAAATTATATTGTTTAAATTTACATTAATCAGCTAAAAAGAGAAAAAGAATTGTACGCAATTTTAGACATTGAAACGACAGGAGGTAAATTTAACGAAGAAGGCATTACTGAAATTGCTATTCATAAATTTGATGGACATCAAATTGTAGATCAATTTGTAAGTTTAGTAAATCCTGAAAGAGAAATTCAAGAATTTGTTGTTAAACTAACTGGTATTAACAATAAAATGCTTCGTAATGCACCTAAGTTTTATGAAGTAGCTAAACGAATTATTGAAATAACTGAAGGTTGCATTATCATTGCCCATAACGCTAGTTTTGATTACCGAATATTACGTACAGAATTTGATCGTTTGGGGTTTAATTACCAACGTAATACCCTATGCACTGTTTCACTTAGCAAAAAATTAATTTCAGAAGCGCCATCTCATAGTTTAGGTAAACTATGTAGATTTGTTGGGATACCAATGTCTGATAGACACAGAGCTAATGGTGATGCTTTGGCTACTGTGCAGCTTTTCAAACTACTATTAGAAAAAGATGTTGATAAGGAAATTATTCAACAGTCTATAAAATATACTGATAACCGACACGAAAAGCAACGTTTCTTAAAAATACTAGATAAACTTCCAGAAAAGCAAGGAGTATTTTATGTTCATAATGAAGAAGGTAAAATCATATATATTGGTCGAGGAAAAAACATAAAACAGGAAGTAAATAAACTCTTTTTAAAAGAAACACCTAAAGCTCAAAAAGTACAAAAGAGAGTTGTAGAGATAACTTATGAAGAAACTGGAAACATTCTTCTTACTCGTTTGAAATATCATACAGAACTTCTTAAATTAAAACCTAAGTTTAATATTATTCGTAGAAGAAAAGTAAATGATAGAAATTTCAATCACGATAATTTTTTAATTGTAGATAAAGGGAGAATACCTGAAGAACATGGTGTTATTTTAGTAGAAAACAATCAAGTAATTGGATATACTTTTACCAATTTGGCTTTTCAAGAAAATCAATTAACTGTTTTAAAATCTATGGTGACTCCTATTGAGGACAAACAGTTAGCTAAAACGATAATTAAAAACTACTTACTTAAAAACAAAGTACCTAAAATAGTAAGACTACAAGTAGAAAATAATTTGTAATATTGTCTTAAATCAACTTTTTTCATTTGAAAACCGAATCAAAAAATTGGAAAGAAAAACTTCATGAAATAATTTATGAAGCGGATACACCTGCAGGAAAATTATTTGACATCGTATTATTAATTGCAATTATAGCTAGTATTGTGTTAGTTATGCTAGAAAGTGTTAATAGCATTAATGAGAAATATGGAGTAATTTTAAACCTTTCTGAGTGGTTGATTACAATTCTTTTTTCTGTTGAATATATAGTTCGTATTGTTTCTATAAATAGACCTCAGAAGTATATTTTTAGTTTTTATGGTATTATTGATTTACTTTCAACATTACCTAAATATTTAGCTATTTTCTTTACTGGCACACATAGCTTAGTTGCTTTGAGAGCATTACGATTACTACGCGTTTTTAGAATCTTAAAACTTGCTCGTTTCATTGGGGAATCTAATAACTTTATGAAAGCACTTAAAGCAAGTAGAGCTAAAATAGCAGTATTCTTATTTTTCGTTTTAATTTTATGTATCATTTTAGGTACTGTGATGTATTTGATTGAAGGAGGAGATAATGGTTTTACAAGTATTCCTAGAAGTGTATATTGGGCCATTGTAACACTTACTACTGTTGGTTATGGAGATATTGCTCCTCATACACCTTTTGGTCAATTGATAGCTAGTATTATTATGATTCTTGGTTATGGTATTATTGCTGTTCCTACGGGTATAGTTAGTTCGGAAATGGTTAAAGTGAATGATATAAACTTAAACACACAATCTTGTCCTAGTTGTTCTTATGAAGGACATGACGATGATGCCTCTTACTGCAATCATTGTGGAAGTAAATTACATGATTAAATGAAAAATACTTTAATTACCATTGTTGGTGCAACAGCTATTGGAAAAACTGCACTAAGTATAAAACTAGCACAACATTTTGGTTGTGATATCATTTCATGTGATTCTCGTCAATTTTATAAAGAAATGAGTATAGGAACTGCAGTTCCTGACACTGAAGAACTGGCTTCTGCAACACATCATTTTATTCAAAACAGAAGTATTTTTGAAGATTATTCTGTTGGACAATTTGAAAAAGATGCTCTAACTAAGTTAGATGAATTGTTTCTTAAAAATCCTATTCAAATTATGGTAGGTGGAAGTGGTTTATATGTTGATGCAGCTTTAAAAGGTTTAGATTATTTTCCTGATGTAGATTCTGCTATTAGAGTTAGTCTTACTAAAGAATTAGAAGAAAAAGGAATTGAACATCTTCAAAGTAAATTAAAAGACTTAGATCCAGAAACATATAATTCTATTGCCATAGACAATCCTCACAGACTTATTAGAGCTTTAGAAATTTGTATTGGCACAAATAAAACATATTCATCTTTTAAAAATAAACCTAAAACACCACGTAATTTTCAATCAATCAAAATAGGATTAACTGCTGATAGAGAAATTATGTATAATCGTATTAATCAACGAGTTGATATTATGATGAACAACGGTTTATTGGAAGAAGCTAAAAAACTGCACCCTCATAAAAAGCTAAACGCGTTACAAACCGTTGGATATAGAGAGCTTTTCGAATATTTTGATGGGAATTTCACTAAAGAATTTGCTGTAGAAGAAATTAAAAAAAATACACGTCGTTTTGCTAAAAGACAAGGTACATGGTTTAGAAAAGACAAAAGTATTATTTGGTTCGATTTTCAAGATGATATACAGCATATTATACAAGAAATAGAAAATAAAATTTAACTACTTTTAAGTTTTTCAATTTATTCTCTTTCATATATTTGTGAAAATTAATTAAAAAAACAATGAAATTTAAATTTATACTCTTTACAATAACATTATTTACAACATTATCGTATGCACAAACTAAAGTAGGTACTGTTAATAGTGACTATATTATTGGTAAAATGCCACAAATGAAAAATGTTATTCGTAGGGTTGAAAATTATGGAAAAAAATTAGATTCTTCTTTTCAATTAAAAGCGAAAGAATACCAAACAAAAATCGAAGCTTATAAAACCGCTGAAAAAACACTATCTGAAGAAGATAAAAAAACTAAAGTTCAAGAAATCGCTACTTTAGAGCAAGAAATTGGAAATTTCAGACAAAATGGTGCTAAATTATTACAACTTCAAAGAGATGATAACATGCGCCCTTTATATAAAAAATTAAGCGAAGTTATAGCTGAAGTTGCAAAAGCAAACGGATATACTCAAATTTTAACAACCAATGGCAACCAATTTGGGTACATTGATAAACGTTACGATATAACTAAATTAGTTTTAGAAAAATTGGGTATTAAAGAATAAGCTCTTTTAATGGATAAAAAATCAAAAGACCTATTATTACAATATAAAGGATTTTTAGAAACACCTTTTCTATGGTATGGAAAAGGTGTTTTTGATTTCATACAGTTTGAAAATCTAAATACAAAAACTACTTCTTTCAACTCTCAAATTACTCAAAAACTTCGTTTAGGAAAACTAGTTGAACGTTTTGTTTCTTTTTATTTACAACAAAATCACAACATAAAAATCCTTACAGAAAACTTACAAATTCAAGATCAAAAGCGTACTACAGGAGAATTAGATTGTATCTTATTAAAAAAAGGTAAACCAATTCATTTAGAAATTATTTATAAATTCTATTTATATGATTCTAATGTAGGAAATACTGAAATTGAGCATTGGATTGGACCTAACAGAAGAGATAGTCTTCATCAAAAACTAACTAAATTAAAAGAAAAACAATTACCCCTACTCTATTCCAAAGAGTGTGCTACTTATTTACAAGATTTGAATTTATCTGCTCATGAAATTGAACAACAAATATATTTCAAAGCTCAATTATTCACTCATTTAAAAAGTTATAATAAAGATGAGTTTCCAATTATAAACAATGAATGTATTGCTGGATTTTATATTCATGCTAATGAATTAGAGCAATTTAAAGATTCAAAGTTTTATATTCCAAACAAACATAATTGGTTAGTAGTACCTCATACTAACATTAACTGGCTAAATTTTGATGATTTTACTTCTAAACTTCAAATCTATTTAGACGAAGAAAACGCTCCGTTATGCTGGCTTAAAAAACCTAATGGTGAACTTTTTAAATTTTTTGTGGTTTGGTGGTAACTTTATTTTTGGCTATTCTTTTCCTAGAAGTAATAAAATATACTCCAGTTAACAATACTACAGAAGCTATTATTGATTGACGAGTTAATTCTTCATCTAACAAACTCCAACCTAACACCAAAGCTATTACTGGATTTACATAAGCCGAAGTTGCTACTTTTTCTGGAGATACCATTTTTAGTAAATAATTAAATGCAGTAAAAGCAACTATTCCTCCAAAAATAATTAAGAATACCATTGACATTTGAGTTTTATATGACCATTCAAATGGAGAGATCCATGTTTCTTTAAAAATTAAACTTGCTGTTCCTAACATTATAGCAGCAAATAACATTTGATATCCTGTACTTACTAAATAGTTTTTAGGCAAATCGGCCTTAGCTACAAAAACACTTCCATAACTCCAACTTAGTACACAAGTTAGCATCATAAAAATTCCTAAAACACTTCCTTCTGAAGTTGAAATTTCTTCCTGACTTACCAATAAATACATCCCTATCATTCCTAACAGAACACCGATCATTGATTTTCTTTGCATTCTTTTCCCATCAATCAAACGCAATAAAAACAATACAAATAAAGGCTGAGTTGAAGCTAACAACGCTGCAAAACCACTATCAACATATTTTAACGCCCATACAAAAACACCGTTACCATATACCAAGAATAAAAAAGCCGCTATTAATGAATTAACAAACTGATTTTTTGATAATTTTGTAGGTATCTTCAGCAACTTAGCTATCAAAATAATTAATAAACCAGCCATTAAAAAACGTATGGTTGCTAAAAATAAAGGTGGAATTTCTGTTACTGCTATTTTATTAAATAAATAGGTAGATCCCCATATAATGTATATAGAAAAAAACGCTCCAATTATTAATAGTTTTGATGTTTTCATATTTGCTTGCCTTCTAGAGATAAAAGTACAATTATACTTTCAATTTATTCAAACAAAAGGAATTTCATTTTCTCTATTAACTATAAACTACAATAAACATTAAACTCGCATGCATATTACCATACATACGAGTTTTCTTAATTAATGATTCCCTTCTTCTCTTTCATTTTCCTTTATATAAGCAATATCCCTTGTATTTTTTTGTACAGATATGGCAGCGAAAAGACTTAATGTAAAAGACATACCATAAAATCCTTTTTCACTCAATAATAAATCTGCATTCCAAAGTCCAACTACTAACAAAACAATAGATGTTATAGTGGTAAACCAACTCATTCCGTAATAAATCTCTGTTACTTGTATTCCCTCTAATTTATCTCTAATTGTTTTCTGTATTGAGATAACCGAGAATAACGCAAAAAGCAATACTGTAAAATAATACCCTTTCTCATTCAATTCCATCTCCGCATTCCATAGTCCAATACAATATGCTGAAATCCCTATTATTAATACTCCCCATGAAGCTCCCACAAATGCCGATGTTGGTTTTTGATCAAAAACTTTAACTGTTTTATTCTTTTTATTTTTAACCTCTTTAGTATGTTCAAAAGTTTCTATTTGGTTATTCATAATTTTCATTTTTAATTACAGGTCAAAAATGCAATGACTATTATTTTTTTTAAAAACAAAATACTCAAAAAACCAACGATATAGTTTAACTCAAAAACTAAAAATAAACTATATTTACTGTATTTTAAAAACAAATAACCAACGATATAATGATAGATTTAAAATCTATAATTTCTACCTTATCTTCCGATGAGCAACATAAGTTTATACTTTACTTAGAGAAAAAGAATAAACGAAAAGATGCAAAAAACATTCAACTATTTAAACTTATAACAAAGGGAGAAACATCGATTTCTATTATTTGTAATGACTTATATAAAAGTCAAAAAAGAGATGCTTATTATACTCTAAAACAACGTTTAATAGATTCTCTAATTGATTTTATAGCCAATAATAAATTACAAGGCGAAAACTCTATTGATATTCAAATTGTAAAATACATTCTTGCTGCTAGAGACTTTTTAATAAACAAAAACTATAAAACGGCTTATAAAATTTTAGATAAAGCTGAAAGTATTGCTAAAGAATATCAACTCTTTACAATACTTAGCGAAATATACCATACTAAAATTCAATATGCATATACAATTCCTAATACTAACATAGATGCTATTGTTAGTGACTTTAAAGAAAATCAAAAGAATCATTTTCTTGAAGAAGAGCTTAACATTGTATACGCTAAAATTAGACAAACTCTAAAAACAATGAACTACGAAGGTGGTAGTCATTTAAGTTTCCAAGAAATTACCAATACTATTTTCAAGGAACATAATATTAGCATCAACAATAGTATGTCTTTTAAATCTTTGTATCAGTTAATAACGATTGCGAGTATTTCAGCTTTTGTAAGTAAAGATTTTATCACTGTTGAAGCTTTTCTTATTGATACTTACGAAACTCTTAAAAAGAAAAAGGAAAATGAAAAACAACTCTACTATCATATTAGAGTACTATATTTAATTTCTAATACCTTATTTAGGAATAAAAACTTTGACAAATCTATGTATTACCTCAATATAATGCATGAGTATATGCTTCAAGGTAAAAGAAAGTACTACAACTATTTTAAGTACAATTATTCGCTATTATTTGCCTTAAATAAAAACTATACGAACAAACAAGCAGAAGCTATACATATTTTAGAAAACCTAATTGACAAAAAAAATACTGATGTAAAAACTATGTTAGATATCCGCTTAAGTCTAATTATGTTTTACTTTCAAAATAATCAACTACAAAAAGCGCTACAATTATTTTCTAAATTTTATCATTCCGACAATTGGTATATTGAGAAAAATAGTATGGAATGGACAATTAAAAAAAATCTTATTGAAATTTTACTTCATTTAGAATTAAATAATATTGACTTATTTGAATCCAGATTATTAAGTTTTAAAAGAAAATACTACGATTATTTAAAAGATATTGGACAACTTCGTGTTATTAATTACCTAGGTTTGGTTGAAAAGATTTATAAAAATCCAGAGTCAGCTACTTCTACTGATTTCTTTAACAAAGTTGAAAACTCTTTTGACTTCATAGGCGCTAAACATGAAGATCTTTTTGTAATGAGTTTTTATGCTTGGCTGAAAAGTAAAATGTATAAAAAGAGTGTATTTGATGTTACTTTAGAATTAATTAATCAGGTTAAAGCTTAAATATAATATTCTTATAAAATCTAAAAATCACCTTTAAAAGGTGATTTTTGTTTTTTTTATATACACATTTATATAAGTGTTTCTAAATAATGATTCTCTATTGAATAAGCATTTTTCAAACTTGAGATTTTGTCTTCAATTTTTGAAACATCATTCTTTTTAGAGGATTTAGTACCAACTAGCATTACATTCTTACGAGTATGCTCATTACTTATAAACTCAAATACTTTAGTATTATAATTATTCTTTTCTAAAATAAGTGCTCTTATAGTATCTGTTACCATTTCAAACTGACGTTCTTTAAAAATACCATACTTTAATAATGGACTTTCTTGCTCTTTTCCTTTTACTTGCTGACGGATTTGTTTATGACAACATGGAGCGCATATAATTAACTCTGCTTTTGAAGACAGTCCTTTATAAATAGCATCGTCAGTTGCAGTATCACATGCATGTAATGCTATCAAAATATCTATCTTATTATTATCGTATTCTTGAATTGGCTGTGCTACAAACGATAAATTTTTAAATTCAGACTTCTTAGCAACATCATTACAATAGGTAACTAATTCCTTTCTTAACTCAATACCAGTTACTGTAGCGTTATACTTTTTTTGATTTACTAAATAATCATACAAAGCAAAAGTCAAATATCCTTTTCCAGATCCCATATCAACAATATTGATTTTCTTTGGAAGTTTTGTTGATTTTAGCAATCCTTCTATAATTTCTAGATACTTATTTATTTGTCGGTATTTATCTGCCATTTTATGAATAACCTTACCTGACTTATCTGTAATACCTAAATACTGCAAATAACTTCCAGCTTCAGCTAATCGTTCTTTTGGTTTATCGTGTGTTTCAGGCAACTTATTTTTAAAACTTGGTCCATTTAATTTATAAGACACCTTTTTCTTTTTTGATATAAACACCAACAAATCATTAGACAATGTAAAAAGTGTTGCTGCTCTAAAATTATCCATTAATAAGATTTCTAATTCTGATATTGCTTCTTTTAATGTATAGTTTTTTACTTTATCATTAGTTGTATAATGATAAGTAAATTGAAACATTTCTGTTCCTTTTATTTTTATCAATCTAACATATACATTTGGCAATCCATCACTTTTTCTAATAGGCTTACTTAAGGTAAGCTTCACAAAATTAGATTCTAAAACACTTTGATTTAGTGTATCTCTTAACTGTTGAAATTCATTCATTTTGCAAAAATAGTCAATTAACTTAGTTAAGTATAAATTGTATTAAAGTTTGAACAAACAAAAACACATAAAACACTCATTTAAAATATTTTAACTAAATTTAATAACATTTAAATCATAGAATTATGAAAAATTTATTGTTAATTATCATTTTCTTAGGGTTTAGTATTTCTTCTTTTTCTCAAAAAGAGAATTTAAAACTAAAGAATATTAAAAACAAGTACGCCAATATTTTCTTTAAATCACCAAATAAATACGATAATAAAGAACAACCTTTTATGGTTTCAAAAATCATCTATTCTACAAGTTTTAAAGAATCAGAATCAAAAAATAAGTATCAAATTTCTATCTACGGTAAAGTAAGCAATAACAAAGAACAAATTCTTTTCAATGCCAAAAACATTCAAGAGTTATCTTATTATAGAAAAGTTTTCAAAGGAAAATATAAAAAAATTCTAGTCTTTAACTATGGATATTATAAAGGGAAAAAGAAATACTACGATACTTCTCTTTCAGTAGAATATTAAATAAAAAGGTGAATATTAAAAATATTCACCTTTTTATTTATGAATTTCTAGAACTTAATGTTTCTTCTATATCTGACAAACTTAAATCTTTAGCTTTTAATAAAATTAAAAAGTGATATAATAAATCTGCTGCTTCATTTTTAAACAATTCTTCATTATTGTCTTTTGCTTCAATTACTAATTCTACAGCTTCTTCACCTACTTTTTGTGCTACTTTATTAATGCCTCTTTTATATAGTTTATTAGTATAAGATGTTTCAACATTATCATCTATTCTATTATTTATAGTCTCTTCTAACTCGTACAAAAAACCTTTTGATGTTTCTTCTGCAAAACACGATGTTGTTCCTTTATGACAGGTATGACCTTGAGGAACCGCTTTTATCAATAAAGTATCTTCATCACAATCAAGTTGAATACTTTTTACTTCTAAAAAGTTACCTGATTCTTCTCCTTTTGTCCACAATCTATTCTTACTTCTACTATAAAATGTAACTCTTTTTTCTTTTTGTGTTTTTAAAAAAGCTGCTTCATTCATATATCCCAGCATCAAAACCTGTAAGGTAAAGTTATTTTGAATAATTACTGGAACCAATCCATTTCCCTTTGCAAAATCTATATTCATCGTATTGCTATGTTTTGTTCTTTTAAATATTGTTTAAGTTTTGGTACTGGTATTTCTGAAAAGTGAAAAATACTAGCTGCTAGCCCTGCACTTGCTTCTGTTTTTGTAAAAACTTCTTTAAAATGCTCTTCTTTCCCTGCTCCTCCTGATGCTATTACTGGTATGTTAACCTTTTTACTTACTAAGTTTGTAATTTCTATTGAAAACCCCTCTTTAGTACCATCACTATTCATAGAAGTTAATAAAATTTCTCCAGCACCTAAACGCTCCACTTCCTTTGCCCAACTAACTGTTTTTAAATCTGTTTCATAAGTACCTCCTTTGGTAAATACCTTCCACTCATCATTTACATTTTTAGTGTCTATAGCTACTACTACAAACTGACTTCCAAAACGATTCTTTAAATCAGTTATTAACTGAGGTTTTTTCACTACCGATGAATTGACGCTTATTTTATCTGCTCCTGCTTTAATCAAAGCTAATGCATCATCTACTGTACTTATTCCTCCTCCTACAGTAAATGGTATATTTATTTCTTTGGCTATTTTCTCCACCAATTCTACCAAAGTTTTTCTATTCTCTAGAGTTGCAGTAATATCTAAAAAGACCAATTCATCAGCTCCTTCTTCTACATATTTTTTTGCAAGTTCTATTGGATCTCCTGCATCTCTAATATCTATAAAATTAACTCCTTTAACTGTTCTTCCATTTTTGATATCCAAGCAAGGAATTATTCTTTTTTTCAACATAACTCTTGTAATTCTTTTAAACTTATTTTTCTTTCATAAATAGCCTTTCCTAAAATAGCTCCTTCGCAACCTATCTCTTTTAGTCTTACCAAATCTTCAATAGTAGCAACTCCTCCGCTTGCTATTAAATTTACTGCACTTTTACTCAAAATCTCTAGATATAAATCTACAGAGGCTCCTTGAAGCATACCATCTTTAGTTACATCTGTACAGATAGTACTTTGTACTCCAATTTCTTCATATTCTTTTATAAAGTCTATCACATCTATCTCCGAAGTTTCTAGCCAACCCTGTGTTGCTATTTTTCTATTTTTACAATCTGCTCCCAGAATAATTTTTTCGCTTCCATACTTTGTTAACCACCCTATAAAAACATCTGGATTTTTAATTGCTATACTTCCTCCTGTTATTTGATTTGCTCCATTTTCAAAAGCAATACGTAGATCATCATCAGACTTTAAACCTCCTCCAAAATCTATCTTCAAATTAGTCTTTGTTGCTATTTCTTCTAATACCTTATAGTTTACAATATGCTTTGATTTCGCTCCATCTAAATCTACTAAGTGTAAATATTTTATTCCATTATCTTCAAACTCTTTAGCTACTTCTAATGGATTTTCGTTATATATTTTTTTGGTTGAATAATCACCTTTAGTAAGCCGAACACATTTTCCTTCTATAATATCTATCGCTGGTATAATTCTCATTATATCTATTTTATAATTCTAAAAAATTCTTTAGCAATTTCTCGCCTATACTAGCCGATTTCTCTGGATGAAATTGCATTGCATAAAAATTATCTCTTTGCATCACAGTACTAAACAACTCTATATAATTGCATGTAGCAACTGTATCTTCTGAGAGCTCTGCATAATAACCATGAACATAGTATACATCATCATTAACATTTATACTTTCTGTTATTTTTGATTCTTTTATTGTTGAAAAATTATTCCATCCCATGTGTGGTACTTTTTTCAACGGAGGAAACTTTTTTGTTTCAGCATCAAAAATCCCTAAACATTTTGTATTTCCTTCTTCTGATGATTTACACATTAGTTGTAGTCCTAAGCAAATTCCTAATACTGGTTGTTTCAATGATATCAATATTCTATCTAGCCCTTTATCTTTAAGATACTTCATTGCTGAACTAGCCTCACCTACTCCTGGAAATATTACTTTATCTGCTTGTTGTATTTCCTCTAAATCGTCGGTTATAATACTCTCGTACCCCAAACGACTAATGGCATTTTGCACAGACCTTATATTTCCTGCATTGTATTTTATAATTGCTATCATTTTATAATGCTCCTTTGGTTGATGGTAAAATCATTTTACTAGAATCTCTCTTAACAGCAACCTTAACGGCTTTAGCAAAAGCCTTAAATATCGCTTCTATTTTATGGTGTTCATTTACTCCTTCTGCTTTTATATTCAAGTTACATTTAGCTCCGTCAGTAAATGATTTGAAGAAGTGAAAAAACATTTCTGTTGGCATTTTCCCTACCATTTCTCTTTTGAATTCTGCTTCCCATACTAACCAATTTCTCCCTCCAAAGTCTATAGCTACCTGAGCTAAACAATCGTCCATAGGAAGACAAAAACCATAACGCTCTATACCTAGCTTATTTCCTAAAGCTTTATTAAAAACCTCCCCTAATGCTATTGCTGTGTCTTCAATTGTATGGTGCTCATCTACCTCTAAATCTCCATTTACTTTTATAGCCAAATCCATTTGTCCATGACGCGCTATTTGATCTAACATATGATCAAAAAAAGCGATTCCTGTACTTATATCACTTTGTCCTGTTCCATCTAGATTTAATTGAATACTTATTTTTGTTTCATTCGTATTTCTAACAATACTCGCTACTCTTTCCTCTAGCTTCAAGAACTCATAAATAGCATTCCAATCATTGCTTTCAAGCGCTATAAATTCATCCAATTCACTTCTTTTTACTGTAATTTCATCAGTCCCTAAAAAAGTTTCGTCGTTTATATAAATTCCTTTGGCTCCTAAATTTTTAGCTAACTCAATATCAGTTAAGCGATCACCAATTACAAATGAATTTGTTAAATCATAGTCCTCTGAAAAAAACTTTGTCAATAAACCTGTATTAGGTTTTCTTGTTGGTTGATTATCTCTTGCAAATGTTTTATCTATAAATTCTTCTGAAAAAATTATTCCTTCTTCTTTTAAAGTATTCATTACAAAATTATGTACAGGCCAAAATGTATTTTCTGGATAAACCTCTGTACCTAGTCCATCTTGGTTAGTTACTAATACCAACTCAAAATCTAACTCCTTTGCTATTTTACCTAAACCTTGAAATACTTTTGGATAAAATTGAAGTTTCTCAAATGAATCTGTTTGTTCATCTGCTGGTTCTTTAATTAAAGTTCCATCTCTATCTATAAATAATACTCGTTTCATATTATAATTCTTGTAATGCGTTGATTAGTTTTTGATTTTCTTCTGGGCTGCCTATTGTTATACGTAAGCAATCATTAATTACACTATTTCTGTTTCTTGTAATTATTTTCTTTTTTACCAAGTCCTTATACAATTTATTTACTTTTTCTACTTCAACCAATACAAAATTAGCTTCGGTAGGATAGATTGTTTTGACCATTGACAATTGAGATAATTGAGTTATTACTTTTTCCCTCTCTATTAAAATGATATTCTTTTCAATTTCGAATTTTGTTTGATTATTCAAACTCACCAAAACCGCATTTTGATTCAAAGAACTTACATTATATGGAGGCTTTACTTTATTATATAAATCAATAATTTTTGAACTTGCATAAGCTATTCCAACCCTAGCTCCTGCTAATCCCCATGCCTTACTAAATGTTTGACTCACAATTAAGTTTGGGTAATTTTTAATTTCAGCAACTAAAGATTCTTTTGTGCTAAAATCAATGTAAGCTTCATCAATAATTACAATTCCATTAAAATTTTCAAGAATGTATTCTATATCTTCTTTATTAATTATATTTCCTGTAGGGTTGTTTGGAGAACAGATAAAAATTAACTTTACTTCATCCATTTCCAAATAAGGCTGTAACTGATTTAAATTGATTTGAAAATCTGCTAATAGTGGTTGTTTAATTAATTCTATATTATTTATCCCTGCTGAAACATCGTACATTCCATAAGTTGGTGAAAAAGTCAAAGCTTTATCTTTCCCTGGTTCGCAAAATATTCTGAATGCCAAGTCAATTACTTCATCACTACCATTGCCTACAAAAATTTGATTCGTATTTATTTCTTTAATTTCTGAGAGTCTCTCTTTAATACTTTTTTGTTGTGGGTCTGGATAACGATTTAAAGTACCAAATGGATTCTCATTAGCATCTAAATACACTTCTGCCTCTCCTTTAAATTCATCTCTTGCAGAAGAATACGCTTTCAAACTTTGGATATTAGGCCTAACTATTTTTTCTAACTCAAACATTCTATATAGCTTTTAATCTTAATGTTACTGCATTTTTATGTGCTTGTAAACCTTCTGCTTCAGCCATTAACTCAATAGCTTTTCCTATTTTAGAAATCCCTTTTGCTGTTACTTCTTGAAAAGTTATTTTCTTTACAAAGCTATCTAAAGAAACGCCACTATAATTTTTAGCATATCCATTTGTAGGTAACGTATGATTTGTTCCACTTGCGTAATCACCTGCACTTTCACAACTATAATTTCCTAAAAACACAGATCCTGCATTAACTATTTTACTTATGTATTGAGTTGCATTATCAGAAGCTATAATTAAGTGCTCAGGTGCATATTCATTACTAAATTCAATAGTTTCTTCAATAGTATTTAAAACAACCGAAAAACTATTTTCTAATGCTTTTTTTGCTATTTCTTTTCTTGGCAACTCTTCTAATTGACTCTCAACTTCTTTTAATACCTCTTCTACTATTTTGGTTTTAGTGGTTACCAATACAACTTGACTGTCTGTTCCGTGTTCTGCTTGCGATAATAAATCTGCTGCTACAAATGCTGGATTCGAGGTTTCATCTGCAATAACCAAGACCTCACTTGGTCCTGCTGGCATATCAATAGCAACTCCTTTCTGTTGTACTAATTCTTTTGCCTTAGTTACATATTGATTTCCTGGCCCTAAAATTTTATACACATTAGGTATGGTCTCAGTACCATAAGCCATAGCTCCTATTGCTTGTGAGCCTCCTATTTTAAAAATTTTAGTAATTCCAACTAACGATGCCGTATATAAAATCGCCGGATTTATTTCTCCCCTTTTATTTGGTGGTGTACACAAAATAATTTCTTTACATCCTGCTATTTTTGCTGGAACTCCTAACATTAGAATTGTTGAAAACAAAGGCGCTGTACCTCCAGGAATATATAGTCCAACTTTATCTATGGCTACACTTTTACGCCAACAAATAACTCCTTCTGATGTTATTACCTCTTTTTCTTCTTCTTTTTGAGAAGTGTGAAAAATCTCAATATTTGATTTTGCTAACTGTATTGATTCTTTTAAATCGTTACTTACTTTTTTCTTAGCAATCTCTATTTCTTCTTCAGTTACTTCAAAAGAAGTGATATCTAATCCATCAAACTTTTTCGCGTACTTTGTTAAAGCTTTGTTTTTATTTCGCTTAACATCTTCCAAAACCTCTTTAACTACTTCGTCTAAATTACTTTCACTTAAAGTAGCTCTCTTGCAAAGGTTTTTCCAATCTTCCCTATTAGGATATTTTATAATCTTCATTTTTATTCCTTAAAATTTAAACTACCATTTTTTCAATTGGACACACTAAAATTCCTTCAGCTCCATTGTTTTTCAACTCATCTATTATTTCCCAAAATTCATTCTTGTCTAATACCGAGTGTACAGAACTCCAGCCTTTTTCTGCTAATGGCAATACTGTTGGACTTCTCATTCCTGGTAAAATATTGATGATTTTATCAAGCTTATTATTAGGTGCATTTAGTAAAATATACTTAGACCTCCTACCCTTTAAAACCGATTGTATTCTGAATTGAAGCTTATTTAAAATTTCTTGTTGCAATGGTTCTAATTTCGGTGAAACTGCTAAAACTGCTTCGGATTTTAGGATGACTTCAACTTCTTTTAAATTATTTTTGAACAGTGTAGAACCACTAGAAACGATATCACAAATACCATCTGCCAAACCAATATTAGGAGCAATTTCTACCGATCCATTAATAATGTGTAACTGAGAATCAATATTGTTTTTGGTTAAAAAGTTTTGTACTGTTTTAGGATATGATGTTGCTATTTTTTTATTCTGAAAAAAAGACAATCCGTTATATTCTTCTCCTTTAGGAATTGCTAGAGACACTTTACATTTCGAAAATCCAAGTTTCTCTATAAACTCGATTCCTTCTCCTTTTTCTATCAATAAATTTTCTCCAACAATTGCTATATCAATAACTCCATCTTTTAGGTATTGTGGAATATCACCATTTCTTAAATAGAAAACCTCTAATGGAAAATTACTTGCTGAAGCTTTCAATTGATCTTTACCATTATCAATAGAAATACCGCAGTCTTTTAATATTTGTAAGGAATCTTTATTTAGTCTTCCTGATTTTTGTATGGCTATTTTTAATTTACTCATTTTCTTAAGTTTGGTTTGAGTAAATCTTTATAGAGAAGATAATTTCCTGGCGCCTATGGAAACAAAAAACCCGTTTGATTTACTCAAACGGGTTTTAAATATATTTTATTTTTAATCAATACATCTTCACTTCGCTTGAGTGCAAATATGATGATGATGATGATGTAATTGATTAAAGTTCATGTCTTTATTTCTGTTTCACAAATATTTGAAATAATTTTTTAATTTTCCTAATTAAATTAATGTTAATTATAAATTACTCAATAAATCGTACAAACTTTCTTCTTTTTCTAATCCCATTTTTTTCTTAATTCTATACCTAACAGTTTCCACGCTTCTAGGAGAAACATTGACCAACTGAGCTACTTCCTTACTTTTCAAATTCGATACAATATAAGTACAATGCTTCAGATCGTTAACCGATAAATTTGGTGCTACTTTTTTTAATTTATTATAAAAATCTGGTCTAGTTTTCTCAAATTGTATTCTAAAATCTTCCCATAATTCTTCTTCTGAGATTAAATTCAGTAATTTTTTATTTATAGTTATAAAGTAACTTGAAGCATCTAAATTGTTCTCCAAATGAGTTTCTAAATCTTTGCATATTTTTCTAATAGCATCGTTATACGTTGAGATTTTTAAGACTCTTGAAAATAACGCTTGTTCATTTAATTTTAATAGGTTCTCTATTTCTTTCTTATTTTCAGAAAGCTCTTTATTCTTACCTTTTAAATCTACTATTAAGCCTGCTAATTCTTTGTTTAACTCCTTAATTTCTCTATTTTTTTCTTTATTCTTCTTCCAATAAAAAATTTGAGTTAGGATTAGAACTACCAATAAAACAATTGTCAAAACACTCCAAAGTATAATTCTATTTTGATCTTTTATTATTTCCTTTCCTTTTTCTTGTAACTCATTTTCTAATTCTAATTCTCGAGTATAAAAATCTTCTATTCTCTTTTCAGTTTCTTTATTTGCCTCTCTTAAGTTATTAGTTACATTTTTATATCGTTCTAAAGCTTTCTTATACTCTTTTTTCTCTTCATGAAGCTTCCCATAAGTTTCATTAATCAAACTTGTAGTAAAACTAAAGCTATCATCTTTAAAAGTAATTCCTTCTGCTATTTTTAAATTCCGAAATGCATCATCATATTTTTTTAGTCTTAAATAGTTATGACCTATAAAATAGTGCATTCTTCTTAAACCTGTTATTTTCTCTTCGTACTTATTTAATAACTTTAAAAACTCAAAAGCATATTTATTAGATTCTTCCCACTTACATCTTCTTTTTGCATTTACTGTTAAGTTATAGTAAGCATCTATCTGTTGAGGAATTTCATTTATTTTTTTATACTCAACTACTGCTTTTTCAAATAAAACTTTCGCTTTTTTGTAATTAGCACTTCCTTTTGTAATTGTTACTCCTCGAGAGTTAAAAATAGTTCCCTTTAGAAGAATATCGTTTGTTTTTTCGGCTAACTCATAAGATTTTAAAAAAGTTTCTTCAGCTTTATCATATCTAGTTAAGAATAAATTCTTAACTCCATTTAGATAATATATTTTACTTTTTATAGTGTCTTCTTCTACGTCAATTTTATTGAGCTTAATAAAACGCAGAATACTATCTAATAGTTGACCATCTTCAGTTCGTTGAAACCTGTAATAGTCTTTTATTACTTTTTCTTTATAATCTTTTACTGTTATTGCCTTTTCTTGGCTTAGTATAGCTAGGGGAGCTATTAAAAATATTATTAAAAAAAATAAAAATGTTTTATTGTTTTTCACTTTAATTAATGGTTTTTCAGGTACTTCATTTATACTACAAGCAATTTATTTAAAAAATTTAGCTTTAATTTTCATCAGATTTTAACTCAAAAATACATCAATTCTACTACAGGCTATTTTGTTCTGTTTTGAATAAATATTTTTGTCTCGAAATTATTAGTTCTTTCCCCTTACTATAATTTTATTTTTGTTCAAAGTTACCAAAGTATAATGATGTTCTTTTTCCCCTTATAGATTTCCTCGTTTATCATTTTGGTAACTTTTCCTTTTCAATACTATTTTAACATTCTTTTGTATTTTTTTTTAGTCTCTTCAAGACTTCTAATTTAACTTTTGTTTATTTTACAACTTGTAAATAAAACGCAATAATAAAAATTTACTAGCTTAATTCAAGGTTTATGACAATCTATTTTTAATTAAATCAAATAAAACAGCTAAAACACCATTTAAACAAACCAATACTATTTTAACATAAATAAAGATTGTTTTAATTAATCAAAATAAAAAAGCCACCTTAATAGGTGGCTTTCATTATAAATAATATTTTGTTGCTTTAAATCTATCTAAAAGAGATTTTACGCATACGTAAACTTTCTGGAGTTACTTCTAAGTACTCATCAGGTCTAATATACTCCATACACTCTTCTAAAGAGAAATCAACTTTTGGTGCAATTTTTACTCCATCATCAGAACCAGAAGCACGTACGTTAGTTAATTTCTTTCCTTTAATTAAGTTTACAGCTAAATCTCCATCTTTTGAGTTTTCTCCAACAACTTGTCCTTTATAAATCTCTTGGTTAGGATCGATAAAGAAACGTCCTCTGTCTTGTAAACGGTCAATAGCATAAGCTGTAGCTTTACCTGTTTCAGAAGAAACAATAGCTCCTTTTAACTCATCACTAAATTCACCTTTATAAGGACCATACTCACTAAAACGGTGGTTGATGATCGCTTGACCAGCAGTTGCTGTTAAAATTTTATTACGTAAACCGATTAATCCTCTTGAAGGAATATTAAATTCTAAATGCTGTAAATCTCCTTTTGGCTCCATTACTAATAAGTCTCCTTTACGTAATGTTACTAAGTTAATAGCTTTTGAAGCTACATCTTCTGGAAGATCGATTGATAATGTTTCGTATGGCTCACTCTTTACACCATCAATATCTTTTAAAATTACTTGTGGACGACCTACTTGTAATTCATATCCTTCACGACGCATTGTTTCAATTAATACTGATAAGTGAAGAATTCCACGTCCGAAAACATTGAATTTATCTTCTGTATCAGTTTCGTCTACACGTAATGCAAGGTTTTTCTCCATCTCTTTAAATAAACGATCACGTAAGTGACGAGATGTTACATATTTTCCTTCTTTACCAAAGAAAGGTGAGTTATTAATAGTAAATAACATACTCATTGTAGGTTGATCTACTTCAATTCTTGGTAATGCTTCAGGATTTTCTAAATCTGCAATTGTATCTCCAATTTCGAAATCATCAATACCAGTTACTGCACAAATATCTCCACTACGAACTTTCTCTGTTTCAGCTTTACCCATTCCTTCAAAAACGTGTAATTCTTTGATACGAACTTTTTTCGTAGTTCCATCAGCTTTACAAAGCATGTAATCTTTATTCTTCTCTAAATCTCCACGGTATACACGTCCGATAGCAATTCTTCCTTTAAAAGAAGAATAATCTAACGATGTAATTTGCATTTGTGGTGATCCTTCTCTGTACGGAGCTTCAGGAATAGTTTCAATTACCGCATCTAATAAATCGATAATATCAGTTTTCTCATCCTTCCAGTCAGTACTCATCCAACCATTTTTAGCCGAACCATAAATTGTTGTAAAATCTAATTGTTCTTCTGTAGCTTCTAAAGCAAACATTAAATCGAAAACTTTTTCGTGTACTAAATCTGGTGTACAGTTTTCTTTATCAACTTTGTTTACAACTACAATAGGTGTTAAACCTAACTCAATTGCTTTACCTAGTACAAAACGTGTTTGTGGCATTGGTCCTTCGAAAGCATCAACTAATAATAAAACACCATCAGCCATTTTTAATACACGCTCTACTTCACCACCAAAATCGGCGTGACCTGGAGTATCAATTACATTAATTTTAACTCCTTTATAGTTTACAGATACGTTTTTAGAAAGAATTGTAATTCCTCTCTCACGCTCTAAATCGTTGTTATCTAACAATAAATCAGTACGTTCCTTACGTTCATCTAAGATTTTTGCCTGATCTATAATTTTGTCTACTAAAGTCGTTTTCCCGTGGTCAACGTGCGCTATAATAGCGATGTTTCTAATTGATTGCATTCGTGCTTATTTTGAAGCTGCAAAAGTAGTGTTTTAAAAATGAATACTATAGGGAAGTTGAATTATTTTTCTTCTTCTGAAGATTCATCGTCTCCTCGGAAGGCACTTGGGAGTATATCTGGAATAAATTTTATTAGTAATGGTAGTAGTAAAGCTCCTCCTGGTAACATAAAAACTGTAAACGCAGGAATAGCTTTACATATATCTAACATTTGCTCTTTTACCTTTATCTTTTCTTCTTCAGATAAATTTGTGGTAAGAGACTTTTTTATCAAAAAAACTAGCTCTTTGCTTTCTTGAAGCTCTTTAGCTAGTCTTTTTTTATTTTTTTGAATAGCTTCTTTTATTTCGTCAACCGTACTCATTACAGTTTACGACGCTTTCTCTCGGTTTTCAATAAATTTAATTCTCTTGAAGTTTGACCTGCTACTGAAGTATTTTCTTCTGCTCTACGAATTAAATACGGCATTACATCACGTACTGGTCCAAAAGGAACATATTTGGCTACATTATATCCTTCTTGTGCTAAATTAAAACTAATATGATCACTCATACCATATAATTGACCAAACCACATACGCTTATCCGTCGATTCTATATTATACTCTTTTGCTAAATCCATTAACAAATAAGAACTTTCTTCGTTATGAGTTCCAGCAAAGATTGCCATGTTCTTATGCTCCATCATAAAACGAACAGCTTCATTATAATTATCGTCTGTTGCTTGTTTATCTACACAAATTGGTGATGGATATCCTTTTTCTTTTGCTCTTTCTCTTTCTTTTTCCATATAGGCACCACGTACTACTTTCATACCTATATGATATCCTTTTTGATGTGCTCTTTGATACAAACCTCTTAAGTATTCTAATCGGTCATGTCTGTACATTTGTAATGTATTAAATACAATAGCTTTTTCTTTATTGTAAATTTCCATTAACTCTTCAATCAAATCATCAGCTGCATCTTGCATCCAACTTTCTTCTGCATCTATTAATAATGGGACATCTTTCTCTGCTGCTGCTTTACATACTATATGAAAACGCTCTACAACTCTTGCCCACTCTACTTTTTCTTCTTCTGTATGCTCTACACCCTCTGTTAATTTTTGGTATAAAGCAAAACGTCCAAAACCTGTTGGTTTGAATACTGCATATGGTATTGACTTTTTTTCTTCAGCAAAATCAATTGTTTTTAAAGTCATTTGTAAAGCATCATCAAACTGTGCTTCATCTTCTTTCCCTTCAACTGAGTAGTCTAAAATACTATGTACATTACCACGATCATACATTTTTTCTATGTTAGGTAAACAGTCATCTTCTGTTACTCCTCCACAAAAATGATCGAAAACTGTTGAACGGATTAAACCTTCAACTGGCAAATGTGCCTTTAATGCAAAATTAGTTACCGCTGTCCCTATGCGAACCATTGGCTGGTTCTGTATCATTTTAAACAAAAAATATGCTCTTTCTAACTCTGAGTCAGATTTTAATTTAAAAGCAGTTTCGGTGTTGTCAAAAAGTCTCATTATCGAGGTAATATTATTATTTGATTTTAAAGACAAATATAACAGACCCATATGATATATTTTAATTTTTTCTATTTAATTTCGCCTTTAAATTATAGATTGAAATGACTTCTATTCAAGCAGCAACATACCCTATCCATTTTGAAGAAAAAGCGTACATCGAATTAGCTAATTTAATTCGCAATAATAACTACTCGTCTATTTTTGTTCTTGTAGATGACAATACCATAGTACATTGCTATACTCGATTTATGCAATTACTAGAAACCGATAAACCCATTGAAGTTATTCAAATTGATGCTGGTGAAATTTATAAAAACATCGATACTTGTATTGGTGTTTGGAATGCTATGACCGAATTAGGTGCCGATCGTAAAAGCTTATTAATTACTCTTGGTGGTGGTGTAATTACCGATTTAGGTGGTTTTGTTGCCTCTACATTTAAACGTGGAATTGATTTTGTAAACATCCCTACCACTCTTTTAAGTATGGTAGACGCTTCTGTAGGTGGGAAAACTGGTGTTGATTTAGGTGTTTTAAAAAATCAGATTGGTGTTTTTGCTAATCCTGAATTGATTGTATTAGACCCTGAATATTTACATACGGTTACTCCTAGAGAAATTAGATCTGGTACTGCTGAAATTATTAAATACGGAATGACACACGATATTCGTTTATTTAATGAAATTAAAGACAACCCTGAGTTAAACATTATAGACTTAATTCATAGATCTATTGAAATTAAAAATGAAGTTGTTTTAGAAGATCCTAAAGAGAAAAATGTTCGTAAAGTTTTAAATTGGGGTCATACCATTGGACATGGTGTTGAATCTTATTTTTTAGAAAGTGATCATAAAGAAAACCTAACTCATGGTGAAGCTATTGCTATAGGTATGGTTTGTGAAGCATATATTTCTTCTGAAACTTTAGGTTTTTCAAAAGACAAACTTGAAGAAATTAAAAAAGCTATTCACACTATATATGGCAAAGTAGAAATTTTAGAAGATGACTTTTCTGCTATTCTTGAATTAATGAAACACGATAAAAAGAATATAGGCGGTGAAATTAACTTTGTTCTTTTAAAGGACTATGAAGATTTCAAAATCGATTGCAAAGTCCCATCAAACTTAATTATAGATAGTCTAAAATACTATAACATATAATAAAAAAGGCGAGAAAATTTCTCGCCTTTTTTATTTATGCTGTTACCGAACAGCTTTTATATATTTCTTCATATACCGGTAAAATATTTTCTAGAGAAAACAACTTTATATGTTCTTTGGCATGTTCTTTAAATTGATTTAATATAGCCTCATCTTTTAAAATCTTAATAGCATTTTTAGCCATATCATCTACATCACCTAAGTCACTTAAATAACCTGTTTTACCGTCTATATTTACTTCTGGAAGGCCACCTGTATTAGTTGATATTACAGCAGTACTTGCCGCCATTGCTTCCAAAGCTGCTAATCCAAAACTCTCTGTTTCTGATGGTAATAAAAACACATCTGAATAACATAATATTTTAGCCACCTCATTACTATTTCCTAAGAATAACACCTTATCCTCTAAACCAAATTCTTTTACTAAGTTCTCTGCTTTTAAACGTTCTGGTCCATCCCCCACCATTAATAATTTTGATGGAATTTCCTTTTGAACTTGATTAAATATTCGAATCACATCGTCGGTACGCTTAACTGGTCTAAAATTACTTACATGCGTTAAAATTCTTTCTTCTGGTTTTGCCAAACCAATACGTTTGCATTCAGCTTGGTGCGCTTTGTCATATTTTTCACCATCAATAAAGTTATACACTACTTTTATATCCTTATCAATATTGAACAAACGTAATGTATCTTCTTTTAAACTATTAGAAACTGTAGTTACTTCATCCGATTTATTAATACTAAACTCTACAGCTGTTTTATACGTTGGGTGACTTCCTACTAAAGTAATATCTGTACCATGTAATGTAGTAACTACTTTTACATTGATACCTTTTTCTTCTAACATCTTTTTAGCCATATATGCTGCATATGCATGCGGTATTGCATAATGTACATGTAACACTTCTAATTGATGCTTTTCAACTACTTCAACCATCTTACTAGACAATGCTAATTCATAAGGCTGGTATTGAAATAAAGGATACTCTTCTAATACTACTTCATGAAAGTGTATTCTGTGTGAAAAAAAGTCTAATCGAACTGGTTGATTATATGTTATAAAATGTACTTCATGTCCTTTATCAGCTAATGCCATACCTAGTTCAGTTGCTACTACTCCACTTCCTCCAAAGGTAGGATAACATACAATTCCTATTCTCATTTATTGGGTTTTATTATTTGGTATTATTGATGACGTAAATTTACGTTTTTACTTACGTTTTAATGTGAAGAAAAACATAAAAAAATCCCGCATAAAAGCGGGATTTTGAATATTATTTTAAAAACTATTTCTTAGTAGTCTCCTAATGTTTCTGGATTTTGTGCTAACGAGGCTTCTAATTGCTCATCGTTTGGAGCTTTACCATGCCATGCATGCGTATGCATCATAAAGTCAATTCCATTCCCCATTTCTGTATATAATAATACACAAACTGGTTTTCCATTTCCTGTACGAGATTTTGCATCAGCCATTCCTTTTAAAATAGCATCAACATCATTTCCTTCTTTAATTTCTAATACATCCCAACCAAAAGCTTCAAATTTAGCTTTTAAGCTTCCCATTGCTAAAACTTCGTCAGTAGTACCGTCAATTTGTTTTTCGTTTACGTCTACAGTAGCAATTAAGTTATCTACTTTCTTTCCTGCTGCATACATTGCTGCTTCCCAGATTTGACCTTCTTGTAATTCTCCATCACCATGTAATGAATATACAATTTTATCATCTCCGTTTAACTTTTTTGCTTGAGCTGCACCAATTGCAACACTCATTCCTTGACCTAAAGATCCAGAAGCAATACGAATACCTGGTAAGTGTTCGTGTGTTGTAGGGTGACCTTGTAAACGTGTATCTAACTTTCTAAATGTTGCTAACTCAGCAACTGGAAAGAATCCGCTACGTGCTAATACACTATAATAAACTGGCGATATATGTCCGTTTGATAAAAAGAATAAATCTTCATTATTTCCGTCCATTTTAAAATCAGTAGAATAATCCATGATTTCTTGATATAAGCAAGTAAAAAATTCTGCACATCCTAAAGATCCTCCAGGGTGTCCTGAGTTTACTGCATGTACCATACGAACGATATCTCTACGTACCTGTTGTGTAAATTCTTGAAGCTGTTGTGTTGTCGACATTATTTTTTGTTTTATCTCGACAAAAGTAATAGTTTAAAAAATAATTGCCAATTACTTTTTCAATTCTTATTTAAAAAAGGGTTCGATAATTTTTAGTCTTAATTTTATCTTCTTTAAACCTTCCTATTTCATCAAAGAATTAAACAAGTAAACACTGCTCATTTTAACTTAAATTAACATAATTAGGTACTACAATTTAGTAGATTGCACAAAAAATTAACTAAATGAAGTACCTATCAATATTATTCGCGTTTTTAACGCTACAGCTATTCTCTCAAGAGAATCCCAATTGGCTGAGACACTCCTCAATTTCGCCAGATGGAAAAGAAATCGTTTTTACTTACAAAGGTGACTTATATAAAGTTCCTTCTACTGGTGGAAATGCAACTCAATTAACTTTTCATAAGGCACACGATTACAAAGCCGTTTGGAGTAAAGACGGTAAAAAAATTGCCTTTGCTTCTAATCGTTATGGTAATTTCGATATTTATATCATGGACGCCATAGGTGGCGAGGCTAAAAGATTAACGTTTCACTCTACTGACGAAGTTCCATTTTCTTTTTCAGCAAACAACAAAGAGGTTATTTTCGGAGCACAACGTCAGGATGAAGTAAAACATAGACAATACCCTACCAATTCTCAACCTGAACTTTATGCTGTACCTGTAACAGCTGGGCGTGTTAATCAATTAATGACGGTACCTGCTGAATATGTACAGGTATCTAAAAATGGTAACACCATGTTATACCATGATAAAAAAGGTGGTGAAAATGAATGGCGTAAGCATCATAAATCATCAATCACTAGAGACATTTGGAGCTACGATACTAAAAAGAAAACTCATAAAATGCTTACTTCTTTTGCTGGTGAAGACAGGCATCCTTTTTTCTCTGATGATGAAAAAAGCATTTATTATTTAAGTGAAAAAAGTGGTTCTTTTAATATTCATAAAATGAATATTGATAATGCTAACCAAGATCAACAACTAACAAATTTCAAATTACATCCTGTACGTTTCTTAAGTGCTGGTAATGGTATATTAAGTTTTGGTTACGATGGTGAATTATATACCATGAAAGAAGGTGAAAAACCTTCAAAAGTGAATGTTATTATAAGAACACAAAGCAAAGACAATAAAGATAAATTCATCTCTATTAATGGAGGTGTTAATGAAATGGCTATCTCTCCAAATGGAAAAGAAATTGCTTTTATTTCTAGAGGTGAAGTTTTTGTAACTTCTGTTAGTGAATCTTTTACTAAAAGGTTAACCAATACAACAGAAAGAGAGCGTTTTGTTACTTGGACTCCTGATGGAAAATCGGTAGTATATAGTAGTGAAAGAAATGGAAAATGGAGTATTTATAAAACAGAAAAAGTACGTAAAGAAGAACCTTTCTTTTTTGCAGCAACTTTATTAAAAGAAACTCCAGTTATTGAAAATAAATTTGATAATTACTTACCTGAGTTCTCTCCTGATAGTTCTAAAATAGCTTTTGTTGAAGGAAGACGTACTTTAAAAGTAATGGACTTAAAAACTAAAAAACAAGTAACCTTATTAACTCCAAAAGATTTATTCCATATGAGAGATGGTGATAAATACTACACTTGGAGCCCTGATAGCAAATGGTTATTGGTTGGATGGAGTAAAACACTAAGCAATAGTGAAGCTTTATTAATGGCTGCTGATGGTAGCAAACGTATAAACTTAACTGAGAGTGGTTATAACGATTACTATCCTAAATGGGTGAACGGTGGAAAGCAAATGTTATGGTTTAGTAACAGAAATGGGTTAAAATCTTATGCTACTAGCGGACGTTCTCAATCGGATGTTTATAGTATGTTCTTTACACAAGAAGCTTGGGATGAATTTAACCTTAGCGACGAAGAGTTTAAATTGATGGAAACAATTAAAGCTATTCAGAAAAAAGAAAAGGATAAAAAGAAAAAAGAAGCTGACAAGAAAAATAAAAAAGACAAAAAGAAAAAGGATAAAGACAAGAAAAAAGTAAAACCTCTTACTTTCGATTGGGATAGTATGAAAGATCGAATTAAAAGATTAACTATTCATTCTTCTAGCCTTGGTGATGCAGTACTTTCTAAAAAAGGTGATGTTTTATATTACTTAGCTCGTTTTGAAGGAAAAATGAATCTTTGGAGTACTAATTTACGTACCAAAGAAACCAAAATGGTTATGCGTTTAAACGCTAATTACGGTTCATTACAATGGGATAAAGACATGAAAAACCTATATCTTTTAAGTGGTGGAAGAATTTCTAAGATAGATCCTGCTAAAAAGAGCAAAAAACCAGTAAAGATTAGTGGTGAAATGATGTTGGACACTGCAGCTGAAAGAGAAGCTATGTTCGATCACGTATGGATAAGAACCAATGCTATTTTTTATCACCCAGATTTCCACGGAACTGACTGGAACAAAATGAAAAAAGAATATAAAAAGTACTTACCATCTATTGGTAATTCTTTTGAATTTTCTGAAATGCTTTCTGAAATGTTAGGTGAATTAAACGTTTCTCATGCTGGAGCTGGATATAGTAACAGTATTAAAAATGCTGATGCAACTGCTTCGCTTGGTATTTTTATGAATTACAACCATAAAGGAGACGGAATTTTAATTGATGAAGTTATTAAAGACGGACCTTTAGATAAATCATCTTTTAACGTTAAAGCAGGGATGATTATTGAAAAAATTGATGGTGTTACAATTGATAAAAACGAAGATGTTGCTAAATACTTAAATAGAAAAGTAGGGAAATTTGTTTTGCTTAATATCACAAATCCTAAAACAAAGGAAAAACAAACCATTACTGTAAAACCTATTTCTTTAGGTCAAGAAAACCGTTTATTATATAAGAGATGGGTAAAAACTAACGAAAAAGAAGTAAATAAATTAAGTAATGGAAAGTTAGGTTATGTTCATATTCCAGGAATGAGCGATGGTCCATATAGAAGTATTTACAAAGATATTATGGGTAAATTTTCTGATCGTAAAGGTATTATTATTGATACACGTTTTAATGGTGGTGGTGACCTAGTTGCTGATTTAGCTATGTTCTTTACTGGAGTTCCTTTTATTTCATACGAAACAGAAGCTAAAGTAGTTGGAGGTGAACCTACTTCACGTTGGACAAAACCTACATTATCTATTTTTAACGAAAGTATGTATTCTGATGGACATTGTTATGCTGCTGGATATACTGATCTTAAAATTGGAAAAACAGTAGGTATGCCAGTTCCTGGTACTTGTAGTTTTGCAGGATGGGAAGGATTACCAAATGGAAGCTACTGGGGTGTTGTTCCTATTAGTGCGAAAGATAAATCTGGAAGATGGATGGAAAACAACCAAACAGAGCCTACCATTAAAGTAAAAAACATGCCTGGTATTATTGATAAAGGTCGTGATCAACAATTAGAGCGATCTGTATCTGAAATGCTTAAAGACATCAAATAGTTTTAAATACATTCAATTTTAAAAAGGTTAAAGTTCATTATACTTTAACCTTTTTTTGTTACAATACATTCAGCTTGCTAAGTATTATAGTTTTTTTTCTTTCAACGAAGCTCGCTGATAGCTCTGCATTAAAACGAAACCATCAGCGAAGCTCGTTGATTGAATTGCACAAAAACAAAACGCTCAGCGAAGTTCGCTGAGCATTTCGTCGAGTTTCGAAACCACCAGCGAGCTTCGCTGATGGTTTCGTTGAGTTTTTATTGAGTCAGCGAACGTCGCTGACACTTTCAACTAAAAAATGTTTAGGTTTTTTGTTTTTTCTTTTTTGCCGCTGGAAAAAGTACATTATTTAAAATCAAACGATATCCTGGAGATGTTGGATGCAAGTCTAACTCTGTTTTTGGATCTCCTACTCTATGCTGATAATCTTCTGGATCATGACCTCCATAAAAAGTAAACATTCCTTTTCCTTTGGTTCCATGAATGTATCTACCTTCTCCATTGGTTTTATTTTCACCTAAAACCATAATAGTAGGTTTGATTGTTTTGCGATCAAAAGAAGTAGTTTGCCCCATAAAGGCTTTTACTAACTGAGTATGGTTTTGTGTTAGCATCGTTGGCACTTGATCCCACTTAGCCGAATATTCTTTTAACGTAAAGTAATCTACTTCCTTTTTTATTCTACGTTTACGAGTCATATCTATAGAAGAAAACTCATATGTTGTTGGATTACGAATTAATTCAAAATCTCTAAAAGCAAAGGTTTTATTAAAATCTATTTTCGATTGATAGTTTGGCTCAGAAGCATCTCCATCAAACATTCCTTCACAAATATCAACTCCATCTGCTGCTAAAGCAATATCAAAACTATCGGTAGCAGAACACATTGCAAACATAAATCCTCCTCCTATTACATAGTCACGTATTTTTTTGGCAACAGCTCCTTTTTGTTCTGAGACCTTGGTATATCCTAACTTTTTAGCCAACGCTTCTGCATCCTTTTTTTGTTGTATATACCACGGTGCTGTTCTAAACGCTCCATAAAAACGTCCATACTGCCCTGTAAAATCTTCGTGATGTAAATGCAACCATTCATATAACAATAGCTTGTCGTCTAATACTTCTTCATCATAAATAACATCAAATGGAATTTCTGCATAGGATAATACCATAGTTACAGCATCATCCCAAGGCATTTTTCCTTTAGGTGAATACACCGCTATTTTAGGGGCTTTTTCTAAAGTTACCGCTTCTTGATTTTTAGATGGTGATGAAATTTCTTCTAATATTAATTTCGATCTGGCATCGGAAATTATTTGATAAGAAACTCCCCTAATTTTACATTCCTTTTCAACAGCCTCATTATTCTCCATTAAAAAAGCACCTCCATCATAATTCAACAACCACTTAGCTTTCAAACCATTTTGTAATGCATAATAAACAATTCCATATGCTTTTAAATGATTCTTTTGGTTATCATGACTCATTGGTACATAAATAAATGATGCCCAAATTGAATTTGAGAATAACAATAATGCTATTATGTATATATATTTTTTCATATGTAAAAACTAAAATACACAATTACTATTTAGCAATTGTGTATTTTAAATTATTTTATGAATTGTTTAATATTCTAGAACGGTACGTCGTCATCACTTGGACCGAAAGCATCTTCTGGTGAAGTGAAGTTATTTGATGAAATTTCATCATTAAAACTTGAGTTCATACTCGACTGGAATTCACTACTAAACCCTTCTTCTAAATCCGAGAATTTTGCTAAGTGTCCAGTAAACTTCAAACGAATATTATCTAAACCACCATTACGGTGTTTTGCTACTATAAACTCTCCTTGTCCCTCACATGGTGAATGATCATCGTCATCCCATTCTGTCATTCCATAGTATTCTGGTCTAAAGATAAACGATACGATATCGGCGTCCTGCTCAATCGCCCCAGATTCACGAAGATCGGATAGTAACGGACGTTTTGAACCTCCACGAGTTTCTACCGCACGTGATAACTGTGATAACGCAATTACTGGTACATTTAATTCCTTTGCTAGTGCTTTTAAGTTACGTGAAATTGTAGAAATTTCCTGCTCACGGTTTCCTCCTGCTCCACCAGCTGTCATTAACTGTAAATAATCAATAATTAAGATACGTACATTGTGTTGTGACACTAAACGTCTTGCTTTTGCACGTAAATCGAAAATTGAAAGTGCCGGAGTATCATCAATAAAGATTGGCGAATCTGATAACCTCTTTACTTTTACGTTTAACTGCTCCCATTCGTGTGGTTCCAAGTTACCTTTACGTAATTTCTCCGAAGTTAATCCAGTTTCTGATGATATCATACGAGTAATTAGCTGTACCGATGACATCTCCAGTGAGAATATGGCTACTGCATGATTAAATTCAATCGCCATATTTTTAGCCATTGAAATTACAAATGCTGTTTTCCCCATACCAGGACGTGCTGCAATAATAATTAAATCGGAAGGTTGCCATCCAGATGTCAAAGCATCTAGTTTGGTAAATCCAGTGGCTAAACCACTCATCCCTTCTTTACCTGATATCTCTTGAATTTTGTTAATCGATTGCTGTACTAAAGAATCTGCTCTTTCTGCTCCTTTTTTAAGGTTTCCTTGTGTTACCTCAAATAACTTTCCCTCGGCGTCATCTAATAAATCGAATACATCTATTGTTTCTGTATAAGCACTCTCTATAATTTCAGAAGAGATAGTAATTAACTTACGTTGTATAAACTTCTCTAAAATAATACGTGAGTGAAACTCAATATGTGCAGACGATGCTACTTTTTGTGTTAATCCTATTAAATAGAAATCTCCGCCAGCGACATCTAATTTTCCGTTTTTCTTCAATTGATTCGATACAGAAAGTAAATCAATTGGCTCTGAGTTTTGGAAAAGCGTATAAATTGCAGAATATATTTCTTGATGACGTTTATCGTAAAAAGCTTCAGGATGTAAAATATCAATTACTTCATCAATCCCCTTTTTATCAATCATCATAGCACCTAAAACTGCCTCCTCAAGTTCTAGAGCTTGCGGTGGTAATTTTCCTTTTTCAAGACTTACTATTCTAGCCTTATCAACTTTTGTTCCCCTAACAGAGTGCGTTTTTTCCATGAGAACAAAAGTATATTTTTATGCTGATATTTATATCAGCATTACCTAAATTTCTTTTTACACAAATTCGCCAATAAAATTGTTATTAACTTGTTGATAACGTTTCAACTTTCTTATTTTTGACACTATGAGGCACTCAAAAAAACATTTAATTCTAGCGTTAACTCTTCCATTTCAAATCATATTCATTCATTTTTTAAGTCAGCAAACGCAATGGATAGAACAATATTACAGTAATGGATTGTATCCTTATATTTCAAAATTCTTTAGAATTCTTCTAGGATGGCTTCCTTTTTCTTTTGGTGATGTACTTGGCTTCTTTTTATTGTTTTTATTTATCAAAGCTATTTATCGTTTGTTCAAAACCAAATTTAAATTCATACTACCTCAGTTAATCAAATTTGTTTCCATTTTAGCAGTTGTTTATGCTTGCTTTTATGCTTTTTGGGGATTGAATTATTTTCGCGAACCTTTAGCTAAAAACCTGAACTTGCAACAATCTACTTATACGACTGATGAGTTAGTTTCAACCACAAAAAAAATTGTTTCTGAATTAAATAGAATTCATTTGCTTATAACTAACAACGACTCTATTGAAGTGAAAGTACCTTATTCTCAAAAAGAAATTTACAAATTAGCACCTAGTGGTTATAATAAGTTAACTAAATCCTATCCACAGTTGGCTTATACAAATCCTTCTATTAAAAATTCTCTGGTAAGCTTATTTCAGTCATACAATACAACTTCAGGCTACATCAATCCAATAACAGGGGAAGCTCAAGTAAATGATATGATTCCTAAAACTGGTTATCCAGCCACTACTTGTCATGAAATGGCACATCAAATAGGTTGGGCTGCTGAAAATGATGCCAATTTTGTTGGCTTTTTGGCTTGCATAGCCAACGACGATTTATACTTTCAATACTCAGGTTACAGAATGGCATACAACTACTGTTTTGGTCAAATATATAAACGTGATAAAGAAATAGCACAGGAAATAAAAAAAACGGTAAACAAAGGAATCTATAAAGATTACCGAAATAGTTATTTACACTGGAAACAATATCAAAACCCTATTGAACCTTACTTTAAAAAAGGCTATAACTCTTATTTAAAAGCTAACAACCAAACAAAAGGAATTGATTCTTACAGCTATGTGGTAGACTTACTAATTGCATACTTTAAACAAGCAAATTAAACTTCAAATTTATTTATAAAATACTATTGAAATAGCTATTTTTGATGCTGATAAAATTAACAACAATGAACAAACAACATATTATTGATAGATTTGTAAAGTATGTAACTATTGATACTGAAAGTGATCCTAATAACCCTGCTTTTCCTAGTACTGAAAAACAATGGGATTTAGCTAGAGTTCTTGAAAAAGAATTGATAGAAATAGGAATGGAAGATGTTGAGTTAGATGAGAATTGTTATTTAATGGCAACATTGCCTAGTAATTTAGATTACGAAGTACCTACTATAGGTTTTGTAGCTCATATTGATACTAGTCCTGATTTTACTGGAGCTAATGTTAAGCCACAAATTCATGAAAACTACGACGGAAAAGACATCGTTTTAAACAAAGAAGAAAACATTGTTTTATCTCCTGATTATTTCGAAGACTTATTACAGTATAAAGGACAAACAATTATTACTACTGATGGTACTACTTTATTAGGTGCCGATGATAAAGCTGGTGTTACTGAAATTGTTTCTGCTATGGAATACTTAATTCAGCATCCAGAAATTAAGCATGGTAAAATTAGAGTTTGTTTCCCTCCTGATGAGGAAGTTGGTAAAGGTGCTCATATGTTTGATGTTGAAAAGTTTGGTGCACAGTGGGCATACACAATGGACGGTAGCCAAATTGGTGAGTTAGAATATGAAAACTTTAATGCTGCGGGAGCTAAAGTTACTATTGATGGTAAAATTGTACATCCTGGTTACGCAAAAGGTAAAATGATTAACTCTATGTTAATTGCTAATGAATACATTAATGCTTTACCTGAAGATGAAGTTCCTGAAAAAACTACTGGTTACGAAGGATTCTTTCACTTACACCACATGGAAGGTTCTGTTGAAAAAACAACATTACACTATATTGTAAGAGATCACGATATGGATCAATTCAATAACCGTAAAAAAGCCATGTTAGATTTAGCTGAAATATTAAATGCTAAAAGAGGTCAAAAATTAATTTCTGTTGATATTAAAGACCAATACTATAACATGAAAGAAAAAGTTACTCCTGTAATGTATATTGTTGATATTGCTGAGGAGGTGATGAAGGAAATGAACATTACTCCAATTATCAAACCTATTAGAGGAGGTACTGATGGCTCTCAATTATCTTACAAAGGTTTACCTTGTCCTAATATTTTTGCGGGTGGTCATAATTTCCACGGACGTTATGAATACGTACCTGTTGAAAGTATTATCAAAGCTAGTGAAGTAATTGTAGGTATTGCTCAAAAAGTAGCTACTAAATTCAAATAAATAGTATATATACTTAATTATAAAAATAAGAACTCTAGCAATAGCTAGAGTTTTTTATTTCTAAATCTATTTTTCAAAAAAAGAAAAGCTCTAGTGAAACACTAGAGCTTTAATTTAATGATATAATCACCCCTTAAAGAAAATATCATTTAACTGCGAAATAAATCCCCTACATTTATTTCACAACAAATATGTCTCTTTTTCAACACATTACATTAGGAAAACCCCCTTTTCAAGATATGTAAATAACCTTTTTTTCACAAAAAGAACAGATATGTTTATTTCTTATATATAATTTGTTAGCACAAACCCATTATCTAATTTTGAGGCATTAAATAATAATAAAAATGGATAGAAAAGCCTTATTAGAGTTAACTGGGAAGTATCAATCCCCACTTTACGTTTATGACACTGAAAAAATTATTAGTCAGTATAAAAAGATTACTGGTGCTTTTTCAAAGGTTAAGAACCTAAAAATAAACTATGCTGCGAAAGCTTTATCTAACATCAACATTTTAAAGGTTTTTAATTCTTTAAAAAGTGGATTGGATACTGTTTCTATTCAAGAAGTAAAACTTGGCTTAAAAGCTGGTTTTGCTCCTGAAAACATTATTTATACACCTAATGGAGTTTCTTTACAAGAAATTGAAGACGTTGCCAAATTAGGTATTCAAATAAACATTGATAACTTATCTATACTTGAGTTATTTGGACAAAAACATCCTAAAGTACCTGTTTGTATTCGTATTAACCCACACATTATGGCTGGAGGAAATAGCAAAATTTCTGTAGGTCATATTGATTCTAAATTTGGTATTTCAATTCACCAAGTACCACACATTAAAAGAGTGGTAGAAAATACGGGAATGCGCATAAATGGTGTGCATATGCATACTGGATCTGATATTTTAGACATTGATACTTTTTTAAGAGCATCAGAAATATTATTCAATACAGCTAAAGAATTTGATAATATTGATTTTATTGATTTTGGAAGTGGTTTTAAAGTTCCATATAAAGAAGGTGATATTTCTACAAATATTGAAGAGTTAGGTAAAAAGCTTTCACAACGTTTCAATAGCTTTTGTAAAGAATACGGTAAAGATGTCACTCTAATGTTTGAACCAGGTAAATTCTTGGTAAGTGAAGCAGGGTACTTTTTAGCTAAGGTTAATGTTATAAAACAAACAACTTCTACTGTTTTTGCGGGTATTGATAGTGGTTTAAACCATTTGATTCGTCCTATGTTTTATAATTCTTACCATCATATAGAAAACATTTCTAATCCAAAAGGAAGAGAACGTTTTTATAGCATTGTTGGTTATATATGTGAATCTGATACTTTTGGTTCTAACAGAAGAATTAATGAAATTTCAGAAGGAGACATTTTATGCTTCCACAATGCAGGAGCTTATTGTTATTCAATGGCTTCAAATTACAATTCGAGATACAGACCTGCTGAGGTTATGATTTATAAGGGGAAAGATTACTTAATAAGAAAAAGAGAAACTTTTGAGGACATCTTAAAAAACCAAGTAGAAGTATCTGTATAAATAAAAACTCTGACTTTAGAAGTCAGAGTTTTTTTAAAATATAATCAACCCCTCAAAGACTATATCTTAAAACGTTGTAATAAAGTCCCCTATCTTTATTAACTGATACAAATATGAAACTTTTTTTTAATTAAATTCATAGGTAAAACCCCCTTTATTAATAAATTTCATTGAAAAAAATAAAAAAACCTCCATGAAATGAAGGTTTCTGTCGTTAAACTGCATCTTTTAAAAGATGTATCGCAATCCTAGTTGCATTTGCCAACGAGAATTTAAGCTCGTATCATATACAAATGTTTCTGTTAAATTTGGATTAAATGAGTATGTTGGTGCTTGAGTATAATCAGGAACATAGTTTGCTGGATTGGTATTTGCTGGATTTACATCTGGAAATCTTACTCCAACTGGCTGTACATTTCCTACTTGTTGAACAACTCCCCAATCTGAATTAATTAAATTACCTACATTTAATATATCTAAACTTACTTGAATCGTATTTTGCTTATTTTCTGAAACATTAAAATTAAAATCTTGTAAGATTTTTAAATCCCATCTTCCTCTCCACGGTGCTAATGCTCCATACCTTTCTACAAACTGACCTCTTCTTGAGCTTAAGTACTCATCTTGGTTTATATAAGCTTCAAAAGCTGTAGCTTCAGCTGCTGAAGCAAAATTCATTTGAGTTAATTCTGATGCAGTTGGAACATATAATAAATCATTTAATGCAGAACCATCATTATTGATATCTCCTCCATATGTATAATTAAATCTTCCTCCTTTAGCATACTCAAAGAATGTAGAAATAGTGGTTGCGTATTTACCTCCACCATAATTAAACTTCTTAGAAGCTACACCAATAATTCTATGAGTATCTCCATATTTAGAGAAAGCTAATACATCGTTATTTGCATTCCCTACTACTGGATTAAAGGCAAAAGCATCTCCTGTAATTTCTGCCTCTATTGAATTTACATCTTTTGAATTTAAATAACTATAAGCAACGTTGGCATACAATCCGTTTTCAAAAGTCTTTTCTATTTTAAATGAAGCATTGAAAGTTCTCCCTTTATCTGAATTTGTAAATACATAGGCATTGTTTCCTTTATCTGAATTTGCATAAATCTCTCTGTTTCCTGTACCTACTCCTTGTAATGTTCCTGTTGGATTACGCAATCCCCAATTTTGAACATGCGCTCCATTAATATCTTTAGTATATGCAATATCACCAGAAATTACATAACCACTTTCAAATTTATAGTCTGCTCCAATATTAGTTCTCCATACTTGTGGAAATTTAAAATCTGGATCTACCATTTGATAGAAAAACACATTAGGATTCGCTATTTGGTTTCCTAACCATACAAAAGGTAAACGTCCTGTAAACACACCTGTTCCACCTCTTAATTGTAATGTTTTATCTCCTTTTGCGTCCCAATTAAATCCAAATCTAGGTGACACTAACCATTGATTGGTTGGCATTTTTCTGTTATCTAATCTTACTGTTTCTCCTGTATTTGGATTAAAATAATCTATATTAGGAGCAAAACAACATGCATTATCTATTACATCCTGTGCTTTCTCTGCAGTATCGAAAAATAATGGCTTATCAAATCTAATTCCGTAAGTCAATTTAAGGTTATCATTAACTTCCCACTCATCTTGAACATAAAACGCTAATTGACCTACATTAGTTTCCGCTAACGCCCAACCTCCAGGGTTTCCTATACCTGCACTATTTAAAGCATTATGAGCTGAAATTGCACCGTTAAATTGTGTTTGAAAATTTGCAACTAATGCTGCTTCTGCTGTTGGGTTTCCTACAGTATTTCTAAAGTCTGATATGCTTCCTGTTGGGAAAAATACTCCTTGTGCACCATAAACACCTAAATTGAATGAATTATCAAATTGAAACTTTTCAAAAGAAAAACCTACCGTAAACGTATGGTCTCCTTTAAAGAAATTCATGTTGTTAGTTAATTGAAATACTTTTTGATCTAATTTATTGTGAATTGAGAACGGTTCGTGTCCTGCAATAATATAATTTGAACTTCCTGTATCATCTAAAATACTTATCGATGGTGCTGGTGAAGATAATGCGTTTCTGAAATCATCAAAATGTGTATACCCTATTTGCAATTTATTTGTTGTTTCATCATTAAAAGATGAATTTAACTCTACTAAGAAAGAGTTTATATTGTTATTGATTTCATATCCTGCATTTTCAAACTGTAAAGTAGTTGCACTTGGTCCTCTAAACCCTAATGCTGTTGGATGAGCTGGTTTCTCTTTTTCAGCTCTTAAAAAGTTATAAATAAAAGCTAAACGATGTTTCTTATTTATATTCCAATCTAATTTAAAAATACCTTTTGTTGATTTAGAATCGTATGTAAAACCTTTATAAGCTCCCGTATTGTAAAATACATTTCCGCCATTAGCATCTTGCCCTACTACAACTTGAGATAGTATATTTTGAACTAACTGTAAATCTGATTCTAAAACTCTTGATTCACTAATTCCTCCACTTCCAGTATTTGGCGTCCACCCAGCAGTTCCTAGGTCCGTACGATCATCTTTTTCAAAGTTTGCGAAAAAGAATAATTTATTTTTGATAATTGGACCTCCTAAACTTACTCCATATTGCGCTTGATTTAATTTAGGTTTTACCACCGACTGTCCTTTAATTTCACCTCCAGTCATGTCTTCATTTCTATAAAAACCATAAACTGTCCCTTTAAATTCATTCGTACCACTTTTTGTTACTGCATTTACAGATGCCCCTGTAAATCCTGATAATGTTACATCATAAGGTGCAGTAGATACAGAAATTTGCTCTATTGCATCTAATGAAACTGGTTGTGAATCTGTTTGTCCTCCTGGTGTTGCTGCATCTAATCCGAATGGATTATTAAAAATAGAACCATCTAAAGAAAAATTATTGAACTGGTCATTTCTTCCCCCAAAAGAATTACCACTTGCTGTTGGTTCTAATCGCGTAAAATCAGAAGCTGAACGCGATATTGTTGGTAATGTTTTTAATTGAACTGAGCTTACACTAGTTTGCGCTCCTGTTCGATCATTATTAAATATTTTACTTTTAGAAGCTGATATAACAACTTCATCTAACTGCTCTCCGTCTTCTGATAATTTACCATCAATATTGGTTGTTTTACCTAAAGTTAGAAATACATTATTTACTTCTTGAGATTTGAAGCCCACATAACTAAACGTAACTTTATATGGCCCTCCTACCCTTAAGTTTGGTATTGTATATCTTCCATTATCTTGAGCTACTGCTCCAGATACGGTACCCGTCGGTACATGAAGTATTACAATGTTTGCCCCGAATAACGGTTCCCCTTGGTTATCGGTTACTGTCCCCTTTATTTTAGATGTTGTTACCTGAGAAAAAACAGATACACTTAGTAAAATAAAAGAAAATAAAATCAATTTCTTCATAATAGTACTAATTTTCATTAAGTTATCTCTCAAATTTACGCAATAAAAAAATCCGCTCAACAGAGCGGATTCATACTTTATTAACATGTATTTAACAATAAATTACTTTTCAGCAACTACTTCAAACACGATGTCAGCTACAACAGTTCTGTGTAAACGTACAGCAGCGTTGTATTTTCCTAATCTTTTTACGTTTCCTCCAGTAACTTTGATAAACTTCTTATCAATCTCAGTACCAGCTTTAGCTAAAGCTTCAGCAACATCAATGTTATTTACTGATCCGAATAATTTATCACCAGAACCTACTTTAGAAGCTATCTTTAACTCATAACCTTTAACAGTATCAGCTAATTTAGTAGCATCTTCAATTAATTTAGCTTCTTTAAAAGCACGTTGCTTTAAGTTTTCAGCTAATACTTTTTTAGCTGAAGAAGTAGCTAAAACAGCATATCCTTGAGGAATTAGGTAGTTACGACCATAACCATTCTTAACAGTTACAACATCATCTTTAAAACCTAAATTTTCTACGTCTTGTTTTAATATCAATTCCATGTTTCTGCTTCTTTATTATTTTAATAAATCACCAACGTATGGCATTAATGCTAAGTGACGAGCTCTTTTGATAGCTTGTGCAACTTTACGTTGATATTTTAATGATGTTCCTGTTAAACGTCTCGGTAAAATTTTACCTTGCTCGTTTACTAAATACATTAAGAAGTCAGCGTCTTTGTAATCGATATACTTAATACCGTTCTTTTTAAAACGACAGTACTTTGCTTCTTTTTTTGTATCAATATCAAGTGGAGTTAAGTAACGTACTTCTCCTTGCTTGCTTCCTTTTGCTTGTTGATCTATTGATGCCATTTCTTACTTTTTTGCAGATTTAACACGTTCTCTTCTCTTCTCAGCCCACGCTGCAGCATGCTTGTCTAACTTTACAGTTAAATAACGCATAACGCTATCATCTCTTCTGAATTCTAATTCAAAAGGAGCGATTGCTTCACCTGCTACTTTGTAGTCGAATAAATGGTAAAAACCACTTTTTTTCTTTTCAATTGGGTATGCTAATTTTTTCAATCCCCAATCTTCTTTAGAAATCATCTCTGCACCTTTAGAAAGTAAATAGTCCTCAAACTTTTTTACTGTCTCCTTTATCTGAGTTTCAGATAAAACGGGATTCAAAATGAAAACAGTTTCGTAATGATTCATAATTAAATTGTTTAAAATTTATTTTTAAGCCTGCAAATATACTTCTTTTACTTCTAATAAAAAAGCAAAATTACTCTTTAATTAAACGCTTCATTTTTAGTATGTTTGTTAGGTAACAAAAACTCTTCATTTCTATGCAAATACCAGATCTTCCTAATTTAATCCATTATGCCATTCCTTTTTTTATCCTTACTATTATCATAGAAGTAATTTTAACTGTAAAAATAAAACTAGAAGATTATGAGTTTAAAGATGCTATGACATCTATTACTATGGGATTAGGAAATGTTTTTATTGGTTTATTTACCAAAGCATTAATATTAGGGTTCTTTACTTTTTTATATAAGTATCGTGTATTTACTATTCCTTTTACATGGTGGGCTTGGTTTATATTACTTTTTGCTGAAGATTTTATTTATTATTGGAATCATAGAATTGCTCATGAAAGTCGTTTATTTTGGGCTAGCCATGTAGTTCATCACTCTTCTACAAAATATAACTTAAGTACTGCCTTGCGACAAACTTGGTCTGGAAGCTTTTATACTTTTATTTTCTGGGCACCTTTGCCTCTATTGGGTTTTCATCCTATAATGATTTTAATGCAAATGAGCATTAGTTTGTTATATCAATACTGGATTCATACTGAATTGATTGACAAGCTACCTAAATGGTTTGAAGCTATTTTCAACACACCTAGTCATCATAGAGTACATCATGCTACAAATCCTCAATATTTAGATAGAAATCATGCAGGTATATTTATCATATGGGATAAGCTCTTAGGAACTTTTGAACCAGAAGTTGAAAAACCTGTTTATGGTTTGGTTAGTAATATTAATACTCATAATCCTATTAAAGTTGCCTTTATTGAATGGTATTATATGTTAAGAGATGTTTTTACGAGTAAAACAAGCTTTAGTAAAAAAGTTTTATACCTTTTTAAACCTCCTGGATGGAAACACGACGGAAGTGGGAAACTTTCCTATCATTTACGACAAGAATGGGAAAAGAATAAAAAAGGAGATGTTTAAAACATCTCCTTTTTTATTAATTAATATCAAATCGAACTCCTAATGAAATATTTCTTGTACTAGTTCCTTTAAACAATGGGTTTAAATCGTACTTAGCATATAAACCACAACCTTTGTAAGATGCATAGGCACTTAATCCATAGTTTATAACATTGGTATTAAAACCTGCTTTTTGTACTTCTTCTACTTTTACACCTTGAGCATTTCTATATTCTAAATATTGGCGTGTTCCTAATTTGAATCCGAAAAAGCCTCCTATTCCAAACTGAAATGAATCATGTGTATTATCTATAACTTCTTTATCGGAATTGGTCTTATTCTTAGATAAATCAAGTTCTATATGCATTGGAAAAGTCATTTGTACATGCCTTAATCTACTTTCTGAAAGATTATTAATATGCGTATTTAAAACAGTCTGATCTCCATTAACCACATGATATTGATTGTTTTTTGCTCTCAGATTATTCCATAAGAATGAAATTCCATATTTGAAGTATAATTTTGATGGATCCTTAGAAAAACGTGTTTTCCAAGTAAAACCTAACTCATAAAAATGCGATTGCCAAAACTTATAATTAGAATCGTTTAAAGAACTAAACTCATTATTAGTCAACACATTATTTACTCCCATAGCAAAAACAAACTGTGTGGTAGTTCTTTTATCTCGCTTCTTTTTCTTTCTTCTTTCTGTTTCTCCTAAAAACTTAAATTTTGCTCCCCCTACTCTGAAAACAAAACTTTCATCTTCTTCAGAGTTACTAGCTATTCTTCCATTGGTTTTATCTTGTACTAGTTGTTGTAACTTACGTTCTTGTACACTTACTCTAGTTTCAATACGAGTTGCATGTAACTCTGCTGCTTCTTTTTTTAATTTTTTAGCATCTTCTTGAGTTATTATTTTCTTCTCTAACTTGTCATTAATTGACTTTACTTTTAGTTTTAAGCTATCTTTTTCTTGCTTTGTTATTTTCTCTATTTTTTTTGCAATTTTACTTACTTCTTCTTCAAAATTTTTCTCTTGAGAATGGGCAATAGTTGTTACAAACAACACTAATAGTAGTATTCTTTTCATTTTTTTATTTTTAAATTAAACAGGTATTAACTTGGAAGTTTAATTATCGATAATTAATAAGCGCTTTTATTTATTTCTATCTGCAATTGCAACAATTACATCAGATAATTTTAATTTTAATTTACTCATGAAGTCTTGCTTAAAATCAGACTCTTGTATGCTAAGCTCAACTTCTGCTAGAATAGTTTCTGGATTTATTTTTAGATTAGATTTTGTTAATTCGTCTTGTATCACATCTAAAACATCTTCCCTATTTATTTCATACTTTGCATAATACTCTTTAACTTCTTCTGGCGAGTGCGTTACTGCATATAATAAATAATCACTATTTACTTTTATTCGTGATTTAACTTTTTGTTCAGGCTTATTTTTCTCTCCTTCTTTAGTTATAGATTTATCAACATTAGGCAGAGGTATTTTTACTTCTTTTAGTTCTTCCTTTACAGTATTAGCAATCAAATTTCCCTTTAAAACACGACTTTTTTTTATGCTCTCTTTTTTAACTTTTTTAGAAATTTCTTTCTTTTTTAAACCTTCATCTATAAGGTTTGCTACAGCTTTTTCATTTACTACTTCTTCTTTGATGTTTACTTCATCTATTTTGAAAGTATCTAAAGGAGCTTCTACAATAGTTTCATTATTAGGAATAATATGCTGATCATCACTTAAAGTTCCTTGATATAGTATACCAATACTAACTAATAAAATAACACTAGCTACATAACTTAAAAGTTGAATTCTCTTCTTCTTCTTTCGAGCCTTTTCTTGATCTAACTGAATACTTAAACGTTCCCAAGCTGAAGCTGATGGTTTCAGTTCTCTGTTTTTCAGTTTATCTTTTATATTTCTATCAATATTATTTGCTTGCATCTTTAATTTCATTCATTTTTATATAACTCTCCTGCAAATATTTACGTGCTTTAAATAATTGAGATTTTGATGTCCCTTCTGAAATATTCAGTTTTTTTGATATCTCAGAATGTTTATATCCTTCTATTGCATATAAATTAAAAACTAACTTATATCCTTCTGGTAATTGATCTATTAACTTTTGAATATCTTCAACTGAAGTATTTTCTAAACTTTCCGTTGCTGCATCATTAAATACAAAATCTTCTTCTGCTAACTGAATTGGATTTTTTTTCCTTAAATAAGTAAGACAAGTATTTACCATTATTCTACGAATCCAACCTTCAAAACTTCCTTTGTTTTTAAACTTATTTAAATTAGTAAAAACCTTAAAAAAACCTTGTAACATCAAATCTTCTGCATGATGTATATCTTTTACATATTGCCTACACACACCTAACATTTTAGGTGAAAACTGTTCAAATAAAGCCTGTTGCGCTTCTCTATCGTCTTTTCTAGCTTTTTTTATCAGTTCTGCTTGCTGATTATGTAAATGAATAATTTTCAATTCAAATTCTCGATTTTGCGTCCTTACAAATATATAGACTACAGATTTTTAAAAATGGTTGCTCGTTTATATATTTTTTGTTTTTTTGTTTTAAATTTTCAAAAAAAAGGAACTATGAAACTACCTAAAAACATCAAACCTATTAGTTTATTTTTACTAAGATTACTTTGTAAATACTATTTAGCCTATTACTTATTCTCATATGCCTTTGCTAAAATTTTAAAAACACAATTCAGTTTTGGACCAGTTTGGGGTGCTGATTATAATGTAAGTAATTATAATGGTTTTATGCTTACTTGGTACTACTATGGATACTCAAGAACATATGGGTTAATAATTGCTGGTAGCCAAATCTTAGCTGGAATATTAATACTATTTAGAAGAACAGAACGTATTGGTGTTATTTTACTTTTATCTTTTATGGTAAATATTCTACTAGTAAATATTTTTTATGAAATAGCTTTTGGTGCTATGGTTATGGCTATTACACTAACAGTTATGGGATTGTTCTTGTTAATTTCAGATTGGCAAGGCTTTAAAAACTATTTCTTTAAAATCCCTAGTAATAAAGAAAACTCATTGGATAATCTACCTAAAATATTTACCAAATATTACTGGCTACCTTTTTTAATACTTCCTATATTACTTTACATTAGATATGATTATATAAATGATCTTGCTAAAAAATATGACAAAACAAACGAGTTGGTTGGCGTTTGGAAAGTTATAGAAAACAAACCTTCACAAGAGCTGTTTAAAATATACTTTGACAAAAGAAGTAGTATTAAAATTAAAGACTTTGATAGAAAAATATATTATGGTAGCTACTCTTTAAATGATAGTTTAAAATCTTTTAGTTATAAAATTAAACATTCTACTGAGGTAGGAGCATTTAAAGTTCAGGACAGTTTAAATAAAATGAATTTGCACAAAGACAGTATTAAACCTTATAGAAAAAAACTGATTGAGCACTATAATAAAGAAATGAATATAATAGAACTTGAAAGTAAATTCAATTATTCTATAAAAAAGGATACTTTAACCTTAACTGATAGTCTAGGTGTAAAACAATACTTTTTAAATATAACAAAAGAATATCCTGCCTTAAAATAAACACCTGTTTTTTGTAAATAAAGAATCTCCGACTTTAAATAAAGTAGGAGATTCATATATCACACTTGAATGATATCCAGGGGTACTTTATATATAGCAAAGTTTTATACCACTGAATTATAATACAAATGTATGCCTTTATATTAAAACGATGTATAGGAAAAACACTTGTTATTTATAAGTCCTACCCTTTTTTTCAACTCTTTTTCAAGCATTTAACCTTCTGAACATAAAACTCTTTACTTATTTATTCAAAAACCTATAAATAATCAAGGTTTAATTAGCTTTAAACATTTCCTTCTAAAACTTGCTCAGTATGTTTGTTTATACTACTTTTATTTTGAAACATATTCATTCAAAAGAGTTTTAAGTGTATGAGTTATAATGCAACGATAGAAGAAGAAAACAAAGAAATAGCTAACAGGTACAAAGATTTATTAAAAGGGACCTATCAAACTTTATCTGATGAAGATAAAAAATTAATACGTAAAGCTTTTGATATAGCTGTTGAAGCACATTCCGAGCAACGTAGAAAAACTGGTGAACCTTATATTTATCACCCTATTGCTGTAGCTAAAATTGTGGCTGATGAAATTGGACTTGGTGCAACTTCTATTGCTGCTGCTTTGCTTCATGATGTAGTTGAAGATACACATTATACGATTAACGATATGGAGCGCTTGTTTGGCGAAAACATTGCGCGAATAGTTAGTGGACTTACCAAAATATCTAATTTAAAGAAAGAGCAAGATTATTCTATACAAGCTGAGAATTTTAGAAAAATGCTACTTACCTTACATGATGATGTAAGAGTTATTTTAATTAAGATTGCCGACAGATTGCACAACATGCAAACCATGGACGCAATGCCAGCTCATAAGCAAGTAAAGATTGCTTCTGAAACTCTATATATCTATGCTCCATTGGCACATAGATTAGGTCTATATAATATCAAAACGGAATTAGAAGACCTAGGTTTAAAATATACTGAACCAGATGTATACAAGGATATTTTAAATAAAATTAAAGATAGTAAAGAAGAACAGCAAAAGTATATAGATACTTTTACAGGTATTTTAAAAGAAGCCTTAGATAAAGAAGGTTTTAAATATGACATTAAAGGACGTTTTAAATCAATTTTTTCTATTCGAAGAAAAATGCGAAAGCAAAATGTAACTTTTGATGAAGTGTATGATAAATTTGCTATTAGAATTATTTACGAACCTAGTTCTGGTGATGAAAAATTTGATGCTTGGAAAATATACTCTATTGTAACAGATTTCTTTAAACCCAACCCTGCTCGTTTGCGAGATTGGATTTCTCAACCAAAATCAACAGGATATGAAGCTTTACACATTACCGTTATTGGTCCAGAAGCTAAATGGGTTGAAGTACAAGTTCGTTCTGAAAGAATGGATGAAATTGCTGAAAAAGGATATGCTGCTCACTTTAAATACAAACAAGGAGCTGTAAAAGAAAACGGTCTTGAAGGGTGGTTAAACCGTTTAAAAGAGACTTTAGAAAATCAAAGTTTAGATGCAGTAGATTTTGTTGAAGATTTTAAGCTGAATCTATATGCAAAAGAAATATACGTATTTACACCTAAAGGAGATTTAAAATCACTTCCAAAAGGAGCCTCTGCTTTAGATTTTGCTTTTTCTGTACACACCGATGTGGGTTTAAAATGTAGAGGTGCAAAAGTAAATGGTAAATTAGTTCCATTAAGCTACGAACTTAAAAGTGGTGATCAGGTAGAAGTACTTACTGCTAGTAACAATAAACCCAATGTTCGTTGGTTAGATTTTGTCTTAACTGCAAGAGCCCGTACTAAAATTAAGTCTGCTTTAAAAGCCGAAGAAAAGAAAATAGCCGAAGAAGGAAAAGCTATATTACTTAGAAAGCTTCGTCATTTAAAAATTGGTTCCAGTGAAAAAGTTATTCACGAGCTAGCTGGTTATTTTGGATTAAAAACTAGTTTCGATTTATTTTTCAGAGTTGGTAACGGAGCCATAGATAATACTCAATTAAAAGAATTTGTTGCGCAAAGAAGTGGGCTTATCATGGGCTTCATTAAAAATACTTTCCGCCGTAACCCTTCTAAAAACATTTCAGAAAAAGAAGAAGTTACTAACAAATTTGACGCTTTAGTTTTTGGTAAAGAAGAACAAACTTTAGATTATACAATTGCTAAATGCTGTTCCCCTATTCCTGGTGATAAAGTTTTTGGTTTTGTAACTATTAATGAAGGAATCAAAATTCATAAAAACGATTGTCCAAATGCTATTTCATTACAATCAAACTATGCTTACAGAATTATGTCTGCAAAATGGATTGATTCTACCAAACAAGAGTTTACAGCAATTTTACATTTATCTGGTATTGATAATAAAGGAATTGTAAATAATATTACCAGAATCATTTCAAACAGTATGGATGTATTTATTCATACAATTAATATTTCTGGAGACGATGGTGTGTTTGAAGGAAAGCTATCGTTGAGTGTAAAAAACAAATCACAATTAACCAAACTAATAGACAATATGAAAAAGGTAGATGGTGTTCAAAAAGTAGAGCGTGTTAATACTTTGTAAATATCATTTTAACATCCTTGTTTTTTTATCAAGAAATAACTGTAAATTTGTCTTTTCGTAAATTTTAAACTAAATGAGTAATTCAGCAGAAAATCAAGAAATTGTAAAAAAAGTTTTCACTTCTTTCTTAGAAGAAAATAAGCATCGTAAAACACCTGAACGTTATGCTATTTTGCAAGAAATATATGATGCTGATGAACATTTTGATATTGAATCTTTATATATCAAAATGAAAAACAAAAACTATCGTGTAAGTAGAGCAACTCTTTACAACACAATGGATTTATTATTAGACTGTGGATTGGTACGTAAGCATCAATTTGACGGGCAATCTATGGCTCGTTATGAAAAAAGTTATTTTGATAAAAACCATGACCATGTAATACTTACAGATTCTGGAGAAGTAAAAGAATTTTGCGACCCTAGAATTCAAATTATCAAAAAAACAATTGAAGATGTTTTTGATATCGATATCCACAACCATTCACTTTATTTCTACGGAACAAAAAGAAACACAAAATAACAACAACAAACACACTTAACAACACACTAAATGGCAGTAGATTTATTACTCGGACTACAATGGGGAGACGAGGGAAAAGGTAAGATTGTAGACGTTCTTACAAAAAACTACGATATTATTGCACGTTTTCAAGGAGGGCCAAACGCTGGTCATACTTTAATTTTTGATGGAAACAAACACGTTTTACATACAATTCCTTCAGGAATTTTTCATGAAACAGCTTTAAACGTAGTGGGTAACGGAGTTGTAATTGACCCTGTTATCTTTAAAAAAGAACTAGAAAATTTAGACGTTCATAACATTGATTACACTTCTAAATTATTAATTTCTAGAAAAGCACATTTAATTTTACCTACGCATAGACTACTAGACGCTGCTTCTGAAACTTCAAAAGGAAAAGCTAAAATTGGTTCTACCTTAAAAGGAATTGGTCCTACTTACATGGACAAAACTGGTAGAAACGGTATGCGAGTTGGAGATTTAGAACTAGACAACTGGAAAGAAAAATATAGAGCATTAACTCAAAAGCATATTAATATGCTTAATTATTTTGATGTTCAAATTGATTATGACTTAGATGAATTAGAAGCTGAATTTGATTTAGGTATTCAAAAACTAAAAACATTACAGTTTATTGATTCTGAAGAGTTTTTAAATAAAGCTATTAAAGAAGGTAAAACTATTTTAGCAGAAGGAGCACAAGGTTCATTATTAGATATTGATTTTGGAACTTATCCTTTTGTAACTTCTTCTAATACTACTGCTGCTGGTGCTTGTACTGGTTTAGGAGTAGCTCCAAATAGAATTAGTGAAGTATTCGGAATTTTTAAAGCTTATACAACACGTGTTGGTTCTGGACCTTTCCCTACCGAATTATTCGATGAGGATGGTGCTACAATGGCTAAAGTAGGTCATGAATTTGGAGCAACAACAGGACGTCCTCGTCGTTGTGGGTGGCTAGATTTAGTAGCTTTAAAATATGCTGTTGATGTAAACGGTGTTACTCAATTAATGATGATGAAAGGAGATGTTCTTTCTGGGTTTGATACTTTAAAAGTATGTACATCATACAACTATAAAGGAGAAAAAATAGAACACTTACCATATAACATAGAACCTGAAAACGTATCTGTAAACTATACTGAGTTTAAAGGATGGGAAGATGATTTAACTAAAATGACTTCAGCAGATCAATTACCTAAAAATTTACTAGACTATGTTGCTTTTATTGAAAAAGAAACTGGAGTTCCTGTAAAAATTGTTTCTGTAGGTCCTGATAGAAAACAAACAATTAATAGATAAACAAAAAGGAGTTCTTTAAAGAACTCCTTTTTTATTCATTGCAAATGATAGAAGAATATTTAAACAATATAACCAAGCAATTTAAGTCTTATAAGGAAGTTGCTGATAAAACATTAAACCAGCTAGAAGAACAAGATTTACATTGGACTTTTAATAATGAAAGTAACAGTATTGCTTCTATTATGGTTCATATGTCTGAAAACATGCTTTCTCGTTGGACCGATTTTTTTACTTCTGATGGTGAAAAAAAATCAAGAAATAGAGATCAAGAATTTGAACCTCAAGATTTATCCAAACAAGAATTGATAATTAAATGGGAAAATGGATGGAATTGTTTGTTCACTGCATTAAGTAGTTTAGACGAAACTAATTTTAATCGTCCTATTTATATAAGAAACAAAGAACATAAACTAATAGAAAGTATAACAAGACAAATAGCACACTATCCCTATCACATTGGACAGATAGCTTATATTGGTAAGATGATTCTTAATGAAAAATGGCAAACAGCATCAATAGCAAAAGGAAAATCAGAAGAATTTTTCAAACAAGAATTTGAAAAAAACGCATAAAAAAAAGGAGCTTAAAGCTCCTTTTTTATTTTCTTTTGTTATCTAAAATCTCTTTTGCAAACTTATTACATAACAACAAAGTTTCTTTCACATCATCCATTGTTGTTTTAGGATTTATTAAACACATTCGTAATACAACTTGTTTATTCAAAATAGTAGTTACCAAAAGAGCTTCTTTAGACTCCATTACTCTTCTAGATATTTCTTGATTCAACGCGTCAATTTCTGGTTCTGAAAAGTTTAAACCTATTGGATTGTATCTAAAGTTAATTACCGCTAATGTTGCTGGTGAAATAATTTCCCAGTTACGACTCTTACGTAAAAGTTTTTCTACATCATCCGCCAACTGAATATTATAAGTTACTGCTTCTTTAAATGTATCTAGCCCATATGTTTTTATCGACATATAAAACTTTAAAGCCCTAAATCTACGTGTTAATTGAACTCCATAATCATAAAAGTTTATTTCAGATTCATTTCCTTCAATATCTCTTAAATACTCTGGTTTTTCACTAAAAGTATTACTCAACCAAGAAGCATCTTTTACCAGCAAACATCCAATTTCATACGGTTGATAAAACCATTTATGTGGATCAACTGTCAAAGAATCTGCACGTTCAATTCCACGTAAAGCTTTTGCTCCTTTTTCAGATAAAATAGCTGCTCCTCCATAGGCACCATCAACATGAAACCATAAATTTTCTTCTTCACAAATATCTGCTATCTCATCAAGTGGATCAACAGTTCCTGTATTAGTAGTTCCTGCAGAAGCAATAAAGCAAAAAGGTTGTAAACCTTCTAACCTATCTTTAGCAATAGCATTTTTAAGTTTGTTAATACTAATTCTAAACTCAATATCTGTTGGTAAAATTCGTATTTGTTCTTTTTTAAACCCTAAAACACGAATTGCTTTTATATTAGATGAATGAGCTTGATCTGATAAATAAATTACCGCTTTTGAAAAATCGTCTCCACATTTAATTCTACGAGCAGTAACTAAAGCTGTTAAATTTGCCATAGAACCACCACTTGTAAAAATCCCTCCTCCTTTTTTCACAGGGAAATTAAACATTTTCAATAACCAATTCATGGTTACTATTTCAAGTTCAGCAGCAGCTGGAGAAACAATCCATCCTCCAGAAAACACATTAAATCCAGTTGCCAAACTATCGGCCATAGTACTTATAAAGTTACTTGGTCCAGGAACAAAAGAATATGATTTTGGGTGTGAAATTACATTACTGTAAGTCATCACATTATTCATCACAAAATCTAAAACTTCATTGGCATCTGTTCCTTTATCAGGTGCTTCTTGTAAAAATAGATTATCCATTTCTTCACGACTAGCAGAAGTAACAGGTTTTTTATCATTAAAAGTATCCCAATGCTCAGCAATTAGGTCTACTATTTTATATCCATAAGATTTCATTTCTTCTAGAGATAAATCAAAATGGGCGCTCATAAGGTTCTTTTTATATTGTTTTTGCAAAATTAACCATTAAAAAAACGACACTCTTGCTTTTTACTTAATAATTTTATTCATTCATTAAGAAATATGGCACGTTCTTTTCATTATTTTTGTCCTCTAAATTTTGTATTTTGAAAAAACTATTTCTTTTAACCCTCATACTCTTTTCAATAGGAAGTTATTCTCAAGCTAGAAAAATTGAAATTATTTCTACGAAACAAAGTATTTCCGATGCTGAAAAATACCCTGGAGCCAAGGTATTAATTGGAGATGTTAAAATGAAGCATGAAGGAGCTACATTAGAATCTAATTTTGCATTATTCTATCAAGAAGAAAACATCTTTAAAGCAGTTGGTGAAGTTGTTATAGAGCAAGGAGATAGTATTATACAGTATAGTGATTTTGCCCTATACAACGGAAATACCAAAAGAGCAAAATCATGGGGACATGTAGAAATTAATGATAAAGAAATGAAGTTGAGTACAGACACACTTTATTTCGACAGAAAAGAGCAAATTTTATTTTATCCTAGTGGAGGAACTATTCGTGATAAAAAAAACACTTTGAAAAGTACAAGAGGTACTTATTTCTTAAAAGACAAAAAGTTTACTGCTAAAACAAAAGTTACAGTTGTAAACCCTGAGAATAATTTAGAATCTGATCATTTAGATTATTACACCAATACAAATTTAGCTTACCTATACGGACCTAGTACCGTAACTAACTTAAAAGACAGCACCAAAATTTATTCTGAGAGAGGATTCTATGATACCAATACTGACATTTCTTACTTTGTAAAAAATGCAAAACTCTTTTTAAAAGAACGAACAGTTTTAGCTGATAGTTTATACTATGATAAACGTAAGGGCTTTGCTTCTGCAACCAATCGAATAAAAGTTATAGACACTGTTCAAAATATGGTTGCTAAAGGTAATTATGCTGAGCTATACGAAAAAAAAGATTCCCTTTTTATTATTGACAAACCTGTAGCTATTACAGTTGTTGATAAAGATTCAATGTATATTGCTGGTGATAAAATATTATTAACTGGAAAACCTGAAAAAAGAATTGCTCGTATTTTTAATAATGTAAAAATATTTAAATCAAACTTACAAGGAAAATGCGATTCTATCCATACAAGTCAAACAACAGGTTTAACCAGAATGTTTGTAAACCCTATACTCTGGTCTGGTAAAAATCAAATTACTGGAGATAGTATTCAAATATTAATGAATAAAAAAACCGAGAAACTTGATTCTTTAAAAGTCTTAAAGAATGCTTTTATGGTTCAAAAAGATTCGCTATCTAAAGATGATTTTAATCAAATTAAAGGTCGGAATATTTATGGAAAATTTAAGGACAATGATTTAAGAATAATGCTTGTGAAAGGAAATGCTGAATCCTTATACCATAATAGAAATGAAGATACTCAAAAGTTAGAAACCATTACTAAAGAAATTGCTAGTGACATAGAGTTTACTCTAATAGAGAATGAAATAGAGCAAACTAAATATTTCAAAAAATCCGAAGGGAAAACCTTCCCTCCTTCTGAGTTTCCTTCTGAAGAAAAAAAGTTCAAAGGATTTATTTGGCGTGCAGATGAACAGCCTAAAACTGTTGAGGATATTTTTGTTAAAGATAAAAGGTCTAAGGTATCGAAACCCGAAAATCCAAATGTAAAAAAAGCTAAACAGAAATTTATAAAGGAAAGCACCAAAAAAGAGAAATCTAAGGTCAAAAAATTCAACCTTAAAAATAACACTCAGAAATAGAAAATATAATGAGAAATGATTTTTTAAAATATCAGGGACAAACTACACCTCACCCTTTAGCTATTGAGATTTCTAAAGCAGAAGGAAGCTATATTTACGATAGTAATGGTAAAAAAATGTTAGACTTTGTTGCTGGTGTTTCTGCGAATAGCTTAGGACATAGTCACCCTAAAGTTACTCAAGCAATTAAAAATCAATTAGACTCTTATACTCATGTAATGGTATATGGAGAATTTATTCAAAAACCTCAGTTAGATTTATGTAAAGCTTTGGCAAATACATTACCTGAAAACTTATCCTCTATTTATCTTGTTAACTCTGGAACTGAAGCTACTGAAGGAGCTTTAAAACTAGCTAAAAGATTTACTGGGAGAAGCGAAATAATTTCTGCTAAAAACGCGTATCATGGAAATACCCAAGGTGCTATGAGTGTTTGTGGTGCCGAACAACAAAATAGAGCTTTTCGTCCACTAATTCCTGGAGTTAAATTTATAGAATTCAACAATGAATTAGATTTAAATAAAATTACTAAACACACTGCCGGAGTTATCTTAGAAACCATTCAAGGCGGTGCCGGATTTATTGAGCCTATAAACGATTATTTAACTAAAGTTAAGCAACGCTGTGAAGAGGTTGGCGCTTTATTAATCTTAGATGAAATCCAAACTGGGATTGGACGTACTGGAAAATTTTGGGGATTTGAAAATTACAATGTTACTCCTGATATAATTATTACGGGTAAAGGTCTTGGTGGTGGAATGCCAATTGGTGCTTTTATTTCTTCATATGAAATTATGAATTGTTTAAAAGAAAACCCTAAACTAGGACATATTACTACTTTTGGTGGACATCCTGTTATTGCAAGTGCTGGATTAGCTACTGTTGAAGAAATTACTTCTACAAAACTTATCGAAGAAACTTTAAGAAAAGAAGAATTAATTCGAAATAAGTTTAAAAATCATCCGGCTGTCAAAGAAATTAGAGGAAGAGGACTAATGTTAGCTTTATTAGTTGACTCTCCTGAAAATGCATCAAAAGTTATTTTAAATTGTTTAGAAAAAGGAGTTATTCTTTTTTGGTTACTTTTTGAAGGTTCTGCAATAAGAATCACCCCTCCATTAACTATATCTGAAGAAGAAATTAATGAAGGATGTGATATTATTTTAAATGAATTGAATAATCTCTAAACCAAAAACTCAAACAAATTAGGTTTATCATTTAAATACTCCCCATAAAAATTACGCGATTTCATTCGTTTAATTAATGGAGCTAAATCTGATTTTTTTTCCAGTTCAATTCCAACAACAGCAGGACCATTTTCTCTGCTTGTTTTTTTAGAATATTCGAAATAAGTTATATCATCATTTTTACCTAAAACGTCAATAACAAATTCTTTTAAAGCACCAGCTCGTTGAGGAAACTGGATAATAAAATAATGTTTCAATTTATTATATAACAAAGCCCGCTCTTTAATCTCTGCCGTTCTTGTAATATCGTTATTACTACCACTAATTACACATACTACATTTTTACCTTTAATTTCCTCAGCATAAAAATCTAACGCAGAAATAGTCAAAGCTCCCGCAGGTTCTACTACAATAGCCTCTTTGTTATATAAATCTAAAATAGTTTGACATACTTTTCCTTCAGGAACTGTAATCATATCGTGTAAATTCTCTTTACAAATATCTAAAGTTAAATTCCCTACTTGTTGTACAGCAGCACCATCTATAAACTTATCTATTTTATCTAATCGTACATTTTTATTCTCTACAATAGATGTTTTCATTGAAGGCGCTCCTTCTGGTTCTACTCCTATTATTTTGGTTGTTGGTGATAATTGTTTAAAAACACTCGACAATCCAGAAGCCAATCCACCTCCTCCAACAGGAACAAACACATAATTTATAGGTGTTTCAAACTGTTTAATAATTTCTAAACCAACTGTAGCTTGTCCTTCAATAATTTTTTCATCATCAAATGGATGCACAAAAGTTTTTCCTAACGTATCGCATACATGTTTTGCAAGTTTATAAGCATCATCAAAAGTATCTCCTGTCAATTCAATATCAACATAATCACCACCAAACATTTTAACTTGTTCTACTTTTTGTTTGGGTGTTGGAGATGGCATTACAATAGTACCATGGATTTTCAACTTTTTACAAGCATAAGCAACTCCTTGCGCATGATTTCCAGCACTTGCACAAATAATTCCATTACGACGCTCTTCTTCCGATATTGAACTAATCTTATTATAAGCCCCTCTTATTTTATACGATCGTACTTGCTGTAAATCTTCTCGTTTTAAATAAATAGAGGATTTATACTTTTCAGAATAAATAAAGTTTTTTAACAATGGAGTTACAGTAGCCACACCTTCTAATGTAGCTACTGCTTCTTCTACAGCTTTTATCGTTGGTCTATATTTTGTTTCTACTTGCATACTTTTAATGAAAAACTACTGCCTCCTTTTTTTCTTCTTGACTGATTACTTTCATTGCTGTCATTGACGCTCTTAATGTTTTTCCTACTTTTTCAATTGGATGACTCTGAATAGATTCATTAACTCTAATTAATTCTAAATTATCTACTTCATTAGAATTTGCATATGATTTTCCTATCACTGAAGTATCAACCTTACTCATGAAATCAACTAATAATGGTTTTGCTGCATGATCAAATAAATAACATCCATACTCAGCAGTATCAGAAATAATTCGATTCATTTCATATAACTTCTTTCTTGCAACTGTATTTGCTATTAATGGTAACTCATGTAACGATTCATAGTATGCCGATTCTTCTTTAATTCCTGAGGCAACCATGGTGTCAAAAGCCAACTCTACTCCTGCTTTTACAAAAGCAACCATTAAAGTACCATGATCAAAATATTCTTGCTCACTTACCGCAACCTCAGTTGCTTCTGTCTTTTCAAAAGCAGTTTCTCCTGTTGCCGCTCTCCATGATAATAGATTTACATCATCATTTGCCCAATCTTCCATCATTGTTTTTGAAAAATGTCCTGACATAATATCATCCATATGCTTATCAAACAATGGTTTTAATATTTCTTTCAACTCTTCTGAAAGTTCAAATGCTTTCATTTTTGCAGGATTAGACAAACGATTCATCATATTGGTAATTCCTCCATGCTTTAAAGCTTCGGTAATGGTTTCCCAACCATATTGAATTAGTTTTGCTGCATAAGTTGATTCTATTCCTTCTTCCAACATTCTATCGAAAGATAAAATCGAAGCGGTCTGTAACACTCCACATAAAATAGTTTGTTCTCCCATTAAATCCGATTTTACTTCAGCTACAAAAGAAGACTCTAAAACCCCAGCTTTATCTCCTCCTGTTGCTACTGCATAAGCTTTTGCTTGCGCCCATCCTTTATTTTCAGGATCATTCTCTGGATGTACAGCTATTAATGTTGGTACTCCAAAACCTCTTTTATACTCTTCTCTTACTTCTGTTCCTGGACATTTTGGTGCCACCATAATTACTGTTAAATCTTCACGAATTTTCATCCCTTCTTCAACAATATTAAATCCATGAGAATATGATAACGTTGCTCCTTTTTTCATTAAAGGCATTACCGTTTTTACAACTCTTGTGTGTTGCTTATCTGGTGTTAGATTCAATACTAAGTCAGCATTAGGTATTAACTCTTCAAACGTACCTACATTAAAATTGTTTTCAGTAGCATTTTTATATGAAGCTCTCTTTTCTTCAATAGCTGCTGGTCGTAATGCATAAGAAACGTCTAAACCTGAATCTCTCATATTTAATCCTTGGTTTAAACCTTGAGCCCCACAACCTATAATAACTACTTTTTTATCCTCTAATGCTTTAACTCCTTCTGAAAACTCTGATGCTTCCATAAATCTACATTTTGCAAGTTGTTCTAATTTTCCTGCTAATGATAATGTATTGAAATAATTTGTTGCCATAACTTATAGTTTTTAGCCTTACGCTTTTTTATGTTGTTTTTTGTAACAGATAAAAGTTTTCATTTAAAATATCTGTTGCGTTTTGGTTTATTTTATTGTTTAATTCTTTAGAATACATAAAGTAATCTTTATGCTCTTTTATAGTATACCTTGGCTGTTTTGTATAAAAACTAGTATCTATTGTTAAGTAATCATCCTCCGATGTTTTTAAAATTCTATCATTAAAAAACTGTAACAATCTTGAAAATACTTTGGTTTCTTTTATTGTATGTTTAAATGAAACACTCCCTATATATTCTCCTGTCTTTTGAACCTTGTCGAAAAAATTAAATATTCTTTTTGCTTGATTCATATCTAGAAAAAACAAGACACCTTCAATTAAAATAAAAGACTTCTTATCTTTCTTTATCGTCTTTATTTTTGTGTATAAGTCTTCCTCATAATTTTGACTGAAATCTGTTCCAATAAAATGAATATCTCTTTGAGGCAATTCACCTTTTGAAATCCAATTTAAAATTTGAGTTTGCTTATTATTAACAATGTCTGGTTTATCAATTTCGATATGAATTATTGATTCGTCTAACAAAAAAGGATACATACTAAAGCCTGCTCCAAAATTAATGAGCACCTCTACTTCATGTAATCGTTCTTTAATCTTTTCTAAGAAAAATCTATTGCGTACACAATGGGTATGGACTTCTTCATTGGAAACTTCTTTCAAATAATCGTCCACCCACACCTTTGTCTTTTTATTATTCCATAGCTTAGAATACGAGTCGTTACTTAACGATTCATTCATAGCTCTAAAAATAGAAGTCATAAAGGCTGTATCGTGTATTTTAATATCTTTTCTCAATTTCTGATTCTAATAATTTGGAAATTCTCATTTCATCTTTTGTTATTGCAATACGTCCTGATCGAACAAACTGCATAATTCCGTGTTTGTCTAATGCATGATATAACTCTTCTATTTCTTCTTTTGTCCCTGACTTTTCAAGTACAAAAAAATCTTTGTTTATATTAATTACTCTCGATTTACTATTATTAATAATTGTTTGAATATGATCGTTTTCTATTAAAGATTCTGAGCTTAACTTAAACAAACAAGACTCTTGATAAACCGTGTCTGTAACTGTATGATAATAAGCCTTAATAACCTCTACTTGCTTTTCTATTTGACCAATAATCTTCTTTATTTGCTCTTCGGTTACCTTGACTAATAATGTAAATCTTGAAACACTTTTTATTTCCGATTTAGAAATATTCATACTTTCAATATTGATATGCCTTCTTAAAAAGATTCCTGAAATCCTATTCAATAATCCCACGTTATTTTCTGTATATACAGAAACTGTAAATGTTTGCTTATTTTCCATAATTATTCTAATCTTATATCTGAAACTGAGGCTCCTGTTGGTATCATTGGAAATACATTATCTTCTTTTTCTACGCATACTTCTAAAAAATACGCTTCTTTAGATTCCATCATTTCTTGAACCGATTTAGCTAAATCTTCTCTTTTAGTTACTCTATTTGCTTTTATACTATATCCTTCAGCGATAGCAACAAAATCTGGGTTTGTCATTTCTGTTGATGCATATCGTTTGTCAAAAAACAATTGTTGCCATTGACGTACCATTCCTAAATATTCATTATTAAGAACCACTATTTTAACGGCTGCTTTGGTTTGTAAAATGGTACCTAATTCTTGAATTGTCATTTGGTAACCTCCATCTCCGGCAATCATAACAACTTCTCTATTCGGAACCCCCATTTTTGCTCCAATAGCTGCTGGTAAAGCAAATCCCATTGTTCCTAAACCTCCAGAAGTAATATTACTTTTAGTTTTATTGAATTTTGCATAACGACACGCAAACATCTGGTGTTGCCCTACATCTGAAACAATAACAGCATCTCCTCCCGAAGCATTATTGATTTCTTTTAAAACCTCTCCCATGGTCAATCCTTCTTTAGTTGGGAACAAGTCGTCTTTTTTTACTTTATCAAATTCAACAGCTTCGAGTTTGCTAAATTCTTCCAACCATTCTGTATGTGTATTTTGATTTACCAATGGTAATATTTCTGCTAAACTCTCTTTAACATCTCCCAAAACTGCAACATCAACTTGAACGTTCTTGTTAATTTCAGCTGGATCTATTTCAAAATGAATAACCTTTGCCTGCTTAGCATAAGTATCTAAACTTCCTGTAACTCGATCGTCAAATCGCATACCCACAGCAATTAATAAATCACATTCATTAGTTAATTTATTAGGCGCATAATTTCCATGCATTCCAACCATACCAACATTTAATTCGTGTTCTGTTGGCAATGCTGATAAACCTAAAATGGTCCATGCCGATGGAATCCCTGTTTTTTCAATAAAAGCTTTAAATTCTTCTTCAGCTTCTCCAAGAATAACTCCTTGCCCGAAAACAATCATAGGTTTTTTGGCTGCATTAATCAACGTAGCAGCCTCCTTAACTTCTTCTAAACTTACTTCGGGCTGTGCTTTATAACTTCGAACATTGGTACATTTTTCATATTCAAAATCGAATGTATCAAATTGAGCATTCTTAGTAATATCAATCAATACAGGTCCTGGACGCCCTGATTTAGCAATATAAAATGCTTTTGCAAATATTTCTGGTATCTCTGATGCTTTTGTTATCTGATAATTCCATTTAGTAACTGGTGTAGAAATACCCACAATGTCTGTTTCTTGAAAAGCATCCGAACCTAATAAATGCTCTGCCACCTGTCCTGTAATACATACCATTGGAGTGGAGTCTATTTGAGCATCGGCTATTCCTGTTATTAAGTTAGTTGCTCCTGGTCCTGAAGTAGCCATAGCTACTCCAACTTTCCCTGTAGCTCTAGCATACCCTTGCGCAGCATGTGTTGCTCCTTGCTCATGACGTGTAAGTACATGATGTATTTTATCTTGATACTTAAACAACTCATCATATACAGGCATAATTGCCCCACCCGGATATCCATAAATCAAATCTGCTCCTTCTTCTAATAAACATCTTACCACAGCTTCTGCTCCTGAAATATGCAATTGCTGTTTTGTTTGTGTTAAAGATTGTGTTTTTGTTTTTGTGGTCATAACTTCAGGTATTAAAATTCATCGGTTACACATCCTTTAGATGCTGATGAAACTGTTTTAGCGTATTTATATAAAACACCTCTGTTTACTTTTAATTCAGGTGCCTTCCATTGTTGTTTTCTTTCTTCTAGTTCTGCTTCTGAAACTTCAAGAGTAATTGAGTTGTTCTCTGCATTAATCGAAATGGTATCTCCATCTTTTACCAATGCAATTACTCCTCCGTCTTGTGCTTCTGGAGTAATGTGTCCAACAACAAAGCCATGTGTTCCTCCAGAGAAACGTCCATCGGTAATTAAAGCAACATCTTTTCCTAGGCCTGCTCCCATAATAGCGGCAGTTGGCTTTAACATTTCTGGCATACCTGGTCCGCCTTTAGGGCCTTCATATCGAATAACAACAACATCTCCTTTGGTAACTTTCCCTTCTCTAATTCCATCATTTGCAGCATACTCACCTTCAAAAACTTTTGCCTTTCCTGTAAAAAACAATCCTTCTTTTCCTGTTATTTTTGCTACTGAACCATCTTTTGCTAGGTTTCCATATAACATTCTAAGATGTCCCGTTGCTTTTATAGGCGCATCTAAAGGCTTAATTACATCTTGATTCTCTGTTAAATCCGGTACACTTTCCAAGTTTTCGGCTAATTTTTTTCCTGTTACGGTTAAGCAATCACCATGCAATAATCCTTTCTTTAATAAATACTTAAGCACCGCTGGTATTCCTCCCACCCGATGCACATCTTCCATCAAGTATTTTCCGCTTGGTTTTAAATCTGCAAGGAATGGAGTTTCATCTGAAATACGCTGAAAATCTTTCAACGTAAACTCAACATTTGCGGCTTTTGCTATTGCTAAAAAGTGTAATACCGCATTGGTTGAACCTCCCATAACTGTTACCAAACGAATCGCATTTTCCATTGATTTTTTAGTAACAATATCAGATGGTTTAATATCTTTTTCTAATAAAACACGTAAAGCCTCTCCTGCTTTTACACACTCATCTTCTTTGTTTTTACTAATGGCTGGATTTGACGAATTATACGGTAAACTCATTCCTAAAGCTTCAATTGCAGAAGCCATAGTATTTGCAGTATACATTCCTCCACAAGCACCAGCTCCTGGACATGCTTTCTCTATAACATTTTGATATTCTTCGTTGTCTATCTTCCCTGCTACTTTCTCTCCCCAAGCCTCAAATGCAGAAACTACATCTAACTTTTTTCCTTCATGGCATCCAGAGGCTATAGTCCCTCCGTACACCAAAACTGATGGTCGGTTTAATCGTAACATTGCCATTAAAGCACCCGGCATATTCTTATCGCAACCTACTACTGTTACTAAGCCATCATAGGACATAGCTTGTACTACGGTTTCCATAGAATCGGCAATAACATCTCTCGATGGTAACGAAAATCGCATTCCTGGTGTTCCCATAGAAATTCCATCAGAAACTCCAATTGTATTAAAAATTAGTCCAACTAAATCGGCATTTTGAGTTCCCTCTTTTACCAACTTAGCTAAATCATTTAAATGCATATTACACGGATTACCTTCATACCCTGTGCTTGCAATTCCAATTAGTGGCTTTTGTAAATCTGAATTTGACAAACCAATCGCGTGCAACATTGCTTGTGCTGCTGGTTGTGTGTCGTCTTGTGTAACTTGTTTACTGAATTTATTCAATTCCATTCTAACTCGCTTTTCTTTTTTGACGTAAGCCTAGTACTTCGTCTTTATATAATTTCATTAATTGATATCCGTGTGATTTTTCCCATGCAAGAGGAAATTCATAAGTATCTAGAGATTGTAATCCTACTACTTCAGCAGCGGTTCCTGTAAAAAAACATGCATCTGCATTCTTCAATTCTTCTAGTGTAAAGTGCTTTTCTTCAATAGAAACCCCTTCTTCTTTACATAATTCTATAACCGTAGATCTTGTAATTCCAGCCATAATATGCCCACGTGGTGGCGTATACAACTTTCCATCTTTTTCCATAAAAATATTAGCACCAGAACATTCAGCTACATTTCCATTCATGTCTAACAACAAAGCTTCATCATAACCATTTTGTTTAGCTTCATTTGTTGAAAGAATAGAATTGATATAATGTCCAGTAACCTTTGCCTCTACAAAACATGCTTTTGGATTTGGTCTTTGAAATGAAGATGTTTTAACACGCAATAACTTATCTCCCATATATTTTCCCCATTCCCAGCACTGAATAATTAAATTCGTTTCATTAGAAGTTACCAAACTCATATCTGCCCCAGTGGTGATTAACGGGCGTATATATGCATCTTTCAACCCATTTCTTTCTAACAATTCATATGTTATTTTAGTAAGTTCTTCTTCTGTATAGTTGAACTGAATATTCATTACTTCAGCTCCATATTTTAAGCGTTTATAATGGGCTTCTGATTTAAAAATTCTTGTACCGTTCGGAGTATTATAAGCTCTTATTCCTTCAAAAACGCCATTTCCATAATGTAAACTTTGGCTATATGGATTCTCTGTAGCTTCCGATGCTTTGATAAATTTTCCGTTATAAAAAATGATACTATCCTCTTTGTAATACATTCTTTTTAGTTGTTTTGCTGTTCGAAATTATTTTATTGTCTTTTTAGTTAATTCTTATTTTTCTGTGATTTAATGATATCTACTTGACGGATTTAAAACTCATTTTATTGATTTTTAATTAGTTACATATTTAAAACTCTAATATTCAGTACAAAAAAAAGCCTGCATCTAAATTGACACAGGCTTTATTGTATAGCAATAATTATCTGTATCAACTCGGCGGTGAGCTAATAATGACAATAATTAATACTACTACGATATTTAAGTTTCTACTCATATCTTTTGTTAACTAAAAAAGGCTTCCTAAATTTAGGAAGCCTTTTCTTATACTACATTATAATTTAAACACATCCCTTCTATCCTTGTGAAATAATCACAATGACGATAATAGAAATGATATTTAAAATCTGTTTATTCATTCGTTCTATGCCACAAATATTTAGAATAATTTTTTAATTATCCTAATTTATTTCGAAAAAAAGTAAAAATTATTTTATATGTTTGCGGCATGAATTCTTTAAAAAATAAAATACGTAGTACTGTTCCCAGTACATTTGTTCGCTTTCGCCGCCGCCGCTAAAAGCTAACAAACCATACCCTATATACGTAATTTTTATTTTTTATTTCTTGTACAATTTCAACTACATATCGGTTTTTCCTATAGCTATTCTTTCGAATAGTCCAGTTGTTGTACGCCCTATTTTCCGCCGTCGCCCGTCAGGGTGTTAGTCGGTTATTGAACCTAGGTGAGTCCGGTTCTTCTTTTCAAAAACAATCCATTTTACAATCATTTTAATTTAAAATCAAGAACAATGAAAATTGTTATTGCAGATAAATCGCATGCAAAGTATGCCGATATCATTTGTCGAACAATTGATGAAGCTGCTCAAGTTAGAGGTACAGGTATTGCCAAACGTAAACCTGAATACATCATTACTAAACTAGAAAACAACAATGCTGTTATTGCCTTAGATGGCGATAAGTTTGCTGGCTTTTGCTATATCGAAGCATGGAGTCACGGTAAGTTTGTGGCCAATTCTGGATTAATTGTTCATCCAGATTACAGAGGAATTGGACTTGCTAAAAAAATTAAAGCAACTGTTTTTAAGCACTCTAGAACTAAGTTTCCAAACGCTAAAATCTTCTCTATTACTACGGGATTGGCTGTTATGAAACTAAATAGCGACTTAGGCTACAAACCCGTTACTTTTTCAGAATTAACCAATGACGCTTCTTTCTGGAAAGGTTGTCAGACTTGCAAAAACTACGATGTTTTACAGCGAACAAAACAACAAATGTGCTTGTGTACGGGCATGTTATACAATCCATCAACAACAAATAATAACAAGGTAAAAATCAAAGAAAAGGTGTTTCAAAGATTAAAGAGAATTAAAGAAAGCATCTATTTAAAAAAAGATAAAAAATGAAAAAATTAGTCATTGCATATAGTGGAGGATTAGATACTTCTTATTGTGCTGTTAGCTTATCTAAAGCTGGATACGAAGTACATGCGGTTAGTATAAACACAGGAGGTTTTACACAAAAAGAAATCACAACTATTGAAACCAATGCCTACAAAATGGGCGTTTCAACTTATAAAAATATTGATGCCATTTCTACCTTTTATGAAAAAGTAGTGAAGTATCTCATTTTTGGAAATGTATTAAAAAACAACACCTATCCTTTATCAGTTAGTGCAGAAAGAATAGTTCAAGCAATTGAAATTGCTAATTATGCTAAAAGTATCGGAGCAGAATATATTGCACATGGTAGTACTGGTGCAGGAAACGATCAGGTAAGATTTGATATGATTTTCCAAACTATTGCTCCAGAAATCAAAATTATAACCCCAATTAGGGAACAACAATTATCGAGACAGGAAGAAATTCAATATTTAAAAGACAATGGTATTGAACTCTCTTGGGAAAAAGCTAAATACTCAATAAACAAAGGACTTTGGGGAACCAGTGTTGGTGGCGACGAAACCTTAACATCTCATAAAGCATTACCTGAACAGGCCTATCCTTCTCAATTAGAAAAAACAGGAGAAGAAACAATAAAACTAAGTTTTAAAAAAGGAGAATTTATAAGCTTAAACTCCATTAACGATACTCCAGAAAACAACATACAAAAGCTAAACAAACTTGCAAGTTCTTATGCCATTGGTAGAGATATTCATGTAGGTGATACCATTGTAGGGATTAAAGGACGTGTTGGTTTTGAAGCTGCGGCTGCTTTGATACTTATTAAAGCACATCACTTGTTAGAAAAGCACACCTTAACCAAATGGCAATTACAACATAAAGAATACATGGCCAGCTTTTACGGAATGCATTTACACGAAGGACATTATTTAGATCCTGTAATGAGAAATATTGAAGCTTTTTTAAACAGTAGTCAAGAAAAAGTAACAGGCGACGTGTTCGTAACCTTAAAACCTTATCATTTTCAATTAGATGGTATTGGTTCTAAACACGATTTGATGAACCCTAAGTTTGGTAGTTATGGTGAGGAAAATAACAGCTGGACTTCAGACGAGGCCAAAGGATTTATCAAAATCTTAGGAAATCAGAATAAAATATATCAACAAGTAAATTCTTAACAACATGATACAAGTAGGAATTATAGGAGGTGCAGGTTATACCGCAGGTGAACTAATTAGATTATTACTACAACATCCAAAGGCTACATTGAACTTTGTATACAGTACATCCAATGCAGGGAATAAAATTAGTGCTGTTCATCAAGATTTAGAAGGCTCTTTAACTATGGAATTTACAGATACCATCAACCCAAAAGTAGATGTGTTGTTTTTATGTTTGGGACACGGAAATTCTAAGAAGTTTTTAGACAGTCATGTCTTTTCTAACAAGACTAAAATCATTGATTTAGGAAACGATTTCAGATTAGCTAAAGACAAAGCTTTTCAAGAGAGAGAATTTGTTTATGGTTTACCAGAATTACAAAAAGAGAACATTCAAAAGGCCAAAAACATTGCAAATCCAGGCTGCTTTGCCACAGCAATTCAACTCGCTTTATTGCCATTAGCTAAATCAGGATTACTTAGTAAAGATGTACATATTAATGCAGTAACAGGAGCTACAGGAGCTGGAACTTCTTTATCTCCAACTACTCATTTTACTTGGAGAGATAATAACTTTTCCTATTACAAACCTTTTACACATCAGCATTTAGGAGAAATTACTGAGTCTATCAAAACCTTACAAACTAGTTTTGATAATGAACTCGTTTTCATGCCTAACAGAGGTGACTTTTCAAGAGGAATTTTCGCCACAGCTTACACCTATTTTGAAGGAAGTTTGGAAGATGTAAAAGCTATGTATCAGGAGTATTACAAAGAAGCTCCATTCACTTTTGTTTCAGAGAATCAAATACACTTAAAACAAGTAGTAAACACCAATAAATGTTTGATTCATTTACACAAACACAACAACAAACTTTTGATTACAAGCATTATTGACAATCTATTAAAAGGAGCTTCAGGGCAAGCCATTCAAAATATGAATTTACTATTTGGTTTTGAGGAATCTGAAGGATTACAACTAAAAGCAAACTTCTTTTAACAACAAAACACAAATACATGAAAATAGCAATTATAGGTACAGGAAACTTAGGTAAATCTATTGCTAAAGGACTTATTAATACGAAGGCAATTAGCAGTTTATACTTAAGCAAAAGAAACATAGCAGCTCTTAAAGAATTCGAAACTATTGACAATGTCTTCTTAACAAGTAACAACACAGAAGCAATTCAAAATTCAGACATTATTCTTTTAGCTGTTCAACCAGCACATTTAACAAAGATATTAGCCGAAATACAAGCAGAATTAAAATCACATCATCTGGTTATTTCTACCATTACAGGTTTTTCAATTGCTAAGATTGAAGAAATCATAGGTACTGAAAACAGCATCATCAGGGCTATGCCAAATACCGCAATAGCTGTAGGAAAATCAATGACTTGTTTATCTGGTAATGCTAAAGGATTAGAAAAAATAAGTACTGCAGAGACTATTTTTAACAAATTAGGGACTTCTATCATTATTCCAGAATCGCAAATGCAAGCAGCTACCGTTGTTTGTGCTAGTGGTATTGCTTTTTGGATGCGAATGATTAGAGCTACTACTCAAGCTGCTATTCAATTAGGTTTTGATGCTCATGAAGCACAGGAGCTAGCCATGCATACCTGCGAAGGAGCTTCTAGCTTACTAATTACCAATGGCAATCATCCAGAGCAAGAAATAGACAAAGTAACTACTCCTAAAGGCTGTACTATTGAGGGACTAAATGAAATGGAACACCAAGGATTAAGTTCATCACTTATCCAAGGAATGGTGGCATCCTACCAAAAAATTAACACTATAAAATCGGAACAATTATGAGTTTATTTAATGTATATCCTTTGTTTGACATTACCCCAGTAAAGGCAGCAGATGTTTTTGTATACGATAAAAACGGTATCGAATATTTAGACTTATACGGAGGGCATGCTGTTATTTCTATTGGGCACTCCCATCCTACTTATGTACAAAACATTAGAAAACAATTAAGCGATTTAGGGTTTTATAGCAATTCTATTCAGAATCCATTGCAAGAAGCTTTGGCTAAGAAATTAACACAACAAGCTAATTGTAAGGATTACCAATTGTTTTTATGCAATTCGGGAGCCGAAGCCAATGAAAATGCCTTAAAGCTAGCTTCCTTTCATACGGGTAAAAAGAAAGTTCTTTCTTTCTCAAACTCTTTTCACGGAAGAACCTCAGCTGCTGTTGCTGCTACTGATAACACTAAGATTGTAGCACCTATCAATGCACAGCAAGAAGTTGAATTCTGCCAATTGGGCGATTTAATAACCTTAGAAAAAGCATTGCAAAAAGGCGATGTATGTGCTGTTATTATTGAATGTATTCAAGGAGTTGGTGGTTTGGACGAAAGTTCTACTCCTTTTTACCAAGGTTTGTCTGACTTATGTAAAAAGTACCAAACAGTATTGATTGCAGATGAAGTGCAATCGGGATTTGGAAGAACTGGTGATTTCTTTGCCTTTCAAAAACACGGAATTCAACCCGATATTATTTCTATGGCAAAAGGTATGGGTAATGGATTTCCTATTGGTGGTATCTTAATTCACCCAAGCATCAAAGCATCTTATGGTTTGTTGGGAACTACTTTTGGTGGTAATCATTTAGCCTGTGCAGCTTCGTTAAGTGTTTTAACTGTTTTAGAGCAAGAACAATTATTAGACAATGCCAAGCATATTTCAGCTTACTTTCAACAAAAAGCAGCAACAATCCCTCAAATAAAAAAAGTAAAAGGAAGAGGCTTAATGCTAGGACTCGAATTCGACTTTCCGATAGCAGACTTACGAAAGAACCTCATCTTTAAGCAACACATATTTACAGGAAGTGCCAAGAATCCGAATTTATTAAGAATCCTTCCGCCATTAACATTGAAAGAGCCTCAAGTCGATTTCTTTTTTGAAGGACTAATAACCGAGTTAAACAAACAATCATGAAAAAATATACCAACATAAAAGACCTTGAAAGTATTCCAAATACCATTCAAGAAGCCATTGCTTTAAAGAAAAACCCGTATCAATATGCAAGCATTGGAAAACATAAAACCTTAGTCATGCTATTTTTTAATGCAAGTTTAAGAACGCGATTAAGTACTGAAAAAGCAGCCAAGAACTTAGGAATGGATGTAATGGTATTAAACGTGAACGATTCTTGGAAGCTTGAGTTTGAAGACGGAACTATGATGAATTTCAATACTGCTGAACATATCAAAGAAGCTGCACAAGTAGTTTCTCAGTATGCCGATATTATTGCAGTAAGGGCTTTTCCATCATTAAAAGATAAAGCAAAAGACAGTAACGATTTTGTCTTGAATAGTTTTGTAAAGTATGCCACTGTTCCTGTTATTAATATGGAAAGTGCGGTTGCGCATCCACTACAGGCCTTGGCAGATGTCATTACTATTGAAGAGTTGAAAACCATACAAAAACCAAAAGTAGTATTGTCTTGGGCACCACATCCCAAAGCATTGCCTCATTCAGTTGCCAATTCTTTTGTAAAAATGATGTCGGAAATAGACATTGATTTTTCCATCACACATCCTGAAGGTTATGAATTGAATCCTCAAATAACTAAAGATATTCCCATTGAATACAATCAACAAAAAGCCTTACAAGATGCTGATTTTGTTTATGTAAAGAACTGGAGTAGTTATTCTGAATACGGAAAGATACTTTCGGAAGATTCTGATTGGATGCTTAGCAAAGAAACTTTAGGCAACGCCAAATTTATGCACTGCTTGCCTGTAAGAAGAAATGTAGTTGTAGAAGATGCTGTGTTAGATAGTGATGCTTCTATAGTTATACAACAAGCCAATAACAGAACCTATGCAGCTCAGATAGTATTGAAGAAAATTATAGAAAACCTATCCTCATGAAAACACTTAAAATAATAAAAATAGGCGGCAATATTATTGACGATCCAAAAGCCTTGGACGACTTTCTGTATCACTTTTCAACTATAAAAGGTCCGAAAATACTGGTACATGGAGGAGGTAAACTAGCAACCAAGCTTGCCGAACAAATGAATATTAAGGTACAAATGACCGATGGGAGAAGAATTACCGATACTCAAACCTTAGATCTTATTACCATGGTATATGCAGGAAAAATCAATAAGAACATAGTTACAACACTCCAAAAGAATGCTTGCAATGCTCTTGGTTTTACGGGAGCAGATGGAAATACGATTCTTTCAGTAAAAAGACCTGTAAAAGATATTGATTATGGCTTTGTGGGCGATGTGGTTAAAGTAAACACCACTGTTTTAGAAAGCTTATTAGCCCAACATATTACACCTGTTTTTTGTGCCATTACACATTCTACAGAAGGACAATTGTTAAATACCAATGCCGATACCATAGCAGCTGAGCTAGCCATAGGCTTTGCACAACAGTATCAAACGGAACTCTATTACTGTTTTGAAAAAAACGGAGTATTAATCAATGTAGAAAACGACGATTCTGTGATAGAACATCTTACTAAAGAAACCTACCAAGACCTACTATCACAGCAAATTATAGTCAATGGGATGTTACCTAAACTAAACAATTGTTTCTATGCTATAGACCATCAAGTACATAAAGTATGTCTTGGAAAACCAGCCATGCTATACAAACAAAATTCTAAATTTACTACCATACAAGCTTCATGAAAACACTAGATATATTAACCACTGAAGCCATTGAGCTTTTAGAAAAGCTAATTGAAACACCTTCTTTTTCTTCTGAAGAAGATGCTACAGCTGCCTTGCTTGAAAATTGGTTTGTTAACCATCATATACCTTTTCAAAGAAACCAACACAATGTTTGGGCAGTAAACCAACATTTCGATGCACAAAAGCCTAGTTTATTACTTAACTCTCATCACGATACGGTAAAACCTAATAAAGGCTATACCAAAAATCCGTTTGAAGCACAGGTTGAAGACGGTAAACTATACGGTTTAGGAAGCAACGATGCTGGTGGATGCTTAGTTTCTTTATTGGCTACTTTCACTCATTTTTATGCACAGGAAAACTTAGCTTATAACTTGGTATTTGTAGGCTCTGCTGAAGAAGAAAGCAGCGGAGCTAACGGATTAAACAGTATGTTATCTAGTATTCCAGAAATCGCTGTGGCTATTGTTGGCGAACCTACGCAAATGCAATTGGCCATTGCCGAAAAAGGTTTAGTTGTTTTTGATGCAATTGTTAAAGGAACTCCGAGTCATGCTGCTCATCCTAACACTAACAATGCTATTTATAATAGTATAGATGTGTTACAATGGTTTAAAGACTATGAATTTGAAAAAACTTCTGAGGTCTTAGGTCCTGTAAAAATGACGGTAACTCAAATCAATGCAGGGAAACAACACAATGCTGTACCTGCCGAAGTTTCCTTAGTGGTTGATGTTCGTGTAAACGACCAGTACACGAATCAGGAAATTGTCGATTTACTTCAAAAAGAAGCGCCTTGTCATAGTATTGTTCCTCGTAGTACGCATTTAAATTCTTCTTCCATTCCTATACATCACGATTTGGTTCAAGCTGGTATTTCTTTAGGTCGAACTACTTATGGTTCTCCTACGCTTTCTGATCAGTCTGTATTGAGTTGTCCTTCTTTAAAACTAGGACCTGGAGATAGTAAGCGTTCGCATACCGCTGATGAATTTATTTATCTCCATGAAATTGAAGAAGGGATTGAGTTGTATGTGGAGTTGTTGGGGAGAGTATTGAGATGTTAGTATTGAGTAGTTAGACAAAAGACGAAAGACGGGAAGACTTAATTGAGTATTAATAACTGTTAACTGATAATTGTTAACCGATAATTGAAAAAAATGAAACTTTGGGATAAAGGAACCAATATAGACCATAAAATAGAACTGTTTACCATAGGTAACGACAGAGAAATTGACCTGCATATTGCGAAATACGATGTACTTGCTTCTATAGCACATGCTAAAATGATACATAGCATCAACATCATAACCGCTGATGAACTTCAACAATTGCTTTCAGGATTAGAATCCTTGCTTGTGCAAATCAACAACAACTCTTTTACCATTGAAGCACACTTTGAAGATGTACATTCTAAAATAGAATTTGAACTCACCCAACAATACGGCGATGTTGGAAAGAAAATACATACTGCTCGTTCTAGAAACGATCAGGTGTTAGTCGCTCTGCATTTATATTATAAAGAGAGCTTACAGGAAATCAACCATTTGACTAAATCTTTTTTTGATACGCTGCTCCAATTGGCTGATACTCATAAAGAAGCTTTACTACCTGGTTATACGCATTTGCAAGTAGCCATGCCTTCTTCTTTTGGCTTATGGTTTGCTGCCTATGCTGAACTTTTAATTGATGATGTGCATCTTTTAAATGCAGCATTAAAAGTAGTAGATCAAAATCCATTAGGCTCAGCAGCTGGCTACGGTAGCTCCTTCCCTATCGATAGAGTTTTTACTACCCAAGAACTTGAATTTGCTACTCTAAAATACAATGTTGTAGCCGCTCAAATGAGCAGAGGAAAAAGCGAACGTACCGTTGCCATGACTGTTGGTAGCTTAGCCAATACTCTAGCTCGTTTTGCCATGGATATTTGTTTGTATATGAGTCAGAATTTTGACTTTATTTCCTTTCCTGAAGCGCTTACCACTGGAAGTAGTATTATGCCACATAAAAAGAATCCCGATGTTTTTGAACTCATCCGTGGTAAGTGTAATAAGATTCAAGCCTTGCAATCCGAAATGCTTTTAATTACCAATAATTTACCTAGTGGTTATCATAGAGATTATCAGTTATTAAAAGAAAACATGCTACAGGCTTTGGAAAGTATGAAAGAAATTCTGTTCATCTTTAACTATGCCATTGAGCAGATTGTTATCAAAGACATTGATTTAACTTCAGAAAAATACCAGTATCTATTTACGGTAGATAATATCAATACTTTGGTAGAAAACGGAATGCCTTTCCGTGAGGCTTATCAGAAAATAGGAAATGAGGTAAACCAAGGAAGCTATGTTCCCGACAGGTCTAAACAACACAGTCATTTAGGTAGTATGGGAAATTTAGGTTTGGAATTGATACGTCAGAAAATGGAAAATAGTTAACGAGTAATTTAAAATATCGTCTTAAAAGCAGATAATTGAAGTTATCTGCTTTTAAGGGGATATACCATCTGGTGTTTATTCTATTTTTTGTCGGCTTTCATCATACAAACCAACCAAAAGACTGTTTCCTTGTGTATCTACTTTGATTCCTCCATACTTAGCTTTTTCATACTTTTTAGCATCACCTTCTTGAAAAAAGTAAGATTCAGCACCAATGCTTAGTCTTCCCCATTTCTTTAAGTTGTATCGTATTAAAAACTCTCCTTCGTTTATTGGCTCTTTACCATCTTGCATACGTACTTTCTTTGCAATGCCATTCTCGGTAAGTTTTATTACACAGAATCCTCTTTTAGCAATACTATCAGTATCTATATTGTTTGAAATCGCATAATTCAATCTCATATAATCTCCTTGCATTAAAGAACGAGGATCTACAGGAGCTAATTCAAACAAAACCAATTGTCCGTTTTCTAATAAGGCTTCTTTCTGAAAAATTGATCGATTAAACAATACTAATAAAATAGCAAGGTTTAAAAGAATGAGTATCCATTTATATTTCTTCATTATTTCCTAGCATTTCTGTGGTGAATACATAGCATGCTAAAAACAGCACACCCGATACAAATAATAGTATAGACTTAGTTAGTAAAGTAAAGCTCAAGTCGTAATAATATTGCGAAACAAAATAGATTAAAGCTACGATTCCTATAACCAGTCCTGTTTTATAATTAACTAAAAAGCTAAGTAACAACAATATGATAGCTCCCGATATTGCTGGTGAGAATAAAGTTGACAGTAATATTAAAAAGCTTAACACATATAGTAGCGCCTTGGTTTTAGCTAGTGTTATTTGGTGAACTTTGATAATCACATGTACAATATACATTCCTATGATGATAAATAATACTGAGGAAATCCAAATGTAATTTTCATTCAATGCTATTGCTCCTTTCTTCCCCAACATACTCAAACCTATTAGAAAGGAAATAACCACGCCAATCCTAAGTGGATTGTATAGTTTCGCTAGCTTTTTTGTGGATGATAATATTCTTGCCTCTTTTAAAAACACATAGCTTAGCATTAAAGCCATCACTCCAACATATATATGGATAAAATCGTAAACCTCTGTATTTAACAATAAAGACAAAAAGCTTCCATTTACGGTAAGTATAGCTATAAACGATAAGATATAATTTTGTGTAATTACTAAAGTACTAAAAGCTATTAATCCTACGAGTATGGATATCATATCTTCATTCATTCGCATACCAAACAAGCCAAAAACAAGCATTACAAATCCCGTTATATATATTGTAACACTAAAAGTATCCCAAATAAGATTATCCTTTACTACATTAGTTACAACAGCAAGTACTATAAACAATCCTCCTAAAAATATCATAGCAGCTTCAGAACTGTAAAAACCAGCTATTCCTAAAAAGGCTATAAATGCTAACATTGCTACAAAACTTCCTAAAATGGTAAGTATCTTAATTGCTAAGCCCGATTTGTTTTCTTCTTTTTTTAAATAACTGTCTAAAATCGCTTGTTCGTTATAGGTAAAATCTTTGCCCTCCGCCAAACGAATACTTTCTAACAGTTCCTTTTTATTCGCTAATTCTTCCATTTCTTTTTCAAATCTGTTAAGGTTTTAATCACAACACTTACACTTGCAATAACAAATAGACTCAGGAAGAAAAACATTCCTTCCCCATCTGTTATTTTTAAAAGTAGTGCACAACAAATAATAATACAGCTAAACGCAATTATTGAAAGGTAAAAAACACTTCTTTCCTTCAATCCATATCGAACTCCTATTCCATACAGCCCTGTTGCTAATAGTAATAACACCCAAAAAGCTTCCGAGTTTCTTTCAAAAATTCCTGTTGCAATCCCTACGGTGCTAAAGAATACCACTGCCAATGCTAATACATTGGTAAACCAACTAGGTACACTAATGCCCTCATTTATTTTCTTTACCAATAAGAATGCTATTAAAAACAATGCATTGATACAAAACAGCAAAGCAAATACAAAAATTTCTGACCAGTATTGAGCTACTTGCTCTGCATATAAAATAAGCGTTGTGTTGATGAGCGTTATAAACACCAACCACAAAGGAGCAAAATTTGAAATGACTACCCAAATAACAATAGCCATAGTCCAGCCCAAGAAAAAGTCGTAGGCATTGGCACCCGTTTGATAAATCTGGCCAAATACTGCAAACAGTACTCCTACTAATATAGAAACTCCTGTTATTATTATTTTCTTTATATCTAACGGTATTTTAGCCACTACTAAAACTAGGGTGAGTAGTAGAATTCCCCCTTCTATTAAACCTAGTTTAAAAAATTTGTGCATACTTGCCCAGTTATAGGCAAAGAAGAAAATAATTCCCGCGGTTGTAAAACCAACACCCAAACTCATAAAAAACAATCTTAGAAACTGTTGCCAAGATGTTTTATCGTGATACACCTGTGTATTCAATATCTTTTGAATACTGCTTTCAGACCAATTGCTATGCTGGGCAATTATCTGAATATCTTCTCTATCAATATCTTTCATTCAATTTTTTTTAATGTTTTCCCTCCCCTATTCCTAGGGTTAGTAAATACTAAAAGTAGTCAATTTTTAACTAAACTCCTTTTTTTGTTTTATTCAGTTCTATACTCCTTAAAATAGTTAAGTAATTCCGTTAGCCTAAAAACAAGGTAAGCCCTTACTTTATGTACGGCTTTTTATAAGGTTACCATCCTATTTAATGCTAAGTTTGTTTGTACTCTAAAAAGTATTGCAACACAACAAACATTTATTTAACTAACTTTTAAATCTTTAACTATGAAAAAATTACTGTTATTATTAATCATCTTTTCTATTTCTTTTTTTTCTTCTTGTAGTTCAGAAACTTCCGATATTGAATTAAAACCTCAAACAATTGAAGCATCTGATAACAACCAAGTATTCTTCCCTGGAAAAATTCAAGGTAAAGCATCACAATCAAAAAATGCTAAAGGTTTTTCCAACATAGCTGGATGTGGAGTAAGTGGTCCAAAGTGTGCTTCTTCAAATCAAACATTAACCTATACCTATGCTGGCTCTAATAATGTAACATGGACAGTAACTAGCGGTAATATTTCTGTTGTAGGAGGGCAAGGAACCAATACAGTTTCTTTAAATTTTGGAAATAATTTTACAGGAGGCGTTATTACCGCTGTCAATTCTGAATCTCCAACTTGCACAGTGATACTCGAAATATTAAAATGTGGAGGCACTCCAACTCCAACTTGTGGTATTATGGCCAATGGTATCTATGACGCTAATCTTTTGGATGATGAAAATGTTATCTTTTACACAACTACAACTACAAATCTAGGATGGCTTATAACAAGTTCTTTCTTTACGGTAACTTACCAAAACGGGGATACTTCTCATCATGTAGGTTATACAAATCAGCAAGGATATCAACAAATTATAATTCCTGTTAGTTGTTCTAATAAGGTAAGAAAGGTTAAAACAACTATTTATGGAGGAAATATCTCTAATACTCTTTGTTCTGATTCCATAACACGCGATTGGGGATCAATTGGTGTTTGTGGAACCGATGGATTTAATTAATCCTCTTACAAAATACTTATTAAGCGGGTTCTTCTACCCGCTTTTTTTATTTAGAAACATATCGAGTTCTCTTTTCATACCAATTGCTATATTGAGCAACTACTCGAATATTTTCTTTCTTCTCCTAAAGGAAATAGGTACTAAAAAACAGTCAATTTTTATATCAATGTTAAATTGATACTTTTATTTATCTACATATCTATTAAATTCAGGAAAACCTATATTTGCTTTTATCATTGCACATATCTGTGTATTTTGTAGCTAAACAAAACAACACACTTTATAAAGCCTTAAAAATTGTATATGAAGAATCTAAGTTTAACCTTCCTATTATGTTGCTGTATTTATACTGTTACTGGACAGAATATTACTATTGGTAAAATTAGCAGCATCCATTCTAAAATACTAAATGAAGAAAGGGAACTATGGATTCATCTTCCTAAAGGCTATGGGTATCATAATTCAGCTTCGGAAAAAGAAAGATATCCTGTGGTGTATCTTTTAGACGGAAACTCACACTTTTATTCGTTAGTTGGAATACTTCAACATTTAAGTATTATAAATACTATTTGTCCAAAGATGATAGTTGTAGGAGTGGTAAATACCAATCGGACAAGAGATTTAGCACCAACGAAAATAGACGACTCTTTAAAAAACGGACACTCAGACTCTAGTGATGGAGATAAGTTCCTTTCTTTTATTGAAAATGAATTAATTCCCTATATCGATTCAACCTATGATACTGATTCCTATCGTACATTCATTGGTCATTCTTTAGGAGGACTTACCGTTTTGAATGTTTTAGCGCATAAACCAGAACTATTTAATGCTTATGTATCTATTGATCCTGCAATGTCATGGGATAATAAAAACTTATTAAACAAAATTAAGAACATACAATTTGACAAAAAATATTCTCGAAAGTCGCTCTTTTTAGGAATTGCAAATACCATGAACAAAGGATTGGATACGCTAAGCGTTCAAAAAAGCAACTCTAAAAACACTAAACATATAAGAGCTCTTTTAGAACTTAATGCTTTTCTAAAGAAAGACACACTAAACAACTTATCCTACAAAGCAAAGTACTATAAAAACGATACGCATCCTTCAGTTCCTTTAATTACCAAATACGATGCTTTTCGTTATATTTTCGATTTTTATAAACCTACTATTACTCAGCAAGAGCTTTTAAATCCTAAAAGCAATAGCTTGTACAAACTAACAAAACACTACCAACGTTTATCTGAACATTATGGTAGAGAAGTAAAACCTAGCATACACTATGTAGATAGTAAAGGATATGAACTAATGGCTGCCAAGCTTTACAAAAAAGCAGAGCAATTTTTTAAACTAAACAGTATCAATTATCCAACAAGCTTTAGGGTGTATAATTCATTGGGAGACTTATATCTAGCCATGGGTAAAAAGGACAAAGCTTTAATAAACTTTAAAAAATCATACTCTTTACAAAAAACTCCTTATGCAAAGAGTCAATTAGACCAACTACAAAATAAATAGAAAAGAGAATTCATGGTACTTTATCCATAAAACTCCTTTAATAAACTCTTAATATCTGCTTAAAAACGGATAACTTAAATTATCTGCTTTTCAGCAGATATTCTTGTATATCTGCTTAATTAAAGATATATTTGAAAAAAACAACCAATGAAAGCTGTACTTACAGGAGACATTATAAACTCTAGACAAGGAACCATTGAAGATTGGATTCACCTTTTAAAAGACATCTTGAACAACTATGGTGAGGAACCCAAAAGTTGGGAGATTTTTAGAGGCGATAGTTTTCAGTTAGCCTTAGATCCTAAAAAAGCCTTGCTTGCTGCGATCCATATCAAGTCTGCCATTAAGCAAACCAAAACCTACGATGTTAGAATTGCTATTGGTATAGGCGAAGAAACCTATAGTTCGCCTAAAATAACAGAGGCTAATGGTAGTGCCTATATCCATTCAGGTGAATGCTTTGAAGGTTTAAAAAAACATTCTTTAGGGATAAAGTCGGGAAATACTTTACTAGACGAAACCTTGAATACCATGTTTAAACTTTCGCTTTTAGTTACCGATAATTGGAGCAGCGTGGTTTCGAAGGTTATCAAAGTAGCCCTAGAAAACCCTGAAAAGAATCAGAAAGACTTGGCCAAACTTCTCGACAGATCGCAAAGTAATATTAGCGAAGCTTTAAAAAGAGGTGGTTATGACGAACTACTAACCATGAATGAATTTTATACACAACAAATTGCTCAATTATGATAACCCTTCTACTTAAATTATTAATTGCTCATGTTGTAGGAGATTTTGTACTACAACCTACTCATTGGGTAGCTGCTAAAAAAGAAAAGACCTATAAATCTAAATATTTTTACCTGCATGGATTGGTACACTTATTAGCATTGATTGTTATTTTAGGATTCGATGCCTCGTATTGGCTCTCTATCCTAGCCATTGTAATTAGTCATTTAGGAATTGATTTATTAAAACTACGATTAGAAGGAAAATTTAACCACAGTTGGTTATTTGCTGCCGACCAATGCTTACACTTGTTGGTTATTTTCTTAGTGGTATATGCAAATACTTCTTATACCATTGACTTTTCAACACTGTATGCACCTAAGTTTCTCTTACTTATCCTTGCCCTGCTTACGGTTTCGTTTGTATCGTCTATACTGATGAAAATATTGATGAGTAAATGGGTATTGGAAGAAGATAAGTCGGAAGACTCTTTAGAAAACGCTGGGAAATACATTGGTATTTTAGAACGTTTGTTTGTTTTTGGCTTTATTTTGTTAAACCAATGGAGTGCTATAGGTTTGTTAATCGCTGCTAAATCTGTTTTTAGGTTTGGCGACCTTTCTAGAGCTAAAGACCGTAAACTAACAGAATACATCCTTATAGGAACTCTTATTAGTTTTGGCTTGGCCATTTCTATAGGACTTGCTTACCAATACATCAGTAAGCTTATATAATTACTACTTTCTACAGTATAAAACAATACCGCTCAATTCATTATAGGATTGAGCGTTTTTTATGTGTTCTTATTTAAAAATAGGGAAAAACCTTACTTAAAGTAGGGTTTTCCGTAAAGTTGTTTTGTTATTAAATGGTAGGTTTGTTAAGACCTATAGAAATATAATACAATGGGAATATATTTAATATAGGATAATATGTATTGTATATATGAAAAGAATTTTTTCATTAAAATAATTATTACTCCTCTAAAATTAATACTTCCTTAAATTATAAACGTTAAACTATGATTTTAAAACTTTTCAAGCACCCCTTATTTATTGCTGTTTTTAGTGGTTTAATTCTAGCATTCATTGGTAATCATCTGGAAAAAAATAGAGAAAAAATTGAAAGAGAATTTCAAATACAAAACCTTTCTAATGAAAAAAAACTATTGAAAGTCAAATCTAAAATTACGCAATATGAAAAATACATTGAGGAGTTAGCATCTGGTACAGCTAATTTTTATAACTCAGTAGAAAATTATATTCTTGACCTAAACGAATATCATAAAAACAGAACTTTATTAAACGAAGAAAGAGTTTGGAAAGATATTCAAAATGTTAATTATTCAAGAACTCCTATTTTTGCTGTATTCGAAAAGTTATTAGTAACAGATATCGGGAAGAAAATGGAAAAAGAAATCAGGCAATATTACTTACTTATTATTGAAATTGCGAAACTTACTCAAACAAGAAGGTTTGATAAAAAAAATGTAATTAGAAAATTACTGGACGAAAAATTTACTACAAAGCAAACTTGGTTTTTATATAAAATACAAACAGAAATAAACAATTTAACAAGTTATTAATTACATCTCGGATAATTTTGATTGTTCACACTTTCATAATACATAAAAACATTTATTCATTATTTTAATTAAAAATTATTTAATTTAAGTTTTAGTAAATAATAAAAGATAGATTACTAAATATTAAAACCAACATTTTAATCATAAATAACAATGTCAGAAATCACGCCCTATAAAGAACAAAATAACCATAGAGAACAAACAATTATTATACAACAAAAAGAAACAAATGGAATTGGAATTGCTGGATTTGTACTTGCTATAATCTCATTATTTCTTGGATGGATTCCATTTTTTGGATGGTTCTTATGGTCTTTTGGATTGATTCTTTCATTTATTGGCATATTCAAAAAACCAAAAGGACTTGCTATTGCTGGACTTATTATCTCTTTAATTGGGTTTATTCTTTGGGTTTTACTTTTCCTAGGTCTAGTTGTGTTAGGAAGTACTATCTAAACATAAAATTTTATTAAAAAACTTACTATTCCACCACTCTAACTTCTTTCATATATGCAATCCCTTAAAATTGGCAAAGGCTATAATAAAGTAGAACTTGCACAACTAATTAACGAACCACAAATCAGCAAACTACAAGCTGGATTACATTATTGTAAAAATCGTAATGCAACAATTTTTTTCGTTACACTTGATAAAAAAGCTAAAGAAGAACAACTTCACTATAATGATTTTTTTAGTGATAACTATTTTGAATGGGATAGTCAAAATAGACAATCTTTTGATGACCCAAGAATTCAAGCCATCTACAAGGGAACAGTAAATGTTTATTTAATGGTTAGAGTTTATGATAAAATTAAAGGAAAAACCCAACCTTTTATTTACTGTGGTGAACTAAAATACTACAGTCATGATGTAACTACAAGCAAACCAGTACATATAACTTTCCTATGTAAAGACTACCAATTTGAAAGTCAAAATGAAAAATTAATAGAGCTTTATAATTGGAAACCTAAAGACATAAATACATCATCTTTTAAACCTGATTATAAAAAACCTATTACACCTAAAAGAAAAGCTACTTATAAAAAGCCAGATATTACTGAAAGGAAAGGCATGGTAAACTCAAGAGTTGGTCAAGGGTATTACAGAGAGCAAATACTTGAAAAATGGAATTATAAATGTGCTATAACAGAATCTAATATTTATACCGTACTAATAGCTTCTCATATTGTACCTTGGAAAGATGCTACTGAAGAGGAAAGATTAGACCCTGAAAATGGTATTCTTTTAAGTCCAAATTATGATGCTTTATTTGATAAACATTTGATTACATTTGAAGAAAATGGTTCTATTCTATTTTCTTCAAGTATTGATATAGAAGAACTAAAAAAGTTAGGTATTCAAGCCAATGCTAAAATTAAGGTAAACGATGAAATGAAACCTTATTTAAAAAAGCATAGAGCATTATTAAAATAATATGTTGGAAGTAGTTTGTGGTATTATTTACCAAAACGATAAAATATTTATAGCTAGAAAAAAGAAAGGAAAGTCATTAGCTGGTTATTGGGAATTTCCCGGAGGGAAAATAGAACAAAATGAGAATCCTAAAAAAGCCTTAATCCGTGAATTAAAGGAAGAATTAGGAATGTTAGTTTCTGTAGAAAACCAAGTAGGAGAACATCTATATCAATATCCAGACAAGATGATTAAATTAATTGCTTATTCCTGTAATTTTATTGAAGCTACGTTTAATTTAACCGACCACGATACATATGAATGGGTAACTATAGAAGAACTATCAAATTACCAAATTGCTCAAGCTGATTTGTTCTTTGTAAAAATGATTACAAAATGAAAAAGAAACTACTCATATCTACTATTAGCCTTGGTTTTATAGGGCTTCTCTTCTATTATTTCGCTTGGTCACTATCACCAGGAAGTTATGCCAAATCTGAAACTTACCTATTGGCAGTTCCTGAAGATACCTTGATTGCTATTATACAAGAGGTAAAAGCTGAACATAAAGATATTGCTCCACAACCAGAGAGGTATCCAGATGGGAAGCATCGTTATTGGTACTCCATCTATTTTCAATACCAAGACAACCAACAACACATACATACTTGGACTAGGAAAAAAAATAAAACTCATACTACTTTTGCTTTTGCGGGTTATAAAGATGCAAATAGTACGGAAGGGTGGATTGCTGCCAATCAATATTTTTGGTGGTGGAAAAACAGCGATGCTAAAACCAAGTTTGAAACTAGCATCCTTAATAAAATAAAAGCCAAAATAAAAGAACGAGGCCTATAATTCTTTTAAAACAAAGACACTAAAAAAAGCACCTTTTTAGCCTGTTCCGTCAAAAAAACGTTAAAAACTCGTACAAAATCAGTCATTTATATATTTTTTTCATTACATTAGTACCGCTATAGAAATTGTATGTACATGCTAATTTGCTATGTCCCTTACTAAAATTACCCTTCGTACTACATTCAATTTTTAAATAACCTTACATACAACTGTGCTATTAATTAGCCAAAAAAATGTAATTATTAATTTAAAAATTCTAGGAAATGAAGTACTACTTATCTGAAAACAAGTTAACAGACGAAGACAACTATTTAGCACGCGTATTAGTAGAACGCACTATTGATCAGGACATGCTAATTACCAAAATGCTACGCAAACGTAACTTGGTAAGTAAAACAGACATTGTTGCTGTATTAAACTCTTATTATGAAGAAGTAATCCAATGTATTAATGACGGTGATAATATTACCTTACCTATTGCCAATATCAGTTATTCTATAACCGGTGTTTTTGATACAGATGAAGACAGTTTTACAGACGACAAACACAAACTGCAAATCAACCTCAACGGTGGTCGATTGATTAAGGATTTAGCAGAAAACATACCTTTAAAAAAGGTATCTCCTCCACCTGCAAGTACAGAAATTACACATGTAAAAGATATTAAATCGGATACCGTAAATACCTCCATTACCTCGGAGGGAGTTTTTGAGTTGAGAGGAAGTCGTTTAAGAATAGATGGTGAACATGCCGACATAGGACTGTACTTTGTTGCTGAAGACAACACCGAAACTAAAGTAGAACACTTAGTAGTAAACGGTCTTACTAAAATTATTGCCCAAGCTCCTACGCTAGCCTCGGGCGATTATCGAATTCGAATAAAAACTCAAGCTACTGCAAACAGTGGAGTGTATTTAAAAGAAGTACGAATAACTGACACTACTTTTTCGATCAATGTAGCCTAAATAAAGGCTTCATGAACCCAATTGCTTATGGTAATTGGGTTTCTTTTTTATACCTACTTATAATTTTACTGTACAATCTTTATAAAATTCACTCGTACGGGTGAGCTTTAGTCACTCACTCGAGTGAACTCTGCTCACTCGTACCTGTGAGCAACACTCACTCGTACGAGTGAGTTAATCCAACAAGAAAACCGATTGTTTTAACAAGTATTTTTAGGAGATTCTTGTAAAAAAGGGTACTTTAAAGATTTCTACATAAAAAAAGTAAGGTAAAACCTTACTTTAAGTACGGGTTTTCTCAAAAAACCTTTTTTATAAAATGGTAGGTTTGTTTCCCCTTAGTTAAGAATACTATTTTTATTATCTAAACTAACACACATCATGAAAACAAGAAGTATCAAACTAGTAGCTTTTAGCATACTCTTTGCTCTATTGGGTAGTTGTTCTTCTATCCCCCCAGAGTTTGCCATGGCAATGCAAAAAGAAAAAGAAGGGATTCAACTCTTAAAAAAGCGACATCAACAAACTGTTGTTGAATTGACCGAAAACTGGTACAACGAGCGTCGTAATAGGTTGCTTTTTATAAAAGAATTGGAAATTAAAAAAATCACTTTACAAGTGAATGATCCTTCTGGAAAAGGCAATATTACTGTGTTAAAAAAGGACGCCTTTGCTAAAATCAATCAGCAATTTAACGAGGCAATGGAAATGGCTGGTAAAATAAAGCAAGAATTAATCAAAGGCTATGCCGACAGCGACAACTGGAACAAGCTGGTAAAGCTGAATGCTATTAATTTAGAAATGACCCGATCGCTTACAGATTTAAATACCTCGCAAAGAGCTTTTTATTTAGAATTGGTTGAACAAAACGTTCCCTTTCCTAGCGATTTTATAAACGAACAAACACAAGAGCTTCTCAACCGCGTAAAAAAATAGATTATGACACCTCAAGAAAAATATGTCAAGGCTTTAAAAGATTTATTACAAGCTCAAAAAGAAGTGCAAGCAGCGGAAAGCAATCCTTTTAACTTAGGACTCCCTACTCACCTTGGACTTTCTGACGAAACTTTTATTACCAACGAACAACTAGCGGAACTAAGTACCATTATTGGCGAAGCTAGTGAAGACAACCAAAAGTTTGCAAAAATTTGGAATCTAGGAACCGATATTATTTTAAAAGCTAAATCGATATTCCTGTAAGTATTTACTAGCAATGCTTTAGAACACATAAAGATACTTTTCTATCAATTAGAAAGGTATTTTTTTTATTGGGTATTTCTAATAAACTGATATAACTCAACTGGGTTTTGCTTTCCTTTTAAACTTACCTTCCCAAAACATTTCATCGTTGATAAAAACTTATTTTTTGGTTTTAATAAATCTAAAAAGTCATTCGTTAACAACAATTCAGCATTGTAAGTATTACAAAGTCCTTGAACTCTAGAAGCTGTGTTAATAGCATCTCCATGATATGCTATTTCCGATTTATGTTGCCCCACTTGAGCTACCATTACTTTTCCTGCATGCAAACCTGCTTTAAATACTGGGAGTAAATGGTAATGCTCTTGATAGTATTCCTTTTTTGAATTTAGAAGATTTGTAAAGTCTATAAAAAACTGAATACATTTAGCAGCATCAAAATGTTTATTAATTTGCCAAGTAAGCACCACCTCATCTCCTACAAACTGATGTATTTGCGCCTTGTTTTTGTTAATTGGAATAGACAATTGATTAAAACAATCTTGTGCCAATCTTGAATATTTAAAATGTCCTAACTTCTCTGCATAATAGCTAGAAGATTTTAAATCCATAAACAAGAAAACTCTCTGTTCTTCCTTGGGTTTATGATAACGTCCTAAAAGAAACTTTAGCAATACTCCTTTCCCTAACTTACGATCCATTTCGTACACAAAATGGTATAACAACGCTACAATAAAAGTGTAGGTTAATAGTACATAAAAACTATTAGAATTGTAAAACTCTGGTAATTCGTTAATGGTTTCTGGAATTTCATGTAGTCTTATAAGCTTGCTTAGAAAAAACAATGAAAAAACCAATAAAATTGCACTCAAGAAAATAGTAGCTAGCGTAAACACTACTCTACTTAAATACGTTGGTAATCGGTTTCTAAAATAAATACTAACTTTAAAAATAACTCCCCAAATAAGTCCAATAGACACTCCTCCTAAAATACAGTAACTTACAATATCTATTAATGATAAAGTTTTATTTTCAAATTGTAAAAGACTCAATATAACATAGGCTACAATCCAGATTATAATATTAATTGCATAATACTTAAGTAAACTAAATACTCTTTGTGTTTTCATGACGTATCTTATTGGCAGTAACTAAGATATAAAATTTAGTTTCAGGAGGTGTTCAAAGAATAAAAAGTGAATTTAAAACCTTTTATATTTATTACAATCTTATCCTAGGTATGAATTTATTCTATCCCACCCCCCAAAACACAATTTTAATACAATCAATCTTTCTCTTTTCTTAGCAATATTATAAACACACTTAATCTTTAGAAATAATAAATTAAGGAAGCCTTTACAAAGTCGTCGTTACGCAACTGATATAAAAACTCATTCGTTGATACTTTTGGAAAACCAGTAGCTTGTATATTTACTTTCCAAGTATCACTCAATCTTCTATTAAATTTTATAAAATAATTTTGCGTTTTGCTACTCAGATCATAAGTGTAACCTCCTAAAAACTCTGTAGCATTTGTATCGTTTCCTGTAATTCGAATACCTGTATATATATCGTTATCAAAACCAGTAATTAGTTCATTTCCTCTATCGTCAAAGTTGTATTCTGTTAGAAAACCTAAATCGGCACCTGTATTAAAAATATTACTAATCGTATATTCTTGCCCCACAACAAAAGCTGTAATTGTTTTACGCTTGCTTACACGTCGTATCGCTTCTAACTTCCACAAAACTGGTCCTGTTGCAGCTTGAAGTTCCAACCCTGTTTGATTAATTCGTTCGTAGAAAATTTCTGGCAAAAAGTTTCCTGTACTTCTAAACAAAGGTGCTCTGGAAGTTCCATAAAAGTGTGACAAACCAATATCAAAACCTACATTGCCTAAGTTGAAAGAATGCGACCAACGCACTGCCAACTCTGGTTGGTATCTTTTATGACTACTTTCATATGTTACCTTCGAATAATCTAAAACACCTGCTGGACGTGGACGACCTTCTGCTCCTGGATATAACAAAGGTCTATGATAGGTCATTCCAAAAATATCTAGCGTTCCCCAATTAAAGTATTTTGATAAATGAATCATTGGTTGTCCTAATTTTTCTTCAATATCTACTCCTTCCAATCCGTCTGACTGGTTGATTATATCTACCAAATGATTTGCTTCCATAACTCCCCAGAATATTTTCTTTAAACCTACTGACAGTTCCCAATCTTTAATAATGGTTTGCCAGTACAGCTCTCTAATATCATAATGCGTACTCTCTGCATCATGCTGATCTATTCTTAAAAAACCTTCGAACTTTAAAGTATTCTCTGTCTTTTTTCCCCATTGCATACTAAACTCAGGTCTGTAGTAGGCTGATAAATACGCTGTATGTTGTCCTACATACAAGGCTTTTTTAGGAAAATAGCGTCCCGTTAAGCCAATCCTTCCAGAGAAATCATAACTTATGGAAGGATTTTGAGTACTATCTTGTGCATACCCTTCTTGCCATCCTAAAAAGATGCTTAGAAATAATAAGTATGTACTAATTTTTGCTTTCATTACTTAGCGCGCTTTAATGCATTTTGAGAAAAGTCATTTTCATCAATGTCAACTCCAAACTTTAAGTTTGAAAACTCTAATAAGGTTTGTTTTCCATTTTGGTGATTTACCATATTTAACTTTCCCGCACGCCAATACTTGTTTAAATACTTTTTATAATCAGCATGTGTTAGTGTTTTTAAAAGCGCATCTTTTCTGTCGTAAAATTCTATTTTTTGTGGTCGGTAATTTTCTTTATTATACCACACTATGTTTCGTTTATACCCTGAGCTTTTTGAAACTGGATAACGTTCTATTTTAAAACACATATTCCCATTAACCTCTTCTTCTCCAATGTATTTATACGTATATTTTTCTACCTCTTCCGATCCTATGTCTTCAAAAGCAAACTCACTTCCCAAAAATGGTCCTGATTTAGTAGATGAAGAAATTCTCTTTACTCTACGAATGGCTGGTAAATACAACCACTGATCATCGTCCTTCATTCTGTGCGTAAATGTCATACTTACTGTGCCTTTTACATCTCTTGGTGTATCGAAAATAGTCATGGATTTATCTCCATCATTTGCTACTTCCATATTATAACCGTGCATCTTACGCACCGTTTTTTGTCCATTTCTATTGGTTAACGTCATCGTCATTGTTTGCGATGCTGTTTGCCAACCCGAACTTGCTTTTTTTGCTGCCTTAGCAATGTCTAATCCTCTATTAGTTTGTCCAAAGGTAGCTGCTGATAACAGCAACAATCCTATAGTTGTTATGTTTATAATTGATTTCATTTTATTATTTTTTAATTATTATTTTTTTGTTGTTGAAACGTCTAAAAGTGTTGGTTTGTCTAGTAACAATAGCAATGCAGGTAATAGAATTAAATCCAAAACTAATGCTGCTATAATGGTGATAACTGATAAGACAGCCATGTCAGAATTCAGTCCAAATGATGATTGCATTAATACTGAAAAACCTGCTACCAAGATGATCGTTGTAATTACAATAGCTCGTGCTACTGAAGAAAAGGCATACTGAATTGCTTCTTCTGGCGATTTTCCCATCTCTCTACGTGCGCTAATGTATTTTGAAAGGAAGTGAATTGCATCGTCTACCACAATTCCTAAAGTCATTCCTAAGGTAGCTGCCATTCCCATATTGATTTCTCCATTGAAAATATACCAGAAACCAAAGGCCATTGTAATTGGTGCTATGTTAGGTATGATACTAATGGCTCCATAGCGGAAACTCTTTAACACAAACATTAGTAAAATAGAAATTAGAAATAATGCTCCAATTCCACTAACCATCATATTGTTTAAGTTGCTCTTTGCGATTCTCGAAAAGATAATTGACGGACTTACTCCTGGGGTAAACATTTCTTTAGGTGCATTGTCTTTTAACCATTGTTCTGCTTTTTCATTAAAAGCTAATAAATCGTTAGATGAAATGTTTTTAAGTGTTGCTGTAAACCTTGTTTCCGATTTATCTACATTAATTTGATTGTTTAAATCCAAACCAAATGGTAATGACATTTCATAAAGTAATAAGTATTGTGAGGCCTCATCCTTTGCATCTGGAATTTTATAATAACTAGCATCATCTCCATGCATTGACTTATTTACTTTTTTAAATACTTCAGAAAAAGAATTAACATGAACAACTTCTTCTTGGCTTAAAAGCCATTCTTTAAACTCATCAACTACTTTTAAATAACTAGGAGTTGTTATTCCGTCTTCTTCTCCTGCTCCTAAAGAGAAATCTATATTGTAAATACCTGTTAAGTTTTTACTTATATAATCCGTATCCGTTCTAAAGTCAACCGACTCATCAAAAAACTTTACAAACTCATTATTCAATTCATTTTTTACAGATATAAAACCTAATCCTAAGATTACTACCATTGAACCAACCAATATTGGTTTATGCTTGTTTATTACTACATTTCCAAACTTATCAAACCATCCTTTTCCTTTCTTTTCATCATTAATAGGTTTTACTTTCATTGGTAGTATAGCTATTAATGCAGGTAATAAGAATAAAGAAAATAACAGCGCAAAAAAGACTCCCATTGCTGTGATATTTCCTAAGTCTTTATAAGGTGATCCTTCAGAAAAATTTAAGGTTAAGAATCCTAAAATAGTTGTAATACTGGTAAGTAATACTGGTTTAAAGTTTAAAGAAACACTCTTTTTTATTGCCTCGCGTTTAGATAATCCGTTACGCATTTGTTGAATAATAGTAACTAATACATGTATACTATCGGCAATAGCCAATGTCATTATCATTGTAGGTGCCGATGATGAAGGTCCTGTAAGTTCTATCCCAATCCAACCAGCCAATCCCATAGCTGCCATGATAGAAAAGATTAATACAAAAAAGGCTGAAATCATTCCACTTACACTTCTTGTAGTTATCACCACCGCTATTATGATAATTAAGAACATAATAGGAATTAAAGTACTCATATCGTTCATTGAACTCTCTGCAAATGCAGTATTCATCATTACCACTCCAGAAAGGTAAGTTTTATGACCTGGGTAATCCTTTTCCCATTTCTTTACCATTTCTCTAACATTATTGGCTACTTGTAAAGCTCCATCGTCTTTATCTGCTGGTATTTGAACCGTAATATTTACCGAAGTTATAGAAGCTTCTTTATTAATAGACCTATTTAGTAACAAAGGCTCATGCAAAGCAATATTTTTAATTGCTTCTAAATCTTGATTAGAAAGTGCTTCAACATCCGTATATAAATTTTCTACATACATATCGTCGCCTTCTGCTCTGGTATGCTGAAAGTTTGATAATGCATCTACTCTAGATGACCAAGGCGTTTGCCAAGCTCTCTTTTCTAACTCTTGAATAGCTGCTAGGGTTTCTTTTGTAAATACTTTACCATCTTCTGGTTGTACAGCAATAAGTACGTTATCGTTTTTTACATACTTTTCTTCTATAGCATCAAAGGCCATTATTTGCGGATCGTCGCTATCAAAATACACATGGTAATCGTTATTAAACCTTAGGTTTTCTCCTCCCCAGCCTAATAATACTGTAATAAAAATGGAGCCTAAAAGGATAAACCATCTGCGCTTGATAAGCCATTCTCCAAATTGAGTTATTTTATCGTTGTTATTCATTTTATGTTTATTTAATTTTTTCAACTGTTTATTGGAGTGCGTTTACATACTCTTTTATTAATGCCACACCTTCTTTATCTATAATCGTAGTTCCTATCAAAGGCATTTTTTTAGTTTCCATTTGTTCTAAAATTGCTTCTTTGTTTTCAGCAATGTTAGATTCTTGAAAAGACACTTGATTGTTCAAATTCAAATCGAGCCAAAAAGCATAATTGGTTGCAGCTCCTCCTGTACGATGACAGTGTGCACAGTTTATATCTAAATAAGCTCTTCCTCTTTCTTCTATAGGAATGGAAGTATTTAAATAATTAGGAGTTTGTGCTATTTTTGAAGGATCAACATTGTGAAGCATTCCTATATCTTGCAAGTGTTTTAATTGGTTTACCTCAACTCCATCAATACTCACCATACGATTAAGCATTCTTAACTTAGGTCCAATAGGCACTACCTCTTTATCTATTTGATGACAAGTAGTACACGCTGTATTATCTGGAACTTGATAGTTAATGGTTCTAAACACTCCATTTTTATCGTTCCATTTTACCACAGTTTCATAGCCATCTTCAATGAGTTTCGCATCTGTTTGTTCTTTGTTCCATAAATAAACTGCTACATTCCAAACATCATTTTTCTTTTCTAAAACTCTAGTTTCAATAACTCTTTTCCCCTTTTCTGGAGCTAATTCATCATTTAAATAGTAAAAAGTTTTTGCGATAATGGTTCCATCAGGGAAATTAGGAAGATCATCTCCTAAAGAGTTTAGCTTCTCTCCATTTGGTAATTTTATCAGACGTTGCTTTTTTGCATAGTCTGTAAACAAAGGAGAAGTTAATTCGTATTCATAATAACCGTTTTTGGGTTCTAAGTTTTTAGGAGCTCCCTTATACATGTTGTACGAAGACAAATAAGGTTGAAAAGAAATTTTATTCTTTACATAAACATCACTATCCCCTATTAATAAACCATACCCTACAAATACAACTACTAGTAAAATAAGAACAAAAAGAAATACTTTTAATACCTTCATTATCTAATGTTTAAAATTTAGTGATGCAAAATTACTGGGGCACTAGCATCCCTTTCATATTGTTTTTAAGGTAAAAACTGTAAAAAATAAGGTATCTTTGAATATCTAATAACTTTGGGGAGTTTTAATGTTAAAAAAAGAAACATACGTGGTAAAAAATATTGCTGAAATATTAGAAGTATTAAACCTTTCTAAATATCAAAAGTGTGAGCATTTTCATATTGTTAGATTCAAAGATCATTATCATGAAATGCCTCATCAAATTTCAACGAAATCTAATGGTATTTTTGAAGTCACTGTATCTTCTGGAGATGAAACCAATATTAGAGTAGACGGTAAAGATTTAGACTCTTTTAATGATCATTTATTTTTTCTTGCTCCTGGACAAACTATTGATGTTGATGTGCAAAGCGATGGAATAGATCCTAAAGGGTATATGATTTTCTTTACTTCAGAGTTTTTAAATTTTGCTACTTCTAGCTTTAGTGTTATTCAACGATTTCCATTTTTTAGTATGAATTATTCTCCAATGTACTTTATGAATAAAAAGGATGGCGCACTGTTTATGGGATATATGGAACGGATTTATAAAGAGTTTCAAAACATGAATGAGAATACAATTGAAATTATTCGTTCTTTATTAACTATTATACTTTTTGAAGCCAAAAGATCCTTAGACGAAAATGCTTTTAAGAATACCATAAGTTCCAGAGCTGAGGAAATTACTTTCAATTTCGAAACCCTGCTAAAAAACACCAAACAAACAAAACGAAAACTGAGTTATTTTGCCGATAAACTTAGTATTAGTCCTATTTACCTTTCTGAATGCATTAAAAAAACTACTGGTAAATCTGCCAAGAAATTAATTACCGATTATATTATTATGGAAGCTAAATCATTGTTAACACATTCATTGGACACTATAGATCATATAGCAGATCACTTAGGCTTTGATGACACTTCTAATTTTATAAATTTCTTTAAAAAGAATACTTCTAAAACGCCTAATCAGTATAGAAAATTGAAGTTAGATAGATAAGAGTTCCATTTAAACTCCTTTGAAGATCTATAGCTTTTAAAAATGTTTTTCTTTTTGGTATATTAGCACTGCGCTAAGAAAAAGAACTACATGGAAAAACTTTATACCCAAAAACACACTAAGGATAGCTTATACTACGCTATATCAATAATGCTTGAAAGAGCCTCTTATTATGGGCTTCGTGTTTTAATAGTTCTATATTTAACAGAAGGTGTTCTAAAAATGGACAAACTTGCAACCTCAACTATCTACGGCTTGATTGCAGGTTCATTAATGTTTAGTAAAATCTTAGGAGCACTATTAGGTGATTTACTATTAGGAAATAAAAAAACAATTATTATTGGAGCTATTCTCCATGCCATTGGTGCATTTTGTTTATGTATTCCCTCTCTCTCTGGACTTTATGTAGGATTGATTCTCATAGCCATAGGAGGTGGTTTCTTCGTCCCTAATATTACCTCCAATTTTGGTAAACTATATTTAAACAAACCTAAGCTTATAGATGCTGGTTTTACATTGTATTATTTAATTATAAATCTAGGTGCTTTCTTCGGTATTATGTTAATGGGATATTTAGGAGAAACCATAGGTTTTAATGTTGGTTTTATTACTGCGGGAACCTTAATGTTGCTATCCATTATACCTGTACTTCTTTCTAAAGAAAAAACACCAGTAAGATTAAAAAAATCTTCATTCTCTATAAGCAAAAGAGTTTTAATCATTTTAACTACTTTTTTTCTTGTTGGGTTGTTTTGGGGAATCTATAAAATAGCTGGTGCTCGTATTTTTGATTTACATGCATTATTATGCAAATTGCCTTCTTTAAGTGTTTCTAATTCTTTTCTATTATCTATAAATAGTTATTTTTCTATCGCAGGCTGTTTAATTACCGCTGTAATTTGGACCTATTTTTATAATAGTCGATTCTTTAAAATGCTTCTTGGGTTTGTTTTCGGAGTTCTATCATACGGGATTTTATTATTTATTCCAGAAATTCCAACCGAACAACATTTATTCATTTACATCGCTTCTATGTTTTTTATAGCGCTTTCTGAAGTACTTATTGCTCCCACAATTTTTGGAGTACTTTTACAATATTCAAATCCTAAATATTTGGCTATTTTAATCAGTCTTATGTTTATTCCTACAAGACTTATGGCACTATTATTTGGATTGTTTGAGAATCATTTTGAAGAGAACTCTATGTTGGGGCTAAAATTTAGCATCGTTGCTATGAGTATTATTGCCTTGGCACTGATGGGATATTTATTATGGAATAGGAAGGCAAACACCTATGAACTTGAGCAATAAAAGTTTAAAACATCACAAATTATACTCTTAAAAAATGAAAAAAGTATTCAAAACATTAATAGCAGTTTTTATTGTACAAATAGGATTTAGTCAAGAATATCAAACTGAATTTTTAAAGCATTTAAAAGCGAATGATACCATTAATCAACTAAAAGTATTGACCAAATGGGAATCTATAAATCCAAAAGACCCTGAGCTTTACACAAGCTATTTCAACTATTATTTTATGAAATCTCAACAGGAAGTTCTTATGATGTCTTCAAACAGAACAGCAGCTGAAAGTCTTGTTTTAAAAGACAGTTTAAATCAAACAGCTGGTTATATCGAGAGTAAAATTCATTACGACCAAATAGAATTAGAAAAAGCCTTTCATAAAATCAGTGAAGCTATAGAGCTATTTCCTAACAGATTGGATATGAGATTTGGAAAAATATATGCCTTAGGAGAAGTCTTAGATTGGAAAAATTTCACTTCTGAAATTATTAAGACTATAAAATATTCAATTACAAACAACAACAACTGGACATGGACTAATAACGAAAAATATAATAGTACAACTGATGAATTTCTTCTAGATATTCAGAATTACCAATTACAATTATATAATACAGGTGAAGTTGAACTGCTAAATAATATGAGAGAAATTGCTGAAGAAATTCTAAAACATTATCCAAATCATATTCAAAGTTTGTCTAATCTTTCTATTACATATTTGTTAACTGACCAATATGATAAGGCTATTGAAGTACTTTTAAAAGCCGAAAAAATAGATCCAAAAGACCATATTGTTTTAGCAAACATTGCTCAAGGATATAAATTAAAAGGGAACAAGAATAAAGCTATAGAATACTATAAAAAGACTATAGAATTTGGAGACCAAAACGCTAAAGAATATGCTAAACAACAAATAATAGAGCTAAGAAAATAAAACAATGTAACCTGATTTAATTTCAAGTCGTCTAAACAGAAAACTTAGAAATTAATCATGAAAAAAACATTCCTTTTCCTTGCTTTATCTGGTGTTTTACAAAGTAACCTCCATCAATTGCAGGCGCAAGAAGCAACTCCTACTACTACCCTATTTTCGAGAATAGACAACTATTTTACTGCTGGAACCAAAAATGGTTTTTCTGGCGCTATTGCTGTTGTTAAAAACGGTAAAACAATTATTAATAAAGGTTATGGTATTGCCAATAAAGAAACCAACAGTCTTAACAATCCGAATACTATTTTTGATATTGGTTCTAATACCAAACAGTTTACTGCTACTGCTATTTTAAAACTAGCTGAGTTAGGCAAACTAAAACTTAACGATCCTTTAAGTAAGTATTTTAAAAACCTTCCTGCCGACAAACAAAACATTACAATTCATCAATTACTTGCTCACTCTGCTGGTTTTACAGATTCTATTGGTCGTGATTTTACTGAAATATCTCAAAAAGACTTCTTTGAAAAACTTTTTGCTACACCTTTATTATCCAAACCTGGAGAAAAATACTCCTACTCTAACGTTGGCTATAGTGTGCTTGGGAGAATTATAGAACTTACTTCTGATCAACCTTATGAGGTATTTTTAAACAACTATCTTTTTACACCTGCGGGAATGTCACAAACCGGATATCTTTTACCAAAATGGGATACCAATCAAATCTCTCGCAGTTATAACCGAGGAATTATTGAAGGGAAATCACCTATTTTTCGTTATCAAAAAGACAAAGGAGTTAACTGGCATTTGAAAGCCAATGGCGGAATCAATTCTACACAAAACGATATGCTTCTTTGGCATAAAGCCTTAAAGGAATACAAAATTTTATCGAAAGCTTCTTTAGAAAAACTACTTACTCCTGCGATTCATTATTCAAGAGGAAAATATAAATATGCCTATGCTTGTGGTTGGGGAGTTAGAATTTTAGAAAATAATATTAAAAGAGTAGCTCACAACGGATCTAATGGTTCATATTCACATTCGCTCATATGGTTTCCAAAAGAAGATATTTATATTGTATATTCAACCAATGCCAATAGCGACCGAGTTGAATTTGCTGCTTATCCTGTTGCTAAAATACTATTGGATGAAAACTATGTTCCTAAACCAATACAAAACAACATTTTCTCATTTATATTGGAGTATACAAAGCAACATCCTTCTAATAAACACGAAGAATTAATTGCTATTTTAAAAGAGCAATACAAAGATGACTTTACCCATTCGGGGGTTTTAAATACTACTGCTTACCTTATCCTTAAATCGAATAAGAATCAAGATTGGGCATTGGAATTATTTAAAGAGAATGTAAAACTATATCCAAAAGACGGCAACCTTTGGGACTCTTTAGCCGATGGATATAAAGCTCATAATTTAACTAAGGATGCTATTAAAAGTTATCAAAAAGCCGTTGAGTTGGGCTATACCGATTCGCAAAAAAAACTTGATGAGTTAAAAAAGAGCTAAATCATTTATTATTCTCTCAATCTCATACAATTTTAAAGCTACTTATATAGTAGCTTTTCTTTTTACTAATAAAATTATATCTGAAATATGCGTATACACTACAACAGGAACTATGACTCCCGCTAACAAAATTATTGGAAAATAAGCTATTCCTCTGTTAGGTACAGCATATCCATATCTTTGGTATAACATTTCTTGAGATAATACACCGTTGATAAAAACAAATAGCACTAAGCACACTCCTACAATATTCCAACCTATTAAAAGTTGCCTATTGATTGTTTTATAATGCATCCAAACAACTAATAGAATAGCCGTTATTCCTGGTATAATATCGAAGTTCCAACCTTTATAAGTCATTTCCATAGGAAGCCATTCTCTTATTGCTAATTGAAATAATAACAGTTCTACGGGAAACCTGACAATATGAAGTGCTGTACTCCAACGAATGTCTCTATTATTATAAACTGTTTTAGTTCTAAGTAAATACATAATAAATACTGTAGTTGGTATAATGATAAGGCCAAATCGAGAAATACTATCTCCTTCTTTAAAATGATAAACTCCTATATAAGACAAAATAGAAATAAGGACAATCCAAACTAGGGAAATAGTTAAAGTGATAATTGATAGTTTATTGGACTTTATAAACATAAAAACTGTATACACCGTAAGTAATATAAATGAAATTGAAATGTATAATGGTAAGTTTGGAATCATCTTTTTTAAGTTTTACTCAAAAATACGTTCCGCTATCTGTTAAAAACTTGCCATATGACAAGAAATACTATTGAATGATTTCTTTTCTAATTCTACTTAGTGAAGTGTCGGTAATTCCTAAAAAAGAAGCAATGTGTTTTAAGGAAGCTTTTTGAATAATTTCTGGAGAGTTCTCTACCAAACCTTGATATCGTTCTTTGGCCGTTTCTGTAATCATAGCCAAGCTCCTCTGTTTAAACTCAAAAAAGTTTTTTGATAAATGAGCTCTTCCCCATTCTCTATATTTTTCTGAGAAATTAAAATGTTCTTGAAATGTATCAAAATCTTTAGTCCACAACTCAGCATCTTCCATTACTTGTATATACTCTTTGGTGGGAGTTCTTAAGAAAAAAGAAGTTTCCTCCAAAACAATAGCCCCCTTACCATAAAAGTTAGTAGTTACTTCATTACCTTTTACATCTATAACAAACGAACGTAAAAATCCTTTTTCTACTAAATAATAATGATTGACTACTTTTCCTGAATTGATTAAGAAATTGCCCTTTTTTACTTTAATAAGCTGATATCCTGAAAAAATTACTTGTTGCTCCTCTTTAGATAATAACAAATCTTTAAACTCATGAGTAAGCACAGTAATTGGTTCCATTAATGTAAAATTTTAAATAACAACTCTTTTAAAATATCAGCATGCGATTGGTTAGCCCCTACTCCTTTACTCTTTACATCAGCTTCTCTTAATAAGGCTATGATTTGTGATACTTTACGCATTGGGTAGTTGCGAGCTGCTGAGCTATAATCATCAACAAAGTAAGGATTAACTCCCAAGTTCTTTGCTACCGATGCTTTTGATTTGTCTTGTAATCCATGATACATTAATAACTGTGTAAAAAAGCTATTTAATAATGAAATAGTCATTACCAATGGATTGTTCTTTGGGTTCTGTGCAAAATAGTTGATTATTCTATTCGCTTTTACTACATCTTTCTGCCCTACTGCTTTTCGTAACTCGAAATTATTGAAGTCTTTTGAAATTCCTATATTCTCTTCAATATGCTTATCGGTTATAATCGTTTCTTTAGGTAAAACTGAGATTAATTTATCTAACTCATTAGATATTTTACTCAAATCAGTTCCTAAAAACTCCACCAACATTTGAGAAGCTTTTGGTTCTATATTGTACTTCTTCCCCCCTAAAACCTTACGAATCCAATCAGCTACTTGGTTTTCATACAGTTTTTTGCTTTCATATATCAATCCATTTTTAGCAATGGTTTTATATGATTTCTTACGCTTGTCTAGCTTCTTGTATTTATAGTTAAATACCAATACCGTTGTAGGTTGTGGATTCGCTGCATAAGCTTCAATCTTATCTATTGTACGACTTAAATCTTGTGCTTCTTTTACTATAATTACTTGACGCTCTGCCATCATTGGAAAACGCTTTGCTGAAGAAACAATTTCTTCCATAGAAACGTCTCTACCATACATTACTACTTGGTTAAATCCTTTTTCAGATTCTTCAAGTACGTTTTCTTCTATATAATCAGAAATTTTATCAATATAATAAGGTTCTTCTCCCATTAAAAAGTAAATAGGCTTTAAGTTTCCTTCTTTTATATCAGATATGATGGATTTTATTTCGTTCATTTTCTTACTTTTGATTTATGCAAAAGCTCAATCTTCCTAGCTATACATTCAAGACCAAAAGTAACGAAAATAAGATGCTTATTTTCGATAATTTGAGAAAAAAATATGTCGTATTAACTCCCGAGGAATGGGTGCGTCAACATTTTGTTGAGTACTTAGTTAAGGAAAAAAACTACCCTGTTTCTTTAATAGCTATTGAAAAACAGCTTACTATAAATAATAGAAAGAAAAGAACCGATATTTTAATCTTTAATTCTAACGGTAAACCCAATATTATTGTTGAATGTAAAGCACCATCTGTTAAAATAACACAAGATACTTTTGACCAAATAGCTCGATACAATCTTAAACTAGATGCCAACTATCTTGTTATTACCAATGGTTTGGAACATTATTATTGTAGTTTGGATAAAGAAAACGAAACCTATGTGTTTTTAAGGGATATTCCTTCTTATAATTAACAAATTATTGCATCACTTAATCACTTTAAAAGTGTATTTTTGCCGTCTTGAAAACTGCAATCGTCATATTAAATTGGAACGGTAAAAAATTGTTAGAACAGTTTTTACCATCAGTCGTAAATTTTAGCTCTAATGAAGCTGAAGTTTATGTTGCTGACAATGCTTCTAGTGATGATTCTATTGCTTTTGTAAAAGAGCATTATCCTAACGTTAAAATTGTTGAAAACAAAGAGAATGGCGGATACGCTAAAGGGTATAATGACGCTTTACAACATATAGATGCAGATATTTATTGTTTGCTAAACTCTGATATTGAAGTTACCGAAAATTGGTTAACTCCCGTTTTAAAAACTTTTAAAGAAGAGGAAAATACTGCTATTATTCAACCTAAGCTATTAGATTTTAAAGACAAAACTAAATTTGAATACGCTGGTGCTGGTGGTGGTTTTATTGATTTATATGGTTATCCTTATTGTCGTGGTAGAGTTTTCAATCATTTAGAAACTGACAGCGGTCAGTTCAACGATACGACTTCTATTTTTTGGGCTTCTGGTGCTTGCTTATTTATACGTTCTGAAGTATACCATCAATTACATGGTTTTGATGAAGACTATTTTGCTCATCAAGAAGAAATTGACTTATGTTGGCGTGCTCAAAATGAAGGCTATACTATTAAATATGTAGGTAGTTCTACAGTTTATCATGTTGGTGGAGCTACTTTACAAGAAAGTAATCCTCATAAAACTTTTTTAAACTTTAGAAACAGTTTACTTAACATTGTTAAAAATGTACCTAAACAATGGTTTTTGTTTGTTGTTTTTTCTCGTTTAATTTTAGATGGTGTTGCTGGGCTAAAATTTATGCTTGAATTAAGACCTATACATACATGGGCTATTTTAAAAGCGCACTTTAGTTTTTACAAGAACTTTTTTAAGTTTTTAAGTAAACGTAAAACACTTCAGAAAAAGTCTACCTACAATTTACACACGTCAATCGTTTGGCAATACTTTGGTTTAAGAAGAAAGAAATTTGAAAACCTGCGTTAGGTTTATTCTAATATTTTATTTCCTTCTAAATTAGATAGCCTAAAGTCCTTAACTTCTCCTACTCCTTTAAACCTAAAACGAACTCCCACAATTGTTCCTATAGACTCTTCATAAGCTTTTGTATACACTTGAGTACTATCAATAAAAACACTTACTTTTTTATTTTGATTCAGTACCTTAATTTTTCTGAAATCTGATAAATCCGTGCCTAATGCAGACAAGTCGTTCTTTTTACCTTCCAAGTACACATCACTCAACATTAAATTCATTTCTGAGGCACAGCCTGTAATTGAAAACGGAATTAAAAAAGCGCTTTTTGTACCAATAATAATCAGGGTTGTTTTCTGACAAACGCCCCATTTCTCATTAAATGTACTTTTAATTTCACTTTCCAATTGAAAATTATCTCCCGAGAAATCTCCTAAATCATCTACAAAATGAAAAGTAGAATTTACCGGTTTTTCATTGCCACTAATTTCTTCAAACACCTCTTTTGAAAAGGCTAATGTGTTTTTGACTTTTACTTCCCCTTGCTCAAAATACTTTGGTATAGGCTCATAATCTATAGTACCCATCCAACCTTTTGTTTTTATAAATAAATCGTGCTCTCTAACAATTTCTTTATCTATTAACAACTTAGCTCTAAAATAACCTGGATAATAGTATTGTCCTGTAGCTTGTGTTTGATCTTTATTAATTTCTATTGTTTTAGAAGTGTCCCAATATTGTTGAATTAAAATATTATTAGAAGTGACTCCTTCTAAATTGAAATCGAAAATTACTGAATTAGGTAAACCTTCAACAATTGGTTTACTTTTAAAAAGGATTTTAGAATAATCTTTAGCTTCTGCACTTTTATTATTTGACATAGCTAGTATTGATATAAACAATACAGCAATAATAAATGCTGAAAACATAATAACTCGAAAGTTAGCAGAAACTGTTTTTTGATAAAAGGTAAGTTTCGATTCTTTTTTAGCATTCTTAAAGTCTCTCCAATTTGTATAACCTGCAAATTGAGCCAAAGCATTTAGCGTACTAATACTTGGAGTGCTCTTATAATTAACTCTTCCCCAAACTCTTTTTAAGGTAGTGGCACTTAATAACACTTTTGTCTCTTCATGAATCTTTTCACTTAATTCTGTAAAAACATCATTATGCCATAATTTAGAGTCTCCCCAATTTAGCTTCTCTTCTATGAGACTCAAACACTTTTGTAATTCGGTATGTTCTTTAAAGGTATTCATTCACTACAAAAATCACCAAAAAATACCACTTGAACAACTATGAATGAACTTGAACATGTTTGTTTCTCTCTGAAAAATAACTTTTTAGACTTTTGAGTAAAAATTAAACACATTAATCATGAACTCAATATTATTAGCCATTCTATTATTCGTTACCTACTTTGGATATTCTCAAAATCACATTCCTTTAGACACTATTAATTGGGATATCAAAGCGAAGTCTTATATTATTGAAAACTACAAAGGCAAAGATGCTATTTACTTACAAGCTGGATCTATAACTCTAAAAGATAAAACCTTCTTAAATGGAACTATAGAATTTGACATTTTCTTAAAAGAAGAACCTGCTTTTCCGGGTGTTTATTTTAGAACTACCAAAAGCTTAGATTCTGAACAATGGTATATGAGACCACATTTATCTGGAAAATCAGATGCAAATCAAGCTGCTCCAACTACAAAAGGAATTAGTCCTTGGCAATTGTACTTTGGTAAAAAGTATTCATTTCCTCATAAATACAAATTTGACGATTGGACACATGTCAAACTTGTAGTAAATGATAACAAAGCACAAGTATATTTAGATTATTCCGACAAGCCTAACTTATCCTGGAACTTGTTTAACCCAACTCAAGAAGGAGGCATTAGTTTTAGGGGTGGAAATTCAAGTGGTTTGCATTTGGCTAATATTAAAATAACTCCTAATAAATCTGAGATTATCGATTTTTCACCATTAGATAGAAAACCTATTAAAAACCTTGTTTCTAAATGGAAAGTATCTAATAAGCTTGAAGAAAAGCAACTTGATAACTTAAACAACTTTAAATCACTTTTAAATTCTAGAAAATGGATTGGTACTACTGAAATCGAGGAAGGTACCGCTGCTAATATTTCTAGAATAGTTCAACTAAGGGATGGAAAACTAGGTAATACGGTTTTTACTAAAATTGACATCCATTCTGATAAAGCCCAAACTAAAATTTTCGAATTTGGCTATAGTGATCGTGTTGTTGCTTTTCTTAATGGAAAGCCTATATATAGAGGAACTAATAGGTGGCGATCTAGAGACTACAGATATTTAGGAACTGTAGGACTTTTTGATGCTATTTACTTGCCTCTTAAAAAAGGAAAAAACACCTTAGTTATGGCTGTTTCTGAAGACTTTGGTGGTTGGTTAATTACCGGACGATTTAAAGATAGTAAGCATGTTAAGGTTATTGAGTAATAGAATTCTCGACTTTATGCTAAGCCTTCTTCATCTTTATAGATATAATAAAGTAAAAAGAATACCGAAATACCTCCAAATGTATGCCATAGCCAATGAGTCCCCATAGGTAATATGATAGCTAGGTTATCTAAAGTTCTAAAAAACACTGCTATCAAAAATATAACACATGCCAATATCATTAGTTTCGCGTGTTTCCAATGAGTTAAATATAAATACCAAAAAATTGGGCCTACTAGTGATATGGCTGTGATTAAATAATTTACTGACGAGTCATACTCTTCAGGAATTGGTAACATCCTTGGTAAAATGGATAATACTATTATTGAAGTAATAATTAATAATCGGGATTTCCATCCTTTCTTTACTTTAAAGATAAAAAAGACTACTCCCATTAAGCTTAATAACATAATAGGAATCCAATCTAACATAATCCAAAACTCATGGCTTCTAGTTGCATGATAAACAGTACCTCCTACCCAACTTATAAAAATAATAGGCAAACAGCTTAGTAAAAACAAGTGCTGTTTTTTACTTTCATATATTTTCTTACCTAAATAATATATGATTGCTAAAAAAATTAGGTTGCTAAACGTGTTGAAAGGTTCAACAGGCATTCTGCCTGCTATTGTTTCTTGGTAAATTGGCCCGCTATCATTTGGAAATTGCTCTAGTAAACAGTAAAGTATCGTCATAAATAAACATCATCTATCTCATTTACAACAAGATAAGAAAATAATCGTTTATTTACAAAATGTCTAAACTTCCTTTTCCTTCACGAATAACCTCTGGCTCACTGGTAGTTAAGTCAATAACAGTAGATGCATAATTATCTCCATAGCCTCCATCAACTACTACGTCTACTATGTTTTGCCATTTTTCATAAATCAATTCAGGATCTGTAGTATATTCTAATACTTCATCCTCATCATGAATAGATGTTGATACAATAGGATTTCCTAAAGCTTCAACAATAGCTCTTGCTATGTTGTTATCCGGAACACGAATACCCACTGTTTTTCTTTTCTTAAAAACCTTTGGTAAAGAATTACTTCCAGGTAATACAAAGGTATAAGGCCCTGGTAAAGCTCTTTTTAAAATTTTATAAGTTGGTGTATCTATTTGTTTTACATAATCTGATAAATGACTCAAATCATTACAAACAAAGGAAAAATTTGCTTTTTCTAATTTAACACCTTTAATTTTTGCAACTTTTTCTAGTGCTTTTGTATTGGTAATATCGCAACCCAATCCATAAACAGTATCTGTTGGATAAATTACCAAGCCTCCTTTTTGTAGTACATCTACAACTTTTTCTATTTGTTTTGGACTTGGGTTATCGCTATATAGTTTTATGAATTGTGCCATATTTTTTAATAATTATCAAAATCGAAATCATCTAAACTTTCAAAATCATTAAACTCGTCGTCTAAATCTTTTGTCAAATCATCCGCTTTAAATTCTTTATCTGGTGCTTCTGCTGGTACTTCTCCTACCGACAAAATTGTTTTTGCTTCATCAACCACTTCATTAGACTGTTCTATTACTTCAACATAGAAAGTCCACATTTGTAAAAAATCATAAACATAAATTAGCTTATCATTATTACTTGGTAATTCCTCTTTTAAAACACAAGTAGCCATTGACAATCCTTCTCCAGCTTCTGCCATGTTAAATAATGGAATTTCTTCTCCTTGGTTCCAACCTTCATCTGTACGGTAAAAAGAGGCCATTTCCTGACCATCAAAACCAAATGATTTTGATATTTCAAAATGTAAATCTTCTAATGATTTTCCTTCGTTAACTGTTAAGGTTCTGATTACATCTTCTTCTGTATCTAAAATTACGCGTACTTTATACATTCTATCATTTTTAGTAGCCACAAAAATACGTATTTTTGAATGATAATTTTAGTAAAATGAATAAGCAAGAATCTCTAAATATACTTAATAGCTACAATAAGAACACCTTAATGGAAACTTTAGCTATTGAATTTATTAATTTTGGTGATGATTTTATTACCGCTAAGATGCCTGTAAACCCAAAAGTTCATCAACCTTATGGATTATTGCACGGAGGAGCCACTGCTGCTTTAGCTGAAACTGTTGGTAGTTCTGCTTCTGCTTTTTTCTTAAGAGATCCTAATAAAATAGTAAAAGGGATTGAACTAAGTATTAATCATTTAAAAAGTAAAAAAACAGGAACTGTTTTTGCCACTGCAAAAGCTATTCATAAAGGAAAAACTACTCATTTATGGGAAGTTAGAGTGGTAGATGAAGAAGATACTTTAATTTCTTTATGTAAAATAACCAACATTGTTTTAGATAAAAAGTAAATGACATTATTAAAAAAAATATTAAAAATTATGGGAGCTATTCTTTTTGTAGCTCTTTTAGTTCTTTATTATTTATTTTCAAGTTTTACAGCTCCTAAGTCTGATGAAGAAGTTACAGACAGTTTTAAAAGCAGTAGCGTAAAGCCTGTTATTTCTTACGATACATTTAAAAACTATAAATTCCGAAAACTAACTATACAAAAGGATACTACTTTACCTACACTTGTATTTGTTCACGGAACTATTGGTTCGTCTACCGATTTTATTGAGTATATGAAAGATAGTTTACTTTTAAGTAAGGTAAATATGATTTCATACGATAGAATTGGATATAACTATAAAGATGCAAATCCTGTACAAGAAAGTATTGCTTTTGAACGCGATATGCTACAGCATATTATTCAGGGCTTAAATCATCAGAAAACAATATTAGTTGGTTATTCTTACGGTGGACCAATTGCTTTAGCTATTAAAGAAAAAATTAATAAAACAATTTTATTAGCTCCAGCCGTTTACAGCAAAGTAGAACCAATGCCTTGGGCTGTTAATTTATACAAATCAAAATTAACTAGATGGTTAATTCCTGATATATGGCAAGAAGCTTCGAAAGAAAAAATGTCTCATCAAAAAGATTTACAAAAGTTTGAAAACAATTGGAAATCTTCTCCTAATAAAGTTATAAGTATTCATGGATCTAACGATTGGATTGTTCCTTATGAAAACTCAACTTTTTTAGAACAACAATTCCCCAAAGAACAATTTAAATTAATTTCTATTAAAGATGCTGGACATGGATTTATTTGGAGCAACTTTAACGAAATTAAACAACAACTACTAAATCAAATAGATTGAATATATTCTCAGCAACAAAAAAAGCATTAGAAAACGGGCTTCCTTTTGTTATTTACAGAAAATCAGGTACTACAATACTAAAAGCTTGGTTTCAAAAAAACGATACTTTATACACTTCTGAAAATTACAGAGAAAGTGGTTTTGTTTTTGCTCCTTTTGACAACAACAACTCTGCTATTTTAATTCCTGAAACAGAATCGTCTTTTTTTCAAGAAGAAATAGATTTAGATATTAAAGTATCTCAGCAAAAAGAGTTTGATTTAAACAATTCTTCTAAAAAAGAACATGTTGAATTAGTTGAAAAAGGTGTAAAAGCTATTAGTGATAACTTGTTTAAAAAAGTTGTTTTATCAAGAAAAGAAGAAGTTAAACTTAATTCTTTTAACGCTATTGAAACTTTTCAGAAACTTTTGGTAAACTATCCTAGCGCTTTTACTTATTTATGGTATCATCCTAAAGTTGGTATGTGGTTAGGTGCAACCCCTGAAACATTAGTTAAAATTGAAGGTACTCATTTCAAAACAATGTCACTAGCAGGAACACAAGTTTTTAATGGAACTACTGATGTTACTTGGAAAACAAAAGAAATAGAAGAACAAAAATTTGTAACAGACTATATAAATGATAGAGTTTCAAAAATTTCTAAGGAGATTAAAATTTCCAAAACTGAAACTATTAAAGCAGGAAATTTATTACACTTACGTTCAATAATTAGGGGAACTATAAATGCTGAAAACTCAACATTAATAAAAGCCTTACACCCTACTCCTGCTGTTTGTGGTTTACCTTTAGAGCCTTCAAAAAAATTCATTTTAGATAATGAAAATTACAACCGAAGCTTTTATACTGGCTTTTTAGGTGAATTAAATTTAACCAACAATAACCAAAATACATCGGAACTCTTTGTAAACCTAAGATGCATGGAGATTAAAAATAATTCAGCATTTGTGTTTATTGGCGGTGGAATTACATTAGATAGTAATCCTGAAAATGAATGGAAGGAAACAGTTGCTAAAACTTCAACCATGAGGAAAGTTTTATAAACTTACTTCCTTTTGGCAAAAATAAAAACCACCTATTGATGTTGATTTCAATGGTGGTTTTCGTGTGTAAATTGAATTTGAATTGATTTTTTTAAGCATTCAATTAAAAGCATAAAATTTCTTTACGCTAAATATTAAACGCTAAACAGTTTCTTCTGCTTAAATATCTTCGAAAGAAACGTCAGTAAAGCTTTCTGTAGATGCTTTTGCTTCTGCTACTTCTTCTTTTTTATAATCTTTCTGGTGACGCTCACTAATTACTTCAGAACCTTTTTCGTTTACGATAAAGTCAGTTGCTTTGTTCAACATTTCTTTAAAGTCAGAAAAGTCTTCTTTATATAAATAAATCTTGTGCTTTTGATAGTGGAAAGAACCATCATCATGAGTAAATTTCTTACTTTCAGTCACAGTTAAATAATAATCATCCGCTTTTGTAGACCTAACGTCAAAAAAGTACGTTCTTCTCCCTGCTCTTAAAACTTGTGAAAAAATTTCTTCTTGTTCTACTCTCTCGCTCATAATTCGTTTCTTAAATAATAGTTGTTTACTTAGAATTGCTCAACAAATCTAACAAAATATTTGACTTGACAATACGAAACACTACATTTCTTTTTCTAAAAGTTGTTGTTCGTATAATTCTTTATAATATCCTTCTTCTTCTATTAATTGATTATGAATACCTTGCTGAATTATATTTCCTTCATCTAAAACTATAATTTTATCTGCATTCTTAGCTGATGAAACTCTGTGACTTATAATAATTGTAGTTTTATCGCTAGATATTCTTTCTAAGTTTGATAAAATTTGTTCTTCTGTTTCTGTATCTACTGCCGATAAACAATCGTCAAAAATTAAAATCTTAGGATCTTTTATAATGGCTCTTGCTATAGAAGTACGTTGTTTTTGTCCTCCTGAAAGCGTTACCCCTCTTTCCCCTAAAATAGTTTTATAACCGTCTTTAAAACCAATGATATTATCGTGAATTACAGCATTTTTGGCTGCTTTTACAATTTCTTCTTCAGAAGCATTTTCTTTACCAAACTTTATATTGTTTTCTATTGTATCTGAAAATAAAAATGGATCTTGAGGTACAAAACCTATTTGACTTCTAATATCATTTAGATTACGAGTTTTAATATTTTCTCCATCTATTAATACTTCACCTTCTGTTACATCATATAAACGTGAAATCAGATTTATTACTGTAGATTTCCCACTTCCTGTTTTTCCTAATATAGCTAAGGTTTCTCCTTTATTTATAGTAAAATTTACACCTTTCAACGCGGTAATGCCTGTATCATCATAAGTTAATGATACTTTTTTAAACTCTACTTTTCCTTTTATTTCTGTAGGTTCTTCAACTGTATTTTCTATTTCAGGAACTTGCTCTAAGAATTCATTAATCCTTTGTTGTGAAGCTTCTGCTTGTTGCACCATAGAAGTAACCCAACCAACTACCGCCACTGGCCAAGTAAGAATATTTACATACATAACAAAAGCTGCAATAGCCCCTACTTGAATTTCTCCAGCAATGTATTGTGTTCCTCCTATGTACAATACAATAATATTACTAATTCCTATTAACAATATCATAAGAGGAAAAAACAAAGCTTGAACTTTATACAAATCAATATTCTTTTCTTTACTTTGGTTTGCAATCTCATCAAATGAAGTAATCACTTCTTTTTCTATTCCATATGATTTCACAACATTAATTCCTGAAAAAAACTCTTGATTAAACGTTGTTAACTTCGATAAATACTGCTGAACAATTGTACTCCTTTTATTAATTTGCTTGCTCAATATAAAAATTGATATCGATAATACAGGAAATGGAATCATTGTATAAAAAGTAAGCTTTGGCGAAATTGCATACATTTGAGTAAAACCAATAATAAATGATATAATCATATTTAATGAATACATAATAGCTGGACCAAAATACATACGTACTTTAGATACATCTTCGCTAATACGATTCATTAAATCACCTGTTCTATTCTTTTTATAAAAGTTAATCGATAGGTTTTGATATTGCTGATAGATCTCGTTTTTTAAATCAAACTCAATCATACGCGACATTACAATAATGGTTTGTCTCATTAAGAAAGTAAAAAAACCTCCTAGTAGAGTTACTCCAACAATCAACAATATATTATTAAGTAGTATAGTTTTAACCTCAGATAGCTCTGTTAACTTATCCAACTGATAATCTTCTACTACATTAAGAGAGTCTCCAACAAAATCTGGAATTTTAAGTGTTAAAATTTTAGATAATATTGTAATTAACACTCCTAAAAGTAATCTCCATTTATATTTTACAAAGTATTTATTAAGATATTGTAATGCTTTCAATTTTAAATTTATGTTTAAATAAAAAAATTAAACTAACAAATGCTTTTTGTTAATAATAACATAATTTAGTTCTCTTTTTTTGCTTATGTTTTGACGATTTCTTACTTTTGCACTCGAATTTTTGAGATTTATAAAACAGTCTCAAATTAAAAAACAACTAAAAATGACATCAGAAATCATTGATACTAAAGATCTTAAGAACGACCCAGTATTTGGTCAACTTTCTTTCGATAATCACGAGCAAATTGTTTTTTGCAACGACGAAGATACAGGATTAAAAGCAATAATTGGTATTCATAACACAACTTTAGGACCTGCTTTAGGTGGTACTAGAATGTGGCAATATAAAAGCGAGTGGGAAGCATTAAATGATGTTTTACGTTTATCTCGTGGGATGACATATAAATCGGCTATTACTGGATTAAATCTTGGTGGTGGTAAAGCTGTTATTATTGGGGATGCTAAGACTCAAAAGAACGATGCTTTAATGCGTAAGTTTGGTGAGTATGTAAATTCTTTAAGTGGAAAATACATTACTGCTGAGGATGTTGGAATGGAAACTCGCGATATGGATATTATCCGTGAAGTTACTCCTCACGTAACTGGTGTTTCTGAAGCAATTGGTGGATCTGGAAATCCTTCTCCTGTTACTGCTTACGGAGTATATATGGGAATGAAAGCTGCTTCTAAATATAAGTTTGGTTCTGAAAACTTAGACGGTAAAAAAGTATTAGTGCAAGGTGTTGGTCACGTTGGAGAAACTTTAGTTAAGCACATTACTGATGAAGGTGCTCAAGTTATCTTAAATGATATTAACGAAGCTCGTTTAGAGGAGTTAAGCAAAAAGTATGGTGCAAACGTAGTATTAGGAAACGATATTTACGGTTTAGATATCGATATCTATGCTCCATGTGCTTTAGGTGCAACTGTAAATGATGAGAGTATTTCTCAATTAAGAGCTAAAGTTATTGCTGGTGCTGCTAACAATCAATTAGCAAACGAATTAAAACACGGTAAATTATTACAAGAAAAAGGAATTGCTTATGCTCCTGACTTCTTAATTAATGCTGGTGGAATCATTAATGTATATGCAGAAGTAGTTGGTTATGACAAAGCTGAAAGCTTAAAAAGAACTGAAAACATTTACAATACAACATTAGAGATTTTCAATTTAGCAGAAAAAGAAAATATCACTACACATCAAGCTGCTTTCAATATTGCACAATCAAGAATTGATGCACGTAAAAAAGAGCAAAATAGCTAGATAAAAAACAAAAAAGTTTTACTTTTGCAGAGCGTTAGAAACAATTTCTATCGCTCTTTTTTTTAAAGTTCTTTAAAATGATTAACAGAAGACACATTCGAGTTAAAGTAATGCAATCGGTTTATGCGATGCAACAATCACACAGTGATGATTTGGTGAAGGAAGAAAAGTTTTTAAAACACAGCATACAAAAAATGTACGATTTGTATGTTTTAAACCTTCAGTTATTAGTAGAAGTACAAAAATTAGCTCGTAAAAGAATTGAACTTTCAAAAAAGAAAATACTTGCGACTAAAGAGGATTTAAATCCTAACGAAAAATTTATCAACAACAGACTTATTAATCTATTAAACGAAAGCGTTAGCTTAGAAGGTTATGTAGAATTAAATAAGCTTAACTATTGGGAACTTGATGATGAGTACATCAAAATCCTTTTAGATGAACTTCAGAATAGCGACATGTATAAAAAATACATGAACACTGTTGAAGATTCATATAATGTAGATAGAGCTTTTGTAATTGAATTTTTTAGAGAAATAGTAGCTCCTAATGAAAAGCTAGCTGATTACTTTGAAGACAAAATGATTTCTTGGATTGATGATATTCCTTTTGTAAACACTTGGATTATTAAATCTTTAAACAAACAAAAACCACAAAATCCTTTTATTTTAGGAAGTCTTTATAAAGACAATGAAGATAAATTGTTTGTATCTAACTTGTTTACAAAAACAATGCTTAATCAGCATAAATATGAAGAAGATATTATAGACAAAACTCCAAACTGGGAAGCTGATAGAATAGCAGATATTGATATGATTATTATTAAAATGGCTATTACTGAATTTTTACATTTCCCCTCTATACCTAGTAGAGTAAGTATTAATGAGTATATCGAGTTAGCCAAAGATTATTCTACAAACAAAAGTGGTTATTTTATAAATGGAGTTTTAGATAAATTAGCAAAAGACTATTTAGCCTCTGATAAGATGGTTAAAATAGGTAGAGGTTTGTTATAATTTATTATTTTTACAACAGAATAAATTAAATATTTTTTAAAATGAAAAAAATAGCAATAGCAATAGCATTATTCGTTTCAACAGGAATGTTAGTTTCTTGTGGTCAAGGAAATGCATCATCAAAAGTAAAAAAGGAGAATGTTGAGAAAGCAGAAAAAAGAGATACTTCTATAAGCTTAGGTGCTCCAACTGTTTCTTTTGATAAAGAAGAGTATGACTTTGGTACCGTTAATGAAGGAGAAGTTGTTGAGACTACTTTTGTTGTTACAAACACTGGTAAATCAGATTTAGTAATCACTAATGCTCAAGCTAGCTGTGGATGTACTGTACCTGTTTGGCCAAGAAACCCTATTGCACCTGGTAAAACTGGAGATATTAAAGTAAGCTTTAACACTAACGGAAAACCAAACAAACAATCTAAGTCAATAACTTTATCTACTAACACAGAAAAAGGAAGAGAAATTCTTAAAATTTCTGGTATGGTAACTCCTAAAAAGAAAGCTTAATGTTTACAACCATTTTCTTACAAGCAAGCTCACAAGAAAGTATTATGAATATGCTTCCTTTTATTGCTATGATTGGTGTTTTTTACTTTTTGATTATTCGTCCACAAATGAAGCGTCAGAAAAAAGAAAAACAATTCCAAACCACAATAAAAAAGGGAATTAAAGTAGTAACATCTAGTGGAATTCATGGTAAAATTACCGAAATTAACGATTCAGATAATACTGTGATTATAGAAACTGGAGCTGGTAAAATTAAGTTTGAACGCTCAGCTATTTCAATGGAGCTTAGTAAAAAATATAATACTACAGAGAAAAAATAGTATTCCTATATTTTAAAAAAGTGAGCTTATAAGCTCACTTTTTTGTTTTTTATGTAGATTGCATAATATTTAAATTTTGAATAAAACTTTCAACATACCTAAAACCTTTTTTGGTTTTTTAATAGCTTCTATCCTTTTTTGGCTACTTATAAACCTATCTAAAGAATACACTTCTATTTCAAACTTAGAAATAGTATATACTGATTTACCTCAAAAAAAAATATTACTCTCCCCTCCTCTAAAAAAACTACCTGTACTTATAAAAGGAACTGGGTTTAATTTAATTTCTACTAAAATTGCTAATAAACCCATTAAGCTTAGCCTAAAGAAGCTTTCTAAAAAAAGCAGAAATGATTACTATTTTTTATCAAAAAATATATTTCAAGATATTCAAGATCAATTAAAATCCGGAACAGAATTAACTCTAATTCAAAAAGATAGCATCTTATTAAAAATAGGAACATTATATTCAAAAAAAGTTCCATTAATAGCGAATCTTAACACTACTTTTCAATTAGGTTATGATTACTCTAGTCCTACTACTATTACTCCTGATAGTATTTTAATTTCTGGGGATGAAACTTTTTTAAAAAACATCAACTCATTGATGCTTGAAAAAATTAACTTAGAAAACATTTCAGAAAATAAAAGTATTCAATCTGCTATTTTATTCCCAAAAGAAGGAAAGATTAAAACAAATATCACTTCCGCAAAAGTTAACGTTTATGTAGATAAATTTACAGAAGGTGAAGTTGAAGTTCCTATTTCTGTTAAAAACGCCCCTAAAAGCATTAACATCTACCCTAAGAAAGTAAAATTAATTTACAAAGTAAGTTTAAATAACTTCAATAAAGTTACTCCAGATTTATTTAAAGTTGAATGTAATTATCATCAAATAAAAAACAACGGCACTAACTACCTTACTCCAAAATTAATCATCTCTTCAGACTTAGTTTCTTCTGTAAGAATTACTCCAAATAAAATAGATTTTTTAATTCATAAATAATATGGTTGTAGGATTAACAGGCGGCATTGGTAGCGGAAAATCAACTATCTTAAAAATGTTTTCCAAATTTGAAAACGTTGCTATGTATATTGCTGATGAAGAAGCTAAAAAACTAATGACTTCTTCTCAAGAAATTAAATCCCGTTTAATTACTGAATTTGGAGAAGAAACCTACCAAAACAATCAATTAAACAGACAATATTTAGCTAATATTGTTTTTAAAAACAAAAGCAAATTAACTAAATTAAACTCTATCGTTCATCCAGTTGTTAACAAGCATTTACAAAACTTTATTGATAACAATTCAAAAAAGAAATACATACTTTATGAAAATGCTATTCTTTTTGAAAATGGCAGCAATCATATTTGCGACAAAATAATCACCGTAACTGCTCCTGAAAACATTAGAATTGAGCGTGTTCTAAAAAGAGATAATTCAAATATAGAGGATGTAAAAAGTAGAATAAAAAATCAGTGGAATCAAACTAAAAAAACACTACAATCCCACTATATAATTGAAAACCTGACAATTAACAAAAGCAACGAACAGGTCTTCAAAATCCACAATAATTTAACAAAAAACCTGTGGTAATTTACGTTTAATTAATGTTTTTTCTTAAAATTGTCTTAATTTTACACTAACTTTGTTAATCTAAGTTAAAAGAAAACATCCCTTCACTTTATTGATTTATTTTTGAATAATGGGTAAGAAAATTTTCATGCTTATTGTTGTTTTAATGAGTATTTCATTAATAGGAATAATCTCTGTTCAAGTATATTGGATTAAAGATGCTATTAGAAACAAACAACAACAATTTAACAATAATGTAATTATTGCTTTAGCTGGTACTTCTGAAAGTATAAAAGATAGAGAGTACACGGAATTTGTTCAAAATAGTAAAGATTTTTTTGAAAACAATAAGTTTAGAACAGATGCTGAAATAAAGACTTTCTTATTTCAACAGATAGATACAACCAACAAGAAAAAATTCTCTTTTGGTAGTACTATTTTAGAGGAAAACTTTAAAATACCAGGAGATTTTGTTAATAATGATTCTATAATTGTTAAGCGTTACACTGGTAAAGAAGACATTTATTTTTCTCAAATTATAAAATCTGAAAACAAAGATTTTAGAAGATCTAATAACGAAAGTCAATTTTCAACTTTCAAGCTTTACAATAATTGGAACAAGCAACAATTAGAACATGTATTTAGAGAGAGTAAAAGAATATACCCTATTAACCAAAGAATTAGCAACAAACAGCTAAACGAAACTATAAAACGGGAATTGGCAAAAATGAATATAACCCAAGATTTTAAATATTGCGTATATGAGGATGGGTTTGCTACGCAATTAAAATCTGGTTATTTCAATATTAAACCTAACGACACTAGTTATCCTCTATTTGAAGATGATGATGGAAACAGTAAATATAAACTATACATAAGATTCCCTAACGAACGTAAGAACTTACTTTCAGGGATGGTGAAAATTTTAGGTTTATCATTGTTATTTATTGGTATAATTATTGCAGCTTTCTCTGCTTCCTTGTATCAACTAATTCGTCAGAAAAAAATATCTGAAATCAAAACAGATTTCATAAATAATATGACTCATGAGTTTAAAACACCTATTGCTACTATAAACTTAGCTTTAGATGCTATTAAAAACCCTAAGATCATATCGGATCAAGACAAAGTAAAACGCTATGTTCAAATGATTCGTGACGAAAACAAACGTATGCACGGACAGGTTGAAAATGTTTTACGAATTTCTAGATTAGAAAAAAATCAAATAGAAATTAGTAAGGATGCTATTGATGTTCACGACATTATTGAAGAAGCTATAGAACACATTCAATTATTAATAAATGATAAAAAAGGAAGTGTAACAACACATTTTAAAGCTATTTCAACAGAAATATTAGGAAATCAATTCCACTTAACAAACGTGGTAGTTAATATGCTTGAAAATGCTTTAAAGTATTCTGATGGTGCACCAAAAATTGATGTTTATACAGAAAGTACAAATAAATACTTTATCTTTAAGATAAAAGATCAAGGTATAGGAATGAGCAGGAATGCTCAGAAATATGTTTTCGATAAATTTTATAGAGAGCATAAAGGAAATATTCACAACGTAAAAGGTCATGGTTTAGGATTAGCCTATGTAAAAGAAATTGTAGACAACCATCAAGGAACCATACACGTTGAGAGTGAAAAAGGCAAAGGAAGCTTGTTTACGGTTAAATTACCATTAATATAAATTTAAAATAAGATGGGGAGTAAAAAAATACTATTAGTAGAAGACGATCCAAATTTCGGAACTGTCCTAAAAGATTACCTAGCATTAAACGATTATAATGTTACACATGCTAAAGACGGTATAGATGGGTTAATCATGTTTAAAAATGCAGAATATGATTTATGTATTTTAGATGTAATGATGCCTCGAAAAGATGGATTTTCATTAGCTCAAGACATTAGAACAACCAATAAAGAAATCCCAATAATTTTCTTAACAGCTAAAACTTTAAAAGAAGATGTTTTAAGAGGTTATCAAGTGGGTGCTGACGATTATTTAAATAAACCTTTCGATTCTGAAGTTTTATTACACAAAATCAAAGCTATCTTACAAAGAAAAGAAAATGAAAAGTCAAACGAAACTGATGAGTTTGAATTTAAAATAGGTGGATTCGATTTTAACTCTAAATTACGTCATTTAACTTTTAATGGTGGGGAAACTCAAAAATTATCTCCAAAAGAAAGTAAACTTTTAAGGATGCTAGCTATTCATAAAAACGACTTAATGCCTCGTGAATTAGCTTTAACTAAAATATGGAGAGATGATAATTATTTCACTTCTCGTAGTATGGACGTTTATATTGCTAAGCTTAGAAAGTATTTAAAGAATGATGAGAATGTTGAAATCTTAAACATCCACGGTGAAGGATTCAGGTTAATAGACAAGTCTTAAAAAAACATCAAAGAAAACAAAAGAGAAAAGACTTCCTTTCATTAGGAAGTCTTTTCTTTTTTTATAAATTGTAACAATAATTCTGATTAATCGTCAAATACATATAATCAACAAACTCAAACAAATTTGGAAACAATTTTATCTATAAAAAACCTTGATAAAAAATATGGGAACGTCCATGCTGTTAACAACCTATCTTTTGACATAAAAAAAGGGAACGTTTACGGGATTTTAGGACCCAACGGAAGCGGTAAATCAACAACTCTAGGTATTATTTTAAATGTAGTAAACAGAACATCTGGAGAATTCAGTTGGTTTGACGGTAATTTATCAACTCATGATGCTTTAAAAAAAGTTGGAGCAATTATTGAACGCCCTAACTTTTACCCATACATGTCTGCTGTTCAAAATTTACAGCTAATTTGTAAAATAAAAGGTGTTTCTCATGATAAAATTGAAGAGAAATTAAAAGTTGTAAATCTTTTTGACAGAAAAGATAGCAAGTTTAAAACTTACTCTTTAGGTATGAAGCAACGATTAGCTATTGCTTCTGCCCTACTAAATGACCCTGAAATTTTAATTCTAGATGAACCAACTAATGGATTAGATCCACAAGGGATTCACGAAATTCGTCAGATAATAAAAAAGATAGCTAAAAATGGAACTACAATACTTTTAGCCTCTCACTTGCTTGATGAAGTAGAAAAAGTTTGTTCACATGTTTTAATAATAAGAAATGGTGTAAAACTTTATAGTGGTAGAGTTGATGAAATGACTACTTCTAATGGTTTTTTCGAATTAAACTCAGAAAACAACGAGTTCTTAATTAATTCCTTAAAAAAGCACCCAGCAATAGGTAACATTAAAGAAGAAAACGGTCATATCATTGCTTTATTAAATAATGAATTATCTTCTTCTGAAATTAATAAATTTCTTTTTGAAAATAATATAACACTTTCTCATTTAGTAAAAAGAAAACCTAGCTTAGAACAGCAATTCTTAGACTTAACAAACAATAACTAATCCTACTACACAACATACTATGTTACGACTTTTATATATAGAATTTCATAAATTAAAACACAATAGAGCCAGTAAGGTTCTTTCAATCATATATTTTGGACTATTAACTTCCATAGCCTTAATTGCAGCTATTAAATTTGACATTGGCCCTATAAAATTTCATTTAGCAGAGCAAGGTATATTCAATTTCCCGTATATATGGCACTTTAACACTTATATGGCTGCTATTTTCAAGTTCTTTTTATTACTTGTAATAGTTTCTATGATGGCAAACGAGTACAGTTATAAGACATTAAAACAAAACTTGATTGATGGATTAAGTAAAAAAGAGTTTATACTTTCTAAGTTTTACACAGTAATAGTTTTTGCAGCTGTTTCAACACTTTTTGTCTTTGTTGTCTCATTAATTCTTGGAGCTATATATTCAGATTTTAATGAACTATCAATTATTTTCTCTGATCTTAGTTATTTGGTAGCTTTCTTTGTTAAACTAGTTGGATTCTTTTCTTTTGGGTTATTCCTGGGTATTCTAATAAAAAGATCCGCATTTGCAGTAGCTGCGATGATTGTATGGTTAATTATTGAAAGTATTTTTAAAGGCTATTTATTTTGGAGTTTTAAAGATTTAAAAACAAGTACCAGTGAAGCAGTAGAATCAATCATGCAATTTTTTCCTTTAGAAGCAATGGCTAATCTAATTAAAGAGCCTTTTACTAGATTAGGAGCTGTTAAATCTGTTGCTAATCAAATAGGTGAAAACTTTACAAAAGATTACTCTGTTAGCTTTTTAAACATTTTTATTGTATTAGTTTGGACCTCTATTTTTATATATGCTTCATATTTTTTGTTAAAAAAACGAGATTTATAATACGTTTTAAGTAGTTTAGTTGTTCTATATTAGCGGAAAATTACTTAAAAGAATGAAAAAAACTCCATTACTACTACTCTTTTTATTAGTTTCAATATCAATTTATTCTCAAAAAGAAGCAAATTTTTGGTATTTTGGTAACAATGCTGCGCTTGATTTCAACACAGGCACACCTGTACCAGTAAGTAATAGTCAGTTAAATACTACAGAGGGTTGTTCTTCTTTTTCAAATGCTAATGGAGAATTATTATTTTATGTTGGTGCTCCTAGCCCTAATGCGAGAAATTTAACCATATGGAATCGAGATAATGTTCCAATGCCTTTTTCTGACGTTACTAGTGGTGGACAAACATTAAAAGGAGATTCATCAAGTTCACAATCTGCTTTAACTGTACCAGCACCTAAAAAAAACGACATCTATTATCTTTTCACTGTAGGTGCTCAATTAGGAACAGCTGGTGAAAAGGGGTTTTGGTATTATACCATTGACATGACCAAGGATGGTAGTTTTGGGGATATTGTAGACGGACCAGTAGTATTACATACTCCTTCTTTAAAAAGTCAATGGAGTGAAAAAGTAACTGCTGTTAGAGGAGACGAATGTAATACCTTTTGGGTTATTTCCTTTTCTACAAGTGGTAGTTTTTTTGCTTATAAAGTTGATGAAAATGGTGTAGATAAAGCAAACCCTGTTATTTCTACTATTAATAATTTAACAGTTAATGATCCCAGAGGTTACTTAAAAGTATCACCTGATGGAACCAAATTAGCTTTGGCTAACATGACTAGTGGAGCCTATTTATTTAATTTTGATGATAAAACAGGAAGAGTTACAAATTATAATAATGAAACAACTCCGCAACTAATAAGAACTAATTTTGAAAGTGCTTATGGTGTGGAGTTTTCTGCTTCAAGTAGAAGAATGTATGTTTCAACTGGTGAATTTAGTAGTGCTACTGAAAACTTATACCAATTTGATGTTACAAAACCAACCATGAGTGAAGTTAATAACTCTAGATTTACTGTACATACATATTTTAACGCCAGAGGAGCTTTACAATTAGGACCTGACAGTAAAATTTATTGGACTAGTCATCAAAACAATAGAATAAGTGTTATAAATAAACCAGAAGAATTAGGCGCTGCTTGTGATTATTCTCATTTATCAGTTTCATTAGGAGGAGCTACAGCCAGTCAAGGGTTACCTCCTTTTCTATCTTCATTATTATTACCTATAGAAATAACAGATAACGCTACTGGTGAAATCCTTAATAATACAACTGAACAAAATTGTATCGGAGAATCTTTAATAGTTGTTCCAGAAAGTATTACAGCTCAAACAGGAACTACTATTGATTACGAATGGTACTTTAATAATGGAGCCACTCCAATAGCCACAACTAGTAATTTAACACTACCTAGTTTAACTCCAGCTAATGCTGGTGATTATAGGTTAAGTGTTAGCTTAACAGATAATTGTGGAAATGCGACTACTTTGGAAGGAGTTTTCAAGCTGGAAGTTTACCAACCTACATCGGCAACTCAACCGAATGATATTTTCTATTGCGATACAGATAACGATGGATTTAACACTTTTGATTTACAAGCTACAGTTACTCCACAAGTTTTAAACGGTCAAAGCAATGCTATTTATGAAGTAAAATACTTTCTATCTCAAGCTGATGCTAATTCTAATAGTAATGCCATAGCAAATCCATACACAAATCCAACTGCATTTAGTAATCAAACCATTTATGCTAGAATGCATAATATAATAGCTCCAAATGCTTGTTTTGATGTTAAATCTTTTCAATTAGTGGTTACAGGAAATCCTAATCCGCAAACTCCAGTTGATTACGAAGAATGTGATGATACTGCCAATGGTGGTGATACAGATGGCTTCTTTAATAATTTCTTATTAAATTCTAAAGACAATGAAATTTTAGGAACACTTCCTTCTAGTGTTTATGAAGTTTCTTATCATACCACTCTAGCTGGAGCCAATACTGATAAAAACACTGATGTTATTGATAAAAATACTCCATATAGGAATGCTACAGCTAACTCTCAAACAATTTACGTCAGAGTAGAAAACAGAAATAACTCTGTCTGTAATGATACTTCTAAATCGTTTAATTTAGTTGTAAATCCATTACCTGTTATAGTTAATGACCCAGTAATTATTAGACAATGTGATACTGATGCGGATTTAAATACGAGCATCAACCTTACACTATCTCAAATGAATATTTCTGCTAATCATGCGAATGAAACATTTAAGTATTACCCTACTCAAAATGATGCCATTAACGATACTGCTGAAATAACAAACATTACTGCACACCCTGTTACTAATGGAGATGTTATATGGGTTAGAACAATTTCTAATAAAAATTGTTATCGTATTTCTAGAGTAGAAATTATTGTTGGGTTCTCTGCTGATGTTGCTTACAACACTCCTTTTGAAACTTGTGATGACTTTTTAGATGCAGATGGTAATGATAATGCCAACAATGATGATACTGATGGAATTACAACGTTTAATATCAGTTCTGTTGTTAACGATGTGAAAGCTTTATTCCCTGCTGCAATTCGTCCTAACTTAGATGTTTTAATTTTTGAAACTATTGCTGATAGAGATGCTGTTTTAAATGCTATCCCTGATCTGACTAACTATAGAAACAAAAATGTTCCTGCTCAAACTCCACAGCCTTTATATATCAAGATTATAAATACTGTCAATAATGATTGTACTGGTATTGGTAGTTTTACTATTTGGGCACAACAACCTCCAATTTCTAATAAACCTTTAGATTTTGAGCTTTGTGACGACTTTAATAGTGGTGCTTTTGATGATGGAATTAATGTTGGTATTAATTTAAGAGATAGAGTTAATACTATTTTAGGACCTACTCAAACAACAGGGTTTACAGTAACTTTCCATACAAGTGCTGCTGACGCTAATACAGGAAACAATCCTATTCCTAACGATACTAATTACACAAATCAAACTAAAGATAGAGAAACTATTTATGTTAGAGTGGTAAATAATACTACTGGTTGTTTTAACGACCATGTTACTTTTGATATTATCATTAACCCTCTTCCTACAATAGCTAATACTATTCCTAACTTAGAGGTTTGTGATGTAGCTACTCCTAGTGATGGTGACCCTAGAAATAGATTAGCTCAAAATATCGATTTATCGCAAAGAGATGCTGATATCTTAAATGGTAGAGATCCGAATTTATTTGAAGTTTCTTATCACAGAACACTACAAAATGCTATTGATGGGGTGTTACCTTTATCAAAAACCAATTACTCTAACGATCCTGCTACAACTAATTTTCCAGCTAATTTACTAAGTGATGATCCTGCTACAGAAATTATACACATTAGCTTATTAGATAGAACTACGGGATGTAGATATGGCATTGCAACATTACAGTTAGTGATAATGCCTGAACCTAATATTCCTTTGAATATTGTAAATTATATTGATTGTGATAATGAATCAGACGCTAGTAATGATGATACCAATGGTGTTAATGGAGATATTACTCTGAAAAATAAAATCCCAGAAATTTTAGCTAATTACCCTACAACTGATCATGGTAATTACAAAGTAACATTTCATAGTAGCTTAGCTGATGCTCAATCGGGAAGTAATCCTTTAGATGAGAATAAGTATGAAAATACTGCTAATAATCAAACAATACACGTAAGAGTTGTTAATACTAAAACTTCTTGTGTTCATGATGATTTGAACTTCAATATTGTTATCAACCCTCTTCCTGCTTTTATTGTAGATACTCCTGTGATTGTATGTTTAAACAATCCTCAAACAAGATTAGAACCTATTAATCCTAATGCTACTTATAGCTATGAATGGACTATAAAAGGAGATCCTAACGTGCTTAGTACTGATGCATTTTTAGATGTTTTAAAAGGTGGAACTTATGTAGTAACTGCAACAATGCAAGATGGAACTGGTTGTTCTAGAAGTAGAGAAATTATAGTAAACGAATCTATTGCTCCTACTTTAAACGATGATGATATAGTGATTGTTGACGACACTAATAACAATGGTCTTGATAACTATTCGATTAAAATAATTACAGAAAATCAAAACTTAGGGATTGGAGATTATGAGTTCGCTATTGTTGATGAAGATAACAATATGACTGGTTTTCAAGATGATCCTTTATTCAACAATATTTACGGTGGTTTTTACAACGTTATTGTAAGAGATAAAAATGGTTGTAAACCAGATGCACAATTAAAAGTTTCTGTTATAGAATACCCTAAATTTATTACTCCTAATGGAGACGGTAAAAATGATACTTGGAAAATTAAAGGAGCTGACTCTAGCTTTTATCCCTCTAGTAATATTACCGTAGTAGATAGATATGGTAAAATTGTAGCTATCATCCCTATAGATAGCCAAGGTTGGGATGGAACTTATAAAGGAAAAGTTCTTCCTTCTAGCGATTACTGGTTTAAGATTCAACTAGTGGATAGAAAAGGAAAAATGCACCAACATCAAGGACATTTCTCTATCCTAAGAAAATAAATTTATTAGTTCAGTTTTCTCTTTTTTATTTCATTAAAAGTAGGGAAAACTGAATTTTAATTGTTTTATTTGTTACATACTTTTTTTTAAAATATGAAGTCAAAACTACCTCTAAGTATTATATTATTATTTATTGCTTCTTTTTCCCTAAAAGCGCAAACAATTGATGTAAATCCAGCTGGACAAGCAGAAGCAGAATACACCCCTCAAGATCTTATTGAAAAAGTTCTAATTAGCAATAGTTGTGCTACAGTTACAAATATAACGTCATCCGTTTTTGGAACTCCGACAGATACACAAAATAAAAGTTATGGATACTTTAAGGCTAAACCTGGAAGTAGCTTCCCTTTTAAAGAAGGAATTGTTATTTCAACAGGTAAAGCTTTTTCTATAGGACAAGCTGGTTCTACAAGCTTAGATTCTGGTACCACTGGAAATAATGATGCAGATTTAGGTGCTTCATTAGGTGAACCTAATTTACTTGATGCCAGTGTAATTGAATTTGACTTCGTCCCTAAATCTGATGAAATAAGTTTCCGATACTTAATGGCTTCAGAAGAATATCAAAATAATTATCCATGTAGTTATGCCGATGGATTCGCGTTCTTATTAAGAGAATCCGGTACAACAACTTATACAAATTTAGCTGTATTACCTGGTACCACAACACCTGTAAGTGTAACAAATGTACACGGTCCTATTCCTGGAGGTGCAGGTTGTGCTGCTGTAAATCCTGCTTATTTTGCTGGTAATAATTTGGGAGATACTAATTTTGATGGAAGAACAGTCGTTTTAACAGCAAAAGGAAAAGTTAAACCTAATGTTACTTATCATATAAAATTAGTAATTGCTGATAATAGAGATAGTAGACTTGATTCAGCTGTGTTTTTAGAAAAAGGAAGTTTTAATTTAGGCTTAAACCTTGGAACAGATTTCCTAACAGCAACAAATACTTCTGTTTGTGGTACAGAAAAATTATTATCTTCAAATGTCACCGCAGATTCATACCAATGGTTAAAAGATGATGTCATAATTCCTGGAGCTACAAACCAAAGTTATTTAGCTAATTTAGGTAACGGAAAATATACCTGTAAAATTACTACTGGAACTTGTAGTGATGAAGATGATGTTACCTTAGAATTTTCTACCCCTCCAGTAAACAATACTGCTATAGCACCTCTTCTAACTTGTAGTAATAATTTAGCTACTAATATAGATTTAACAACTAAAACAAATGAAATTTTAGCAGGTCAGAGTAATACAACATTTGAAGTATTATTTTACTCAGATGCAGCATACACTACTCAAATTACAACACCTTCTACTCATGTAAATAATACAGCAGATGACACTATTTATGTTAGAATAAGAAATAGAACTGCAACAAATTGCTTTGTTGATTCTTCTTTTAAATCACAAATTTTTGGTCAACCTATTCCACAAACACCTGTTGATTATGAAGAATGTGATGATACTGCCAATGGTGGTGATACAGATGGCTTCTTTAATAATTTCTTATTAAACTCTAAAGACAATGAAATCCTAGGAACACTTCCTACTGCAACTTATGAAATTTCTTATCACACTACTCTAGCTGGAGCTAATACTGATAAAAACACTGATGTTATTGATAAAAATACTCCATATAGGAATGCTACAGCTAATTCTCAAACAATTTACGTTAGAGTAGAAAACAGAAACAACCCTGCTTGTAATGATACTTCTAAATCGTTTAATTTAGTTGTAAATCCATTACCAGTAGTGAATAACCCTATAGTTGTTAGGCAATGTGATACTGATGCTGATTTAAATACGAGCATCAACCTTACACTATCTCAAATGAATATTTCTGCTAATCATGCGAATGAAACATTTAAGTATTACCCTACTCAAAATGATGCCATTAACGATACTGCTGAAATAACAAACATTACAGCACACCCTGTTACTAATGGAGATGTTATATGGGTTAGAACAATTTCTAATAAAAATTGTTATCGCATTTCTAGAGTAGAAATTATTGTTGGGTTCTCTGCTGATGTTGCTTACAACACTCCTTTTGAAACTTGTGATGACTTTTTAGATGCAGATGGTAATGATAATGCCAACAATGATGATACTGATGGAATTACAACGTTTAATATCAGTTCTGTTGTTAACGATGTAAAAGCTTTATTCCCTGCTGCAATTCGTCCTAACTTAGATGTTTTAATTTTTGAAACTATTGCTGATAGAGATGCTGTTTTAAATGCTATCCCTGATCTAACTAACTATAGAAACAAAAATGTTCCTGCTCAAACTCCACAGCCTTTATATATCAAGATTATAAATACTGTCAATAATGATTGTACTGGTATTGGTAGTTTTACTATTTGGGCACAACAACCTCCAATTTCTAATAAACCTTTAGATTTTGAACTTTGTGATGACTTTAATAGTGGTGCTTTTGATGATGGAATTAATGTTGGTATTAATTTAAGAGATAGAGTTAATACTATTTTAGGACCTACTCAAACGACAGGGTTTACAGTAACTTTCCATACAAGTGCTGCTGACGCTAATACAGGAAACAATCCTATTCCTAACGATACTAATTACACAAATCAAACTAAAGATAGAGAAACTATTTATGTTAGAGTGGTAAATAATACTACTGGTTGTTTTAACGACCATGTTACTTTTGATATTATCATTAACCCTCTTCCTACAATAGCTAATACTATTCCTAACTTAGAGGTTTGTGATGTAGCTACTCCTAGTGATGGTGACCCTAGAAATAGATTAGCTCAAAATATCGATTTATCGCAAAGAGATGCTGACATCTTAAATGGTAGAGATCCGAATTTATTTGAAGTTTCTTATCACAGAACATTACAAAATGCTATTGATGGTGTATTACCATTATCAAAAACTAATTATTCGAATGATCCGGCCACTACTAATTTCCCTGCGAATTTATTAAGTGACGATCCTGCTACAGAAATTATACATATTAGCTTACTGGATAGAACTACAGGTTGTAGATATGGAATCGCTACATTACAATTGGTTATAATGCCTGAACCTAATATTCCTTTGAATATTGTAAATTATATTGATTGTGATAATGAATCAGACGCTAGTAATGATGATACCAATGGTATTAATGGAGATATTACTCTGAAAAATAAAATCCCAGAAATTTTAGCTAATTACCCTACAACTGATCATGGTAATTACAATGTAACATTTCATAGTAGCTTAGCTGATGCTCAATCGGGAAGTAATCCTTTAGATGAGAATAAGTATGAAAATACGGCTAACAATCAAACCATATATGTAAGAGTTGTTAATACTAAAACTTCTTGTGTTCATGATGATTTGAACTTCAATATTGTTATCAACCCTCTTCCTGCTTTTACGGTAGACACTCCTGTGATTGTTTGTTTAAATAATCCTCAAACAAGATTAGAACCTATTAATCCTAATGCTACTTATAGCTATGAATGGACTATAAAAGGAGATCCTAACGTGCTTAGTACTGATGCGTTTTTAGATGTTTTAAAAGGTGGAACTTATGTAGTAACTGCAACAATGCAAGACGGAACTGGTTGTTCTAGAAGTAGAGAAATTGTAGTAAACGAATCTATTGCTCCTACTTTAAACGATGATGATATAGTAATTGTTGACGACACTAATAACAATGGTCTTGATAACTATTCGATTAAAATAATTACAGAAAATCAAAACTTAGGGATTGGGGATTATGAGTTTGCTATTGTTGATGAAGATAACAATATGACTGGTTTTCAAGATGATCCTTTATTCAACAATATCTACGGTGGTTTTTACAACGTTATTGTAAGAGATAAAAATGGTTGTAAACCAGATGCACAATTAAAAGTTTCTGTTATAGAATACCCTAAATTTATCACTCCTAATGGAGATGGTAAAAATGATACTTGGAAAATTAAAGGAGCTGACTCTAGCTTCTACCCTTCTAGTAATATTACCGTAGTAGATAGATATGGTAAAATTGTAGCTATCATCCCTATAGATAGCCAAGGTTGGGATGGAACTTATAATGGTAAACAGCTTCCTTCTAGCGATTACTGGTTTAAAATTCAACTAGTAGATAGAAAAGGGAAAATGCACCAACATCAAGGGCATTTCTCCGTTTTAAGAAAATAATTTATTAAATTAGCTGGAGAATCATAATAATTCTCTAGCTATGAATAAATTAACTACTACATTTCTCCTTTTATTTCTCCCCATATTTTGTTTTTCACAAAACGAAACTAACAATTGGTATTTTGGAAATAAAGGTGGGATAAGCTTTAATAACGGAACTCTTAACGTAAAAAATGATGGTGAAATGGAAGCACCTGCAGGGTGTTCTTCCATTTCTAATTCTAATGGAGATTTACTATTTTATACCAATGGTGAAACTATATGGAATAAGAATCATCAAATAATGGATAACGGTAATGATTTAGCTGGAGAAATTGATAATTCACAATCTTCATTAATTATACCTAAACCCGGTGACCCAAATATATATTACGTAATTACAACACGTAAACAAAGATCATCAAAACTTTTAATAACAGCAGGAATATATTATTCTGAAGTAGAGTTTTCCAGTTCTAACCCATTAGGTAGAGTTACAACTAAAAATAGACTCTTAAGAAATACAGCTTCAGAGAGAGTTACAGCAGTACATCATGCAAATGGTAATGATATTTGGCTAATTACTTTTGGTAATAAAAATTCACTTCCATCATCACCAATTAATACTTTTATGTCATATAAAATAGACAATACGGGTATTAATACAATACCCGTTGTTTCTGAACAAGAAGAAACTACAACTTCATTAGGATATATGAAAGTTTCACCTAATGGGAAACATATTGCTATAGCCGAATATCAACTTTTTGTTTATGTATATGATTTTAATTCTACAACAGCAGAAATTACTTACAGAAAAAAAGTTAGTTCTTCTCCACAAATTTTTGTCTTTGGTAAAAATTATGGAATTGAATTTTCTCAAGATTCCAAAGTGTTATACTTTTCTTGTGATGGAGGAGGTAAAAGTTATATCTATCAATTTTTCTTTCTAGATACAGTAATATCAATTAAAACAAGAACATTACTTGTTGAATCTGCTCAATATAATTTTCGCGCTTTACAATTAGCAAGTAATGGTAGGATTTATGTTGCAAAAACAGTTAATGAAAATAATTCCATTAACCCCAGTCAATTTCTAAGTGAAATTACCTTTCCCGAAACGCAAGGTCATGACGCTAATTTTATAGAAGACGCTATAGATTTAGGCGGAAAAAAGTCAAATGATGGTTTGCCTAATTTTATTCAATCCTATTTTAGAAACAGAATAGACGTACAAAATGGGTGTGTTTCTGATTCTTTCGATTTCTCTGTCGATTCTTTTTTACCTGTTAATTCAATAGCTTGGGATTTTGGAGATGGTAACACCTCAAATGCCATTAATCCAAATCACACCTATAATTTACCTGGAAAATACATTTCGAAGGCAGAAGTTGAACTAAGCAACTTACAAAAAATTACACTTTATAAAGAAGTAGAGGTTTTTAGTTTACCTAAACTTGAAATAAATACTAGTTTAATACAATGTGACGTTGACAATGACGGTACTGATTATTTTAACTTAAATAATATAAGTAGTAAAATATATTTAGCTAATGATCCTATAGAATATCATTTCTACGAAAATCAAACAGATGCTATTAATGATACTCAAAGAATAAATACACCCGAAAGTTATCAAAACCTATCTCCTACGCAAACAATATATGTAAGAGCCATAAACGAAAATGGATGTTACTCTATTGGTAGTTTTGAGATTATATCTTCATTTATAAATGTCAATGATATACAACCTATAATAACCTGTGAAGATTCTGATGATATTATAGGGAATAATATTGGTCGTTTTGATCTTAAACAAGCAGAAACAAATATTATAAATCAACTCAATTTAACAAACATTATTGGTTTAAGCTTTTATAAAACTCTTATTGATGCTCAAACCACTAATAATAAACTTGATGATTCATATGATTCTGATTCATCACAAATTTGGTTAAGAATAGATAATAACCTTGGTTGTGGTGGTATTAAACCTGTTGATCTGGTAGTTAATTCTTCACTCAATATAAATCTTCAAGACACTTATACTATTTGTGTTAATCCAACTATTCATCCTCCAGTAATACTAACAGGAGGAAGTCAAAATGACAAGTTTGAATGGAAAGATAGTAACAATAATATTTTAAGTACAAATAGTCAATTTACTCTAACTAAGACAGGAACTTTTTCGCTTACAGTATACAAAACTGAAAACGGAATAGAATGTTCTACTAGTAAAGAGTTTACTGTTGAAAACCCTTCTCCTCCTACCGTTGTCAATTTAGATATTAATTTTCAGGACGAACAAAACAATAGCATTTATATTAGTGTTGATGGTAACAGTTCTTATGAATTTTCTTTAGATAATATTAATTATTTTGGTAGTGGAACTTCTCATACCTTTAATCAAGTAACTCCAGGTATAGGTATCGTTTATGTGAGAGATTTAAAAAAATGTGAACCAGTCATATCTAAAGATGTCAGTGTTATAGGCTATTCTAACTTTTTTACTCCAAATGGTGATAATAAAAATGATACTTGGATAATTTACGGTCTTAAATCGAAGTTTTTTAAGAATATAGAAGTACAAATTTTTAATAGATTTGGAAAAGTTTTATATTCTTTCAATGATCAAAATGCTGAACATGGGTGGAATGGAACTTTTAATGGTAAACCTCTTCCTCCAAATGATTATTGGTTTCATGCAAAATTAACTGACTTAAAAGGAAATATCATTGAGAAAAAAGGTAATTTCTCTCTTCAAAAAAACTAAAAACAAACACATAAAAACATAGTAAACAAATAGTTAAGGAAAAAACCTGTATTATAAACTTTCTTTTTTAAGTAAATTTGCATTTAGCTACAAATTATTAAAATGAAGAAAGTAATTATCACTTTTTTCCTGCTTACCTCTCTAATAACATCTGCGCAAAATGAAGCTAATATTTGGTATTTCGGTAGAAATGCTGGAATTGATTTTGGTGCAGGAGACCCAACTGCGCTTTTAAATGGACAATTAAATACTTTTGAAGGTTGCTCTACTATTTCTGATACAAATGGAAACTTATTATTCTATTCAGATGGTACAACAGTTTGGGATAGGAATCACAATGTAATGCCTAATGGTACTAATCTTTTAGGTAATAGCTCTAGTACACAATCTGCTTTGATAGTTCCAAATCCAACAATTAATAATATTTATTATCTCTTTACTGTCGATGCACAAGAAAATAATATGCATGGAGTTAATTATTCAATAGTAGACATGAATTTGAATGGTGGTAATGGAGATATTACTACTAAAAATACTCCTTTAGTTAGTACAGCAACCGAAAAAATAACAGCCGTTATTGGTAAAAGCTGTGATGCTATTTGGGTGATTACAGCAGATACAACTGATTTTTATGCATATGAAGTTACTACTGCTGGTGTTAATACAACACCTGTTCAATCTAGCCTCATAAATACTTTAGGAGCAATGTTTAGTAGAGGCTATTTAAAAGCTTCTCCTGATGGAACTAAACTAGCAATGGCAACAGCTGAATCTGGTACTTATATATACGAATTAGATACAAACACTGGTATAATAACCAATGGTAGGCGTCTAGATTTAGATTTAAATGATGGTTATGGTGTTGAGTTTTCAATAACAGGAAATAAATTATACGTTTCTACAGGTATTTCTTCAAATGGAGGAACTGCTAACCTATATCAGTTTGATGTATCTTCTCCAGATATTAATGATATTAACGATTCAAGAGGTACTCCTTTTTATACCTATCAAGGTTCCAGAGGAGCTTTACAGATAGGTCCAAATGGTAAAATTTATCATGCCGTAAATAGACAAAACTTTTTGGGAGTTATTAATTCTCCAGAAAACCCGAAAAATGCAATAAACTATGTTCATAATGGAGTAAACCTAAACGGAAGAGAATCATCACAAGGACTTCCTCCATTTATACAATCTTACTTTTTACCAACAACGATTTTAAATGCAGCTAACGATTTAGTAATTAGTAATGAAAAACAGTTTTTTTGCTCAGGAAGAGATTATGACTTAAAAGCTGGTAGAATAGAACCTGGAGCAACTTATACTTGGGTTAAAGATGGAAACGTTATTGGAACAAATTCTATATTAACAACAAATGATGTTAATTTTGGACCAGGAATTTATGAGCTTACTATCGAACTGAACGATGCATGTAACACTACGTTAACTGCTGATGCTGATATCGAATTTGTATCACAACCAACAGTTGTTAGTATCCCCGATTTTGAACAATGTGATAATGATTCAAATCCATCTGATCAAACAACCACTTTTGATTTAACCTCTAAAGAAGCTGAACTAACTAATAACGCTACTAACGTAACTGTAGATTTTTTTGATCAAACTGATGTTAACTTCTTAAATCCGCTACCCAAAACTAATTATATAAACACTACTAACCCTGAAACAATTGTTGTACGAGTTAGTTTTAATTCTTCTAACAATAATAATTGTTTTGCTACTGGCTCATTAACTCTAAGGGTTATAAATTCTAATTCAACTAGTAATTTAGCAGATGTATATGTATGTGAAACTGATCTCAATGCTAACAATCAAAATGCAACAAATAGTCAGGGGTCTGGGAATGGCTATTATGATTTTTCAAAAAAAATAAATGAAATAACTACATTAAACACTTCAGTTTCAATTAATACTCATACTATTAACTTTTATAGAACTTTTAATGATGCTAATAATAATATTAATGCATTAATCCCTCCTTATGAAAACCACTTATTCACCAACAATTCAGATGTTTATGTAAGAATAACACCCAATTCTGCTTCTTCATGTTTTACTATAGCTAATTTTAAAATATTTATAGAATCTATACCTGTTCCTAAAGGTAATCCCTCTCCCATTCTCTTATGTCTTAGTGTTCCTAAAGAAAATACTCCTACGACTACGGTAGATTTAGATGCTTCAACTGGTAATGCTTTAGATAGTTATCAGTGGTATAGAAATGGAGAACTCATTCCAAATGCTACAAATTCAATATATAAAGCTTCAGATGCAGGGACCTACAAAGTGGAAGCTTTTACAAATAATTCATTAACTGAAGCTCCATGCTCTGGATATAATACTTTTACTGTTACAACCTCTAGTAAAGCACTAATTGTAAATATTGTTCCTATTGATGATACTTTAAATGACAATAGTATAACAATAACAGTTGAAGGAGATGGCAATTATGAATATGCTTTAAACAACTCTAATAGCTACAATACTGGTATTGAAAACTTAACATATACTTTCTCTAACTTAGCTATAGGTATATATACTATAAGTATAAGAGATAAAAACGGATGTGGAATTACAAATTCTGATGAAATACCTATAATTTTTTTTCAAAAACATTGTACTCCAAATCAAGATGGCATCTATGATACCTGGAAAATATTGGGTATTGATAATGACTTTTTCCAATCTGTATCAGTTAATATTTACAATCGTTATGGAAAAAGGGTTGCTGTAATACCTAGTAAAAATCATAAAGGTTGGGGAGGTATTTATAATGGCAAACAACTTCCTTCAACTGATTACTGGTATCATGCTACTTTAGTTGATAAATATGGTAAAACTCGAATAAAAAAGAGTCATTTTGCTCTATTACGGAAATAAATTTTCTGAAGTTGACTATAACATAAAACAAATAGTATTTCAATAAAAGTATACGTATTTTTGTTGTATGAACTTTGAACTACACTCAGAATTTAAGCCTACAGGAGATCAACCTTCAGCCATTAAACAACTTGTAAACGGGATAGAATCAGATGAAAAATACCAAACTCTTTTAGGGGTTACTGGATCTGGTAAAACATTCTCCGTTGCAAATGTAATTTCAGAAGTTAACAGACCTACTTTAGTTTTGGCACATAACAAAACTTTAGCTGCCCAATTATATTCTGAGTTCAAACAGTTTTTTCCTAACAACGCTGTTGAGTATTTTGTTTCATATTATGATTACTATCAACCAGAAGCTTATATTCCAGTTACGGGAACTTATATTGAAAAAGATTTATCTATCAATGATGAAATAGAGCGTTTGCGAATTAGCACCTCTTCTTCCCTATTATCAGGTCGTAGAGATGTATTAGTAGTAGCTTCAGTATCTTGTTTATATGGTATTGGAAATCCAAATGAATTCAAGAAAAATGTAATACCAATTAAAGTAGATCAACAAATATCAAGAACAAAGTTCTTACACTTATTAGTTACTAGTTTATATGCTCGTACAGAAGTTGAAATTAAAAGTGGAACATTTAAGGTAAAAGGAGATGTTGTTACTATTTACCCATCTTATGGAGATAGTGGTTATCGAGTTCACTTTTTTGGGGATGAAATTGAAGAAATTGAAACTTTTGATATCGAAACAAATCAAGTAGTTGATAAATTAGATGAACTAACAATATACCCTGCCAATCTATTTGTAACATCACCTGACATACTACAAAATGCTATCCATAAAATTCAAGAAGATATGGTAAAGCAGGTAGACTATTTTAAAGAAATAGGCAAACATCTGGAAGCTAAAAGACTTCAAGAAAGAACTGAATTCGACTTAGAAATGATTCGCGAATTAGGTTATTGCTCTGGAATAGAAAATTATTCGCGTTACTTAGATGGAAGAGATCCGGGAACACGTCCTTTCTGTTTACTAGATTATTTTCCAGATGACTATTTAATGGTAATAGATGAAAGTCATGTTACCATTCCACAAACACATGCCATGTATGGTGGAGATAGAAGTAGAAAAGAAAATTTAGTAGAATATGGTTTTAGATTACCAGCGGCTATGGACAATCGACCATTGAAGTTTGACGAATTTGAATTACTTCAAAATCAAGTAATTTATGTATCTGCAACCCCTGCTGATTATGAATTAGAAAAAACAGAAGGTGTTTTTGTAGAGCAAGTAATCAGGCCAACAGGACTGCTAGATCCAGTAATTGAAATTCGTCCTAGTTTGAATCAAATTGATGATTTAATTGAAGAAATTCAAATTCGTGTAGAAAAAGATGAACGAACATTGGTTACAACATTAACCAAACGAATGGCGGAAGAATTAGCAAAATATTTAACTAGAATACAAGTTCGTTGTCGCTATATTCACTCTGATGTAGACACTCTAGAACGTGTTCAAATAATGCAGGACTTACGTAAAGGTTTATTTGACGTACTTATTGGAGTTAATTTATTACGTGAAGGTTTAGACTTACCTGAAGTATCTTTAGTAGCTATTTTAGATGCCGATAAAGAAGGTTTTTTACGTTCGCACAGATCACTTACACAAACTATAGGAAGAGCAGCTCGTAACGTAAATGGAGTTGCTATAATGTATGCTGATAAAATTACTAATAGTATGCAACGTACTATTGATGAAACGAACCGAAGAAGAGAGAAACAAATTAACTACAATACAGCTAACGGAATTACTCCAACTCAGATTAATAAGAAAATAGATGATACTCTATCGAAAGATACAGTTACTTCTTATCATTACGATAATGCTACTCAAAAAGCAGCTGAGCAAGATTTAGAATTTTTACCTAAAGAAGAAATAGAAAAGCGAATACGTGACAAACGTAAACAAATGGAAGAAGCAGCCAAAGCATTAGATTTTATGGTCGCTGCACAGCTACGTGATGAGATTAAAGTCTTAAAAGATAGTTTATAACTACTCGCTACTAATAAAAATTAATTCAAAATAAAAAACGCTTTACAATTTTGTAAAGCGTTTTCAATATATAACTAAGAAATTAATTTTAAGCTCCTAAAACTTCTTGAACTTTATCAGCTGCTTCTTGGAACTCAGTAGCTGAGATAATTTCCATTCCGCTATTATCAATTAATTCTTTTGCTTCTTTTGCATTTGTTCCTTGTAAACGGCAAATAATAGGTACATTAATTTTGTCTCCCATATTCTTATAAGCATCTACAACACCTTGAGCAACACGATCACAACGAACAATTCCTCCAAAGATATTTACTAAGATAGCCTTTACGTTTGGATCTTTTAAAATAATTCCAAAAGCAGTTTCAACACGTTGAGCATCTGCAGTACCACCAACATCTAAGAAGTTTGCTGGATCACCACCTGCTTGCTTAATTAAATCCATAGTTCCCATTGCTAAACCAGCTCCGTTTACCATACATCCAACGTTACCATCTAAATCTACATAGTTTAAACCTGCAGCTTTAGCTTCTACTTCAATTGGGTTTTCTTCACGAATATCACGCATTGCTGCATAATCTTTATGACGATATAAAGCGTTTTCGTCTAAAGTTACTTTAGCATCTACAGCCATAATTTTATCATCAGATGTTTTTAACACTGGGTTAATTTCAAACATTGCTGAATCAGACTTAATGTAAGCTGTATATAAAGCTGTAACAAACTTTACCATTTCTTTTAAAGCCGCACCACTTAAACCTAAGTTAAAAGCAATCTTACGAGCTTGGAAAGGCATTAATCCAGTTGCAGGATCAATCTCTTCAGTAAAAATTAAATGAGGAGTTTCTTCTGCTACAGTTTCAATATCCATACCACCTTCTGTAGAGTACATAATCATGTTTCTACCAGTAGCACGGTTTAATAAAACCGACATATAAAATTCATTCGGTTCACTATCACCAGGATAATAAACATCCTCAGCAATTAAAACTTGGTTTACTAATTTACCTTCCGCTGAAGTTTGAGGAGTAATTAACATCATTCCTAAAATATCATTAGAAATACTTTTTACCTCATCTAAGTTTTTAGCTAACTTAACTCCTCCACCTTTTCCACGACCACCTGCGTGTACTTGTGCTTTAATTACGTGCCAACCAGTTCCAGTTTCTTCAGTTAATTTTTTTGCTGCTTCAACAGCTTCTTCTGGTGTATTTGCAACAATCCCGCGTTGAATACGAACGCCAAAACTGCTTAATATTTCTTTACCTTGATATTCGTGTAAGTTCATTAGATATGAATTTTTAAAAGTCGAACAAAAATACAAATTCAAATGATATTACATTACATTTTGCCCTTTAATTTGTAGTATTTCATATGATATTCTTAGAATTATGCTTTCACATATCTTTAACGTTTAAATTGTAACGTTAAGTTTTTTAACATGTCTTTACTCTAATTAACATGATTTTATGATTTGGTTCATGAAATCATAAATAATTTAGCTCAACCTTATTACTCTATCAATCAACTATGTATAAAATCGCGACATTAATAAGCGCTATTCTTCTTATCTCTAATGGGATAAGTGCTCAAGAAGTTAACAAAAACAGAAAAAAAATTAATGCTACACGTGTTGATTCACCACCTAAAATAGATGGTATTTTAGACGACAACGCATGGAATAATACTCCAATTGCAAAAGATTTTGTAATGATGCGACCTAATAATGGGGAAGCTGAACCAAATACACACAAAACTGAAGTTAAATTGGTGTATGACGATGAAGCTATTTATGTTAGTGCTGTAATGTATGCTCCTGATCCTTCTAAAATCCCCGCAGAATTTAATAATAGAGATCGAATTGGGAACTCAGATTTTTTTATGATGCTAATTAATCCAAATGACGATGGGCAAAACCCTAATATGTTTGTGGTTACAGCATCTGGAGTACAAGCCGATTCAAAAGTTTCTACCAATAATGAAGACTTTAACTGGAATGCTGTTTGGGATAGCGCCATAAAAATAAACGAAGATAATTGGTCTGTAGAAATGAAAATACCATATAGAGCTTTGCGTTTTGCTAATAGACCTGTACAATCTTGGGGATTTAATTTTCATAGAGATGTAAAAAACCTAAATGCCCGTTATACTTGGAATCATATAGATAACACACAAGGAAATTGGACTCAATATGATGGTTTAGTTGAAAACTTTAAAGATATAAAACCTCCTACTCGATTGAGTTTTTATCCTTATGCTTCTACAACGGTAACTTCATTTGATGGAGATACGGATTTTGATTGGAGTGTAGGTATGGATGTAAAATATGGAATTACAGAAAACTTTACATTAGACGCTACTTTAATTCCAGATTTTGGTCAAACCGCTTTTGATAATGTTACACTAAACCTAGGACCATTTGAACAACAATTTAGTGAACAGCGTCAATTTTTTACTGAAGGAACAGAATTATTTACGAAAGGGCGATTATTTTATTCAAGAAGAATTGGAGGAAGTCCTATAGATCAATTCTCTGGTGAAAGGAATTTAATTGACGACGAAGATTTTACTAATGGTAGAAAGGTTAATGAAGAAATCACAGATTACCCTGATGTAAAAATGCTAAATGCTATAAAAATATCAGGAAGAACTAAAAAAGGTTTAGGGATTGGTTTTTTCAATGCCATAACTGATAAAACTGAAGCAACTATTACAAAAACAGAACAAATAATTAATGGAACGGAAACCATAAAAAATGTTAGTAGCTATAAAACAGTTACAAGTCCGTTAACTAATTATAATATCATTGTATTCGATCAACAGTTTAATCAAAATTCTTCAATAACATTAATAAATACCAATGTTACTCGTGATGGTCGATTTAGAGATGCCAATGCTACTGGATTATTATGGCATGTTGAAGATAAAGGTAGTAACTACAATATAGACGGTTCTTTTAAAATGACAAACATCACTGATGATGTAGATAACCCTAATACTGGATATTCATTTGATACAAGTATTGGAAAACAATCTGGAAACTGGAGAGGGGAAATTGGTTATAATTTTGAAAACAAAGATTACAATCCTAATGATTTAGGTATTTTATTCAGAAATAACAGACAAAGAATCTATGGTTTTGTGGGATATCGATTATTAAAACCAAAAGGAATCTTTAATAGTTATAGAGTAAACCTATATTACAATGTAAACTTTTTACATACCCCAGGTACTTATACTGGTACCAATGCTGGTTTATCTTTTTCATCACAAACAAGAGGTCGTTTTGGTTTTGGAGGAAATTTAAATTTCGGTACCGAATCAAAAGACTTTTTCGAACCAAGACAAGGAACACAAAGTGGTATCTTTTTTAATAGACCTCAAAGATTAAATATTAACCATTGGGGGTCTACAGATTACCGAAAAAAGTTTGCTATTGACTATAGCTGGTACTATACTTTTTTCAGAAACAATCCAAGAGAAGGATATGGTTTTAGAGTTTCACCAAGATACCGTTTTAACAACCAGTTCTCACTAATCTATGGCTTTAGATTTAATAAATCGAATAGCGATCAAGGTTATGTAACTACTTTAGATAATGATGATATTATTTTTGGGCAAAGAGATCAATCTTCTTACAATAATTCTCTTTCTGGGAAATATAGTTTTAGCACCAAATCATCCTTATCATTAACATTCCGTCATAACTGGAGTAAAGTTCCATATCAAGATCAATTCTATAAACTAAATACTGATAATGGTTTGTTAGAAGCTAATTCTTATTCTGATAATCATGATGTTAATTTTAACAGTTGGAATTTAGATCTTAATTATGTTTGGCAATTTGCTCCAGGTAGTCAACTAATAGCTTTTTACAGAAATTCTATTTCTAATTTTAATGATAATGCCAATCAAACATTTTTTAATAATCTAGATAGTTTATTTGATGAGGCAAACAGACATACATTCTCTGTTCGATTGGTTTATTTTATCGATTACAACAATCTTAAAAATATATTATAATAGGGTTTATTATATATAGATTGAAATAAGATAAGCTTTAAAGTTTATCTTATTTCTTTTTTATACTTTCGTTACATTGAATTCAGAATTATGATTATTACTAAAAACATCCATAAACATTATGGTAATGTTGAAATTTTAAAAGGTGTAAACCTTCATATCAAAAAAGGAGAAATTGTTGCTATTGTTGGTCCTTCTGGAGCTGGAAAAACAACATTGCTTCAAATCTTAGGTACTTTAGATAAACCTCTAAAAGAACAAGATTATGATCTTTTAGTTGATAATGTATCTATTAAAGATTTAAATGATAATGAAATATCTTCTTTTAGAAATAAAAACATTGGTTTTGTTTTTCAATCTCATCAGTTACTTCCGGAGTTTACTGCCTTAGAAAATGTATGCATACCAGCATATATTGGAGGTAAATCAAAATTAGCTACTGAAAAAAGAGCCAAAGAACTATTAGAGTTTTTAGGATTATCGCATAGAGAAAATCACAAACCTGGTCAATTATCAGGAGGAGAACAACAAAGAGTTGCTGTGGCTAGAGCTTTAATAAATGAACCTTCTGTTATTTTTGCAGATGAACCTTCTGGTAATTTAGATTCGAATTCAGCTAAAAAATTACACGAACTTTTCTTTGAACTTAGAGATAAATTTGGGCAAACATTTGTTTTAGTTACTCACAATAAAGAACTAGCACAAATGGCTGATCGAACTTTAACTATGAAAGACGGAATTATAATTAGTTAGTGTAACAAATTTATGTTTTAAGCTACTTATTAGCAAATCAACTAGAACATGATAGAAACATTTAACGAACTAATTGCTTTTTTAAAAAATCCTGTGTTAGAAAAAGATGCTAATCAGAATAGTACATATCGTTTAAAGAAATTCTTACACATACTTATTATAAGTATATTAACTGGAGCAGCTTTATCACCTCTTTTTGTATTAATAGAACATTTAGGTTGGGTAGATATGAGTAATCATGCCATGGAAAGGTTGATAAAAAGTTTCTCTAAACTTCAAATTTTCCTTTTTGCTGTGATTGTTGCACCTTTGTTAGAAGAATCGATTTTTAGAGCTCCAATAACCTTATTTAGAGGAGAAAAAGTATTTAAAATAGCTTTTTATGTATTCGCAGTTGCTTTTGGTTTAATTCACTTAAGCAATTTTCCAATAACAAATAATGTACTTATCCTCGCTCCTATCTTAGTAGCTCCTCAAATAATTTTAGGAGGCTATTTAGGTTTCATTAGAGTTCGTTTTGGATTAATTTGGAGTATTCTTTTGCACGCTACTTATAACGCTTTCTTTGTTTTTATTAGTTTTGCGGGAGATTCAATATAAAAATGACAAAAGCAGAACTTAAAGAATTCTTAGACGAAAAAGTTTTAAAATATAATAATCTAGACTTTATTGATAGTGATCCAATTCAAATTCCGCATCGGTTTAGTTTAAAAGAAGACATAGAAATCATCGGTTTTTTAGCAGCTACAATAGCCTGGGGAAATCGTAAAATGATTATTAAAAATGCTTCAAGAATGACAGAACTACTAGGTAATTCTCCTTACGATTTTGTCATGAATCACACCGAAGATGACTTAGATAATTTTGATGGCTTTGTTCACCGCACTTTTAATGCTGAAGATTTTAAATTTTTCATCAAATCTTTAAAAAACATCTATAAAAATCACAATGGATTAGAAGCTGTTTTATCTACTAAAGAAGATGATAATTATAAACTAGCCATTCATAATTTCAAGCAAATATTTTTTGAAATCCCTTATTTAGATAGAACACTCAAACATGTTTCTGATCCTTTAAAAAATTCAGCTTCTAAAAGAATTAATATGTTCTTACGCTGGATGGTTCGAGATAACAAAACTGGGGTAGATTTTGGAATTTGGAAAACACATTCTCCAGCTCACTTACATTGCCCATTAGATGTACATTCTGGCAATGTTGCTCGTAAACTTGGTATTTTAAAAAGAAAGCAAAACGACTGGAAAGCTTTAGTTGAATTGGATACAACCTTACGAAAGTTTGACAAGCATGACCCTGTTAAATACGACTTTGCATTGTTTGGATTAGGTGTTTTTGAGAAGTTTTAATACTTTTAACTTTCATAACTAACAATACTATGAAAAAAATCATCTTTTTATTTGCCTTATCATTTTCAATTATTGCAATTGGACAAGACAATAGAGTTCCAATTGACTCTACTGTAATTACTACTAATTCTGTTGTAATTAAAGGTAAAAGGATTCAGTATAAAGCTCAAACAGGAACACAACCTGTATACGATAAAAATGGTGTTATAAAAGCAACTCTTTTTTATACTTACTACAAAAGAACAGATGTAAATAATAGCGAAAAAAGACCGCTAATCATGTCTTTTAATGGTGGACCTGGTTCTGCCTCTGTTTGGATGCATATTGCTTATACTGGACCTAAAATTTTAAAAATTGATGATGAAGGAAATCCTATACAACCTTATGGTATAAAAGACAATCCGTATTCAATATTAGATGTAGCTGATATTGTTTTTGTAAACCCAGTAAACACAGCTTATTCTAGACCTATAGTAAAGGAGAAAAAGAAATTAGATAAAAAATACTTTTTTGGTGTAAATGCAGATGCTAAATACTTAGCTGGTTGGTTAAATACTTTTATAACAAGGAATAATAGATGGAATTCTCCTAAATATATTATTGGAGAAAGTTATGGTGGTACCCGTGTAATGCAATTAGCTTATGAATTACAAAATAGCCAATGGATGTATTTAAATGGTGTAATTATGGTATCTCCAGCAGATTACCAACTTTTAAGAACTAAAAATTCTGAAGATTACGCTATTAACTTCCCTTATTTTACTGCAGCTGCATGGTATCACAAAATGTTACCTCAAAAATTACAACAGCAAGATTTATTAGATATTTTACCAGAATCTGAAAGTTTTGCAATTAATAAATTACTTCCAGCTTTAGCAAAAGGTGGTTATGTATCTAAAGAAGAAAAAGAGGCTGTTGCTGAAAAAATGGCATATTATTCTGGAATTAAAAAGGAAGTAATACTTAAACACAACTTAGAAGTGCCAAACCGTTATTTTTGGAAAGAATTATTAAGAGATACATCTGGAAAAACTATAGGGCGTTTAGATAGCAGATATTTAGGTATTGACAGAAGAGAAACTGGTAGTTCTCCTGATTATAGTCCAGAATTAGTTTCTTGGTTACATTCATTTACACCAGCAATCAACTATTACATTCAAAATGTTTTAAAATTTAAAACAGATGTAAAGTATAATATGTTTGGCTCAGTTCATCCTTGGGACTTTAGTAATAACGATGCTAGAGAAAACCTACGTAAATCTATGGCTCAAAACCCATATTTAAATGTATTAGTACAATCTGGTTACTATGATGGTGCTACTACTTATTCTGCTGCTAAATACACAATGGGAAAAATAGATCCAAGTGGTAAATTTAAAAATCGTTTAAGTTTTAAAGGATATAGAAGTGGTCATATGATGTATCTTAGAAAAGAAGACTTGGAAAAAGCAAATGACGATTTACGTGACTTTATAAAAAAGAGTTCAGAAAATATTGGCCCAGCAAAATATTAAAAGACAAGTATAGTTTTATGAAGAATGATTTAAATGATATGATGTGCTTAGATACCTATTTATCTTCTTTAGATGATGATAAATACAAAGAAGCTAGCTCTTTAATTACACAAAATAAAACGCAAAGTGTCAATTTGCTAAGCTGGGGGATTCAAGATTTATTTACAGTTAATACATTTGCTGACGATCTTAAACAGATACATAAACTAGCCAACAATTTTGATTGGGGAAACAATTTCAATTCTATTTTAAAAGAAAACTCTTATGAATCTTTAGTTATCACAAACAGTGATAAGCAAATTATTTGGGTAAATAGTGGCTTTAAAAAGATGACCGGTTATGATAGAGAATTTGCTATAGGAAAGTCACCTGTATTTTTACAAGGAGAAAAAACTACTGATGCTTCTAGAGAAAAGATTCGTAAAAAACTATTAAAAAACAAACCGTTTAAAGAAATTATAATCAATTATAAAAAAGATAAATCAACATATAAATGTGAACTAAAAATTTTCCCTTTATATGCTCAAAACGAAACCACACACTTTTTAGCACTAGAAAAAGAAGTTGTTTAATGCAAACATTTATCCATTACTTTTTACATTTCGGTTTCCCTTTTATTCTAGCTTATGTATTCTTTAGAAAAGAATGGAAAAAAGTAAGTTTAATTCTATTAGCAACTATGCTTGTAGATTTAGATCATTTATTAGCTACACCTATTTTTGCACCAAATAGATGTAGTATTAATTTTCATCCTTTGCACACCTATTATGCAATGATTGTATATGTGCTTCTTCTCTTTTTTAAAAAACCTTTTAATATTATAGGAATTGGTTTATTATTACACATGCTAACAGACTATATTGACTGTTTATTTATGTAGTTAGTTAAAAACGAATCAACCAAAAATTTAGACCTTTCATCTATACATAAATACCTTTCATCTAATTTCACATTTTCTCTCTCTAACTTAAAAGTATATTTATAATAGCTTAACTTATTAAATATGCTTCACTTAACTACAACCAACATAGATGAAATAACTTTAGAAATAAAAAATTTAGTAAAAAACAATACTGCTTTAATTTCTATTGGTGAACACACAGACATAAATATTGATAATCTTGTAAGCTCATTAAATGAGGCTGATATTAATTTTATTGGTGGAATTTTCCCTATGGTAATCTGGAAAAACGATGTTCAAGACAAAGGAATTATTGTTCATGAATTGACTAATGTAGTTCAAACATATACAATCAGAAATATTAGTCAAAAAGAATTTAAGATTCCAAAAACTAATTTTAAAGAAAATACCAATTACAGTTTAATCACTTTTGTAGATGGTTTAACTTCAAGTATTTCTAATTACTTAAGTAGGCTTTATCAAGAATACGGAATGAAAACCAATTATTTTGGAGGAGGTGCAGGTAGCTTAACTTTACAACAAAAGCCATGTGTTTTTTCTAAGGAAGGCTTTTTAGAAGATACTGCTGTGGTTGCCATTATAGAAATGAAATCTTCTATTGGTGTAGAACATGGATGGCAAAAGCTAGATGGACCATACATCGTCACAAAAACTAGTGGTAATTCTATTGAAGGAATCAACTGGGATGCTCCTTATGATTTATACAAGAAAGTAGTTGAAAACGATTCTGGAATGAAATTTAGTGATACTGGATTTTTCGAATTAGCCATGAGGTATCCTTTAGGTGTTATAAAACAAGGAACAGATTATATTATTCGAGATCCTTTATCTACAGACGAAAATGATTCATTAGTATGTGTTGGTGAAGTTGAAGAGAATACAATGATTAATATTATGAAAGGAGATAAAGAGCAATTAATTAAAGCGGCTAGAAAAGCTGCTGAAAGTATTGCTGATCAAGCTCAAAAACCAAAATTTGCAATGGTTATTGATTGTATCTCTAGAATTTTATATTTAAAAGATGATTTTAAACATGAATTAGAAAATGTTTCCGAAGCAATTTCAAATCAGCATCCTACTATTCCAACTTGTGGTGCTTTAACACTAGGAGAAATATCTTCTTACGGAAATGGCTATATCGAATTTTATAATAAAACTATAGTAGTTGGTTTATTTGAATAAATGGAGCAGGACAATAAAATATTAGATATTTTAAGACTTTATGAATACTCAATGAGCATAGGAAAATCGCTAGATTACTATGAAAATTGTAATTCTTTTTTAAAACTTCTTCTTACTAGAAGAAATCTAAATGCTTGTTGGATTCTTAACTTGAATGAAAAAGATCAATTAATAAAAAAATATTCAATTCCACATGGGAACGATATAAACCCTGTATTAAGTCCAAACTTAAAATCATTTTTAAACTCTATAAACAATTATATTATAATTGAATATAGTCAAGATTTTAAGGAACTAGTACCTATAAAAGTAAATGAAGGTACTATTGTAATTTATAAACTTTATCAAGGAAATTATTTATTCTTATATACGAATACATCTAATATTTATAAAAAAAATTCTGAGCAATTATTACCTGTAATAAATAAGTTTTCACATACTTTGGAAGCTTGTATGGTTTTTGAGAAAAAACAGAAATTACTAGAACAACTTGAAGAAAAAAACAAAGACCTTAGTAATTATGCACATATCGTTTCTCACGATTTAAGATCGCCTTTAAGAAATATTGAAACACTTGTTACCTGGCTAAAAGCAGACCATGTAGAAAATTTAAATAATGAAGCTGTTCAATTTCTTGACTCTATAAGTGATAATATTCACATCATGGAATCTTTAGTTAAAGGAATACTAGAATATTCAACAATTAATAGAAATGATTTCAATTTTTCTAAACTAGACTTAAATCATATTATCAATAAAATTCTTCAATATACCAATGTACCAGAAAACATAGAAATAACAGTTTCTAAAGACTTTCCTTCTATTTTAGGAAATGAACATAGAATACAACAGTTGTTTCAAAACCTTATTGGAAATGCTATTAAATATAACGATAAGGAAAAAGGTCTTATCGAAGTTGGTTTCTTTGAAGAAGATGAAAAAACTGTTTACTACGTAAAGGATAATGGAAAAGGTATTGAAAAAGAATACCATTCAAAAATATTCAATGCTTTTCTAAAACTAGAAGACACAAAAGATTCTATTGGTATTGGCCTCTCTATAGTTAAAAAGATAATAAGTAACTATGGAGGTAAAATCTGGTTAACTTCTGAACTTGGTAAAGGAACTACTTTCTTCTTTACTTTAGAAAAGTAATTTTTCTATATTTTTTTTAAATCGCAATACCAAAAACTAGTATCGTAGCTTTTTACTTTTTCTTTGGTAGAAGAATGACAGTTTTGAGAATTATCTTTATTTAAAGTATATGATTTTAAAACCTTCTCTCCTATTTCAAACGCTACTGGATTTTTAAAGATTGGGCCATCAAAACAGAAGGTATGGAACTCTCCATTCTCTCCACAAACATCAATATTATCAGGTAGTTCATTAATAAATTCTTCATCAATAATTCTTCCTACAAACTCTTCTCCTAATAACTTAGCATTTACACAAACTGTAATAGTTTTAAAACCCAATGCTAAAAACTCTCTTAGTAAATCTTTGGTGTTTTGTTTCCATAATGGATATACACCAGTAATTCCTACTTCTTTAAGCTTAGAGTCTCTATAATTTTTTAAATCTTCTAAGAAAATATCTCCGAATATAGCGTGATTTAAGCCTAATGATTTCAATTCAGACGTTTTGTCTTTCATTTTCTCATTGTATAAATCCATAGTTACATCAGCAGGAAAATAAATTTTCTCTAAAGGAATACCAATACTTTCCGCTTGAGCATCTAACAAATTTTCATGAAGTCCATGCATAGAAACTCGTTCGTAATCTTGATTTACGTTTGTTACAAGTTTTTCAATGTTATATTCACCTTGTTGTAATATTTTATACAAGGCATAAGCCGAATCTTTTCCTGAACTCCAATTAAAGTATGCTTTCTTCATGTGGCAAATATGCATAAAAAATCCTGCAAAAGCAGGATTTATATATTAGTTTATTTTATCACTTGAGTGAAAATATAATGTAATTATAATTATTTTTTCTTTTGATGCATTGGAACTGGTCTTTCTTGTTTTACTACTGGTGTTCCGTATAAATCAAAGTCCCCAGCATCATATATTTCTATATCAATAAATTCTCCTAATTTGATATAGTGCTCACGAGCATCAACAATAACGTCATTATCTACATCTGGTGAATCAAACTCGGTACGTCCGTAATAATATTCTCCATCTTTTCTATCAAATAAACAACGGTAAGTATTCCCTATTTTTTCCTGATTTAATTCCCATGAAATTTGAGACTGTACCTCCATGATTTCATTTACTCTTCGGAATTTAACATCAGCAGGAACATCATCTTCTAAAACAAAAGCTCCAGTATTTTCTTCATGAGAATATTCGAAAGCTCCTAAACGTTCAAAACGCATTTCTTCAACCCAATCTTTCAATTCTTGAAATTGCTCCTCTGTTTCTCCTGGATATCCAACAATTAAAGTTGTTCTAATTGCCATGTTAGGTACATACTCTCTAAACTTATGAATCAAAGCTGTGGTTTTTTCATGCGTAGTACCACGCTTCATTGATTTTAAAATTTCAGTATTAATATGCTGTAATGGAATATCTAAATAGTTGCAAACCTTAGGTTCCTCCTTCATTACATCTAATACATCCATTGGAAATCCAGATGGAAAAGCATAATGTAAACGAATCCATTCAATTCCTTCTACTTTTACCAACGCTCTCAATAAATCAGCCAAAGCCCTCTTTTTATATAAATCCAACCCATAATAAGTTAAATCTTGAGCTATTAACATAATTTCTTTAATACCTTTTTCAGCTAACTTAGTTGCTTCAGTAACTAAATCTTCTATTGGAGTAGACTTGTGCTTTCCTCTCATTAATGGAATTGCACAAAAAGAACAAGGTCTATCGCAACCTTCAGCTATTTTTAAATACGCATAGTGTTTAGGTGTTGTTGTTAAACGTTCACCTATTAATTCATGCATATAATCTGCTTCTAAAACCTTTAATAAAGCAGGTAAATCGTGAGTACCAAAATACTGATCTACATTCTTTATTTCATTTTCTAAATCTGGCTTATAACGTTCGCTTAAACAACCAGAAACAAATACTTTATCTATTTCTCCAGCTTCTTTACGTTGTGCATAATGCAAAATAGTATCAATACTTTCTTCTTTAGCCTTACCTATAAACCCACAAGTATTAATTACTACAATATTACCATCATCATTTTCATCTTCATGAACTACGTCTTTACCATTAGCTTTTAATTGTCCCATTAAAACTTCACTATCGTAAACGTTTTTAGAACATCCTAAAGTAACTACATTAATTTTATTTTGCTTTGTTGTTTTAGTACGCATCTTATTTAACTTTTAAGCGACTGCAAAAATACTGTATTAATAATTGCTATTGATAGTTTTTTGGCATTTTTCTAACCTTTGTTAATTGTTCAAAAGCATAGGCCAATTTTAATAAATTAACTTCTGAATAAGGCTTCCCTATAAATGTTAAACTTTTAGGTTCTCCTGATTCATAGCCCATTGGGACTGTTATAGTCGGATATTTAGCTACAGCAGCAATTCCTGAATCAAAATTATCAATTGACAAAATTGCATCTAAATTCTGATTTTCGATTGCCTGCAAATACTTTTTACCCTCTGCATTTAATTTATTTTTTACAACTTCTAATTCTTCTAAAGTAGTTTCATCCTTTACAATACCATCCAATAATTGCTGACCATATGGTGCTCTTAATATTGAATCTTTTAAATTAAATGAAATCACATCTTGTACAGAAGCAATCTTTACATTTTTGTCTGAATAGTTTTTTAAAAATTTAGGCAAATCATGCTTCATATCGATATTCAACAAAGTTAAAAAACCATCAAATGAAATTGTAGGTGGTTCAACTTCTATAAGTTCTGCTCCTTCTGCTTTAATTTTCTCTACTGATTCTTTATAAATTTTATTTTCTAATAGTGACTTCAAAACGCCAAATTTCTTTCCTTTTAAACTAGCATTCACTAGCTTATTATCAAGCTCTAAATCTAAAGAAGTTGCTTTTGTCGAAGCTACATCAGTACTATCAACTCCAAGCATTGCATTATACAAAATAGCATTGTCGATTACATTTTTTGTCATAGGGCCAGGTGTATCTAAGGTGCTAGAAATTGGAACAATTCCACTTCTACTTAACACTCCTATAGTAGGTTTTAATCCTACAACAGAATTTTTACTTGATGGAGAAGTTATAGAACCAGCTGTTTCTGTTCCAACAGCAGCAGCAGCAAAATTGGCAGCTATTGCTACACCACTTCCTGCCGAACTTCCACCTGTTTCAAATACTTTTCTTCCATATGGATTTAACGTTTGCCCTCCTACTGCTGAATATCCTAACGGACAGTCTGAACAAAAGAAATATGCCCATTCACTTAAATTTACCTTTCCTAAAATTAAAGCACCATTTTCTTTAAGTCTTTGAACAATAAAAGCGTCTTCAGTTTTTCTATTATTTGCCAAAGCTATTGCTCCAGCAGTTGTAGGCATATTGTTAGTATTGATATTATCTTTTAAAAGAATTGGCATTCCATAAATAGAAAATTCAGAAACATTTTCTTTTCTTAAATCTTTCTCTCTAGCTTCTTCTAATACATTTGGATTTAACGCTATAATACTATTCAATGAAAGCTCAGAGTTCGTTTCTACTTTTCTCATTCTATACAAATAGAATAATGTTAGTTTTTCATAGCTCAATTTCCCTTCTTTAATGCTTTTTTGAAGTGACGGGATGTCTTGTTCTAAAATTAATGGTTTAAGTGTATTGTATTCTTCTTCTGAAAAAGTAGACAAACTACTTTCAAATGGTTTAAAAACATCTTCTATATTTTGATACTTTGATGCTATAAGTTTGAATTGCATTCGCACATTTACTTCTTTTTCTTCTTTACAAGAAATAAATACTAGAACTATGGCTAATAAAAAATATACTCTTCTCATTTTTTAATTATTTGAAAACCAAATATAATTCTTTTAAAAACGAAAAACTCCTTTCAACTATGAAAGGAGTTTTTGTTATTATCTATCTAGTTCTCTTATTTAAAGAAACTATCTACAAATTCGTATTTATTAAAGACTTGTAAATCGTCAATTCCTTCACCTACTCCAATATATTTTACTGGAATTTTAAACTGATCAGAAATACCTATTACAACTCCACCTTTTGCTGTACCATCTAATTTAGTTACTGCTAACGAAGTTACTTCTGTTGCCTTAGTAAATTGCTTTGCTTGTTCAAATGCATTTTGTCCTGTAGAACCATCTAGTACTAGTAATACATCATGAGGTGCATCTGGAATAACTTTTTGCATTACACGTTTAATTTTAGTTAACTCATTCATTAAGTTAATCTTGTTATGTAAACGTCCAGCTGTATCAATAATAATTACATCAGCATCCTGATTTACTCCCGACTTTACAGTATCAAATGCTACTGAAGCTGGATCTGACCCCATTTCTTGGCGAATTATTGGTACATCAGTTCTATCTGCCCAAACTTGTAATTGATCAATTGCTGCTGCTCTAAAAGTATCTGCTGCTCCTAAAACTACTTTTAAACCTTGTTTTTTAAATTGTGAAGCTAACTTACCTATCGTAGTTGTTTTTCCTACACCGTTAACTCCTACTACCATTAAAACATAAGGTTTTTTATTGGCTGGTATTGTAAATTCAGTTTCGTCTCCAGTATTTGTTTCAGATAACAAACCTGCAATTTCTTCACGTAAAATTTGGTTCAATTCATCAGTCCCCAAATATTTATCACGAGAAACACGAGCTTCAATTCTATCAATAATTTTTAAAGTAGTTTCAACACCTACATCAGACGATACTAATACTTCTTCTAAATCATCTAAAACATCATCATCAACTTTGGCTTTACCTGCTACTGCTTTTGATAACTTAGAGAAAAAACTTGTTTTAGTTTTTTCTAATCCTTTATCTAAGGTTTCTTTTTTCTCTTTCGAGAAGATTTTTTTAAAAAAACTCATCGTTAAATTTTATAATCGCTTATATAGGTTAAAAACTATACCAAACTTATTATATGGTCAAATTGTCATTATTTTGTTTTTCTCTTCCTTTTTTTGAAAGAGCAAAGCTCAAAAATACAGTTTTTTAACACATAAAAAAAGCTACCTTCTATCAGAAAGTAGCTTTAGTTTAAACTGTATATACAAGTCTTAGTTTTTCGCGATGAAATCGTTTACTTGTGAAGGATCCATAATAGCTTCAACGAAAGTATAAGCTCCTGTTTTTGGAGATTTTACCATTTTGATAGCCTTAGTTAATCTTTTTGCTCCTGTTTGTAACGATGCTACTGATTTCTTTGCCATGTTCCTATAGGTTATAAAGTTTTATAAAAAACTTTTAATTATTTAATTTCTTTATGAACTGTCATCTTCTTTAAGATTGGATTAAATTTCTTTAATTCCATTCTATCAGGAGTGTTCTTTTTGTTCTTTGTAGTGATATAACGTGAAGTTCCTGGTTTTCCAGTCGCTTTGTGCTCAGTACATTCTAATATTACCTGTACTCTGTTTCCTTTTTTTGCCATCTCTGTAAAATTTTATCTAAGTAAGGAATTATTTAGTTAAGAAACCTTTTTCTCTAGCTTCTTTAATCACAGCAGAGATTCCTTTTTTATTAATATTTTTTAATGCAGAAGCAGATACTTTTAAGGTAACCCATTTATCTTCTTCTGGGATATAGAAACGCTTAGTCATTAAATTAGCGTTAAACTTTCTTTTAGTTCTATTTAAGGCGTGAGAAACGTTATTCCCTACCATTGCTTTCTTTCCTGTTAATTCACAAACTCTAGACATCTTCTTGACAGTTTTATAGTGTTATTTCTAAACGAGGTGCAAATATACGAACTTTTAAGAGAAATAAACAAAATATTACTAGTAATTTTTTAAAATATTTTCAGTTAATAATTCTAAAGCTTTTGTTACAGTTCTGTTTATTACTTTCTCTCTTGGCTGACCAAAATTAAACTCCTGAATCTCAGCACCATTTTTCGATACAATGGCTATATACACCAAGCCTACACTTTTATCGTTATGATCTGTGGTTGGTCCTGCATTACCTGTTACAGCAATAGCATAATCGGTTTTTAGTCTTTCAAAACATCCTTTTGCCATCTCCAAAGCAACTTCTTTGCTTACTACAGTATTATCTTCAATCGTTTGTTTAGATACACCTAATAATTCTTGTTTCAATGCTGCCGTGTAAGTAATAAAGCTTCCCATATAGTAGGCAGACGAACCTGGAATAGCAACTAATGTTGAAGCTATTTTTCCACCTGTCAAACTTTCAGCTGTACTTAAAGTTTGGTTTCTCTTTTTTAATAAATTCCCTACTCGTTGTTCTATAGAAGCTTCATCATCATACCCTACTATAATATCTGATATTAATAAACTCAGACTTTCTATTTTTTCTGCTACCTCTTTTTCTAAAACTTCCTTATCATTTCCTTTTGCTGAAATCCGTAATCTAACCTTTCCAAACGAAGGCAGGTAAGCTAACTTTATATGCTCTGGTAAATTATTTTCCCACTCCTCTATTCTTCCAGCAATAACACTTTCACCTGTACCCACTGTCATTACTGTTTTATGAAGTATAAATGGAAGTTTAAATTTTTGTTGAATTCTAGGTAGTACTTCATAAGTAATTAACCCTTTCATTTCATAAGGCACACCTGGTAAGGAAACAAAAACAGTTTCATTTTCATAAAACCACATTCCTGGAGCAGTTCCAAAACGATTGGTTAATAATGTTGCTTTAGAAGGTAATTGCGCTTGATACTTTTGTGCTTCATTAAAAGGGTGGTTTACTTTTTTAAAGAGCTCTTTGATGTTTTCAATTACCTCAGGGTATTCAACAACATCATGATCATTAAAGTACTCAGCTATTGTTTTTTTGGTAATATCATCTTTTGTAGGCCCTAGTCCTCCTGTTATTATAACAATATCGGCTCTACTTTCTGCTTCTTTTAAAGCATTTAATATATGGTTTCTTTCATCTTGAATTGACGAAATTTGATATACCGATACTCCTATTTTATTTAATTCTTGACCTATCCACTGCGAGTTCGTATCAACTATTTGTCCGATTAAGATTTCATCTCCAATCGTTATTATTTCTGCATTCATTTAATCTTCTTAAAAAAGAATCCCGCTTATACAGCGGGATAATAACTTATTTTACTTTTATTTGAAAAGCTTGTTTACCTTCTATCATTCCAGTTAACACATCATTTTCATCAACTTTTCCAACTCCTGCTGGTGTCCCTGTATAAATAACATCTCCTTTTTTTAAGGTAAAATATTGAGAAACATAGCTAATTAACTCATCTACTTTCCATAACATACTAGAGGTATTTCCATCCTGAACTACTTCTTCATTTTTTTTCAGTTGAAACGATAAATTATCTAAATCAAACTCCTCTTTAGGAAAAAACTCTCCTATTACAGCACTACCATCAAAAGACTTTGCTTTTTCCCATGGTAACCCTTTTTCTTTACACACTGCTTGTACATCTCTGGCTGTAAAATCAATTCCCAGTCCAATAGTATCATAATACTTATGTGCAAACTTTGGAGAAATATGTTTCCCTACTTTATTTATCTTAACCAATACCTCAACTTCATAATGTATATCATTAGAAAATGGAGGTCTAAAAAAAGGCATTTTCTTTGGAAGAATTGCAGAATCTGGTTTTAAAAAAATCACAGGACTCTCTGGCTTTTCATTTGCCAATTCTTCTATATGTTTAGCGTAATTACGCCCTATGCATATTATTTTCATAACTTTTTATTAAGGAATCCAAGTTTTAGGGAAGTTTGGCTTACGCTTTTCTAAGAAAGCATCACGCCCTTCTTTAGCTTCATCTGTCATATACGCTAAACGTGTAACTTCTCCTGCAAATACTTGTTGTCCTACCATACCATCATCAGTTAAGTTCATGGCAAACTTTAACATTTTAATTGATGTTGGCGATTTCTCTAAAATCTCTTGTGCCCAATCAAAAGCTGTTTGTTCTAATTCGTCATGAGGAACTACTGCATTTACCATTCCCATTTCATAAGCTTCTTGTGCTGAATAATTTCTTCCTAAGAAAAATATTTCTCTGGCTTTCTTCTGCCCTACCATTTTAGCTAAATATGCCGAACCATATCCTGCATCAAACGAAGTAACATCGGCATCAGTTTGTTTAAAAATTGCATGCTCTTTACTTGCTAAAGTTAAATCGCAAGTAACATGTAAACTATGCCCTCCTCCTACTGCCCAACCAGGTACTACACAGATAACTGCTTTTGGCATAAAACGGATTAATCGTTGTACTTCTAATATATTTAATCGGTGATAACCATCTTCTCCTACATATCCTTGGTGTCCACGAGCATTCTGATCTCCTCCTGAACAAAAACTCCATACTCCATCTTTTGTAGATGGTCCTTCGGCAGATAATAACACAACACCAATATTTGTATCTTCATGAGCATCTTTAAATGCATCTAACAATTCTGAAGTAGTATGCGGGCGAAATGCATTACGTACATTAGGTCTGTTAAACGCTATTCTAGCTACGTTATGCGATTTCTTATAGGTAATATCTTTATACTCTTTGGCAACTTTCCATTGAGGTTGTATCATAATTCAATAATATTTTCGTTATTAACAAAGCAAAAATAACATAATAACTTTATTTTTCTTTTCTATATTTGAACGATATAATATATTCCCTTATGAAACAACTATTTTTCTTATTTACCGTATTATTCAGTTTACAGCTTTTTTCTCAAAAAGTAATTACTGAAAAGATTAATTCTAAAGAGTTTAATAAAGATAGAATTGTAAAAATTTACATTCCTAAAGATTATGACAAAGAGGAAGCCATGAGTTATCCTGTAGCAATTGTTTTAGGTGATGGTTATCTTTTCGACTTATATGTGGGTAATGCTAAACTATATGCTAATGTAGATAAAGCTCCTAAACAAATTGTAGTTGGAATAGGTATGAAAAACTCTTATAATAAAGATGTTTCTATTATTCCTTCAAACAATGCATTAACAAGTCACTCTACTAAGTTTTTCAACTTTATACAAAAAGAGTTAATCCCTCATATGGAAGGTAATTATAGAACTTCTCCTTTTATGACTATTGTTGGTCAAGGTATTGGAGCTAACTTCATTACTCATTTCTTAAAAGCACAAGAACCTATTTTTAATTCTTTTATATGTATTACCCCTAATTTTTCTGAATTAGCAGCAAACACTATTGCTTCTTATTCTTTAGGAAGATTAGCTTCTGTAGATAATTCATATTTTTTCTACGCAAGTAACAATAAAAAGTATATTAGAAAAGAAGTAGACGACAGATACAATCAGATAGCGACTTACCTATCTTCTTTTGAAGCTAAAAACCTTCATTTTACTTTTAATGAATTCAAAGACGCACCAAATCATTTATCTGTTATTAGTGAAACTATTCCAAGAGCATTTGCTAAAATGTTTTCTATATATTCTAAAATTACGAAAGACGAATTTGACAATAATATTAAAGATTTAGGGCCTTTAGAAGCTATCAAATATGTTGAACAAAAATATTTAGACATTGAATATTTATATGGTACTAACCTAAATGTTCGTTTAGATGATATTTTTGCTATTGAAGGAATTGTTATAGACAAATTAGACGGTGATTACCTTAGAGTATTAGGTGATTTTGTAATGATCAAATATCCAAACTCTCATATTGGTGATTTCTACGTAGGTAAATACTACGAACTTGGTAAAGACTACGAAAAAGCAGATTTCTATTACAAAGCTGCTTACGGTAAGATGGATCCTTCTGACCCAAATGCGAATGCTTTTTATGAAAACATTAAACGTGTAAACGATTTAAAAGATAGTCAACCAAAAGAAGCACCGCTTGAAGATCTTCCAGAAGAAGATCAAGAAAATGAAGACAAACAAGAAGAGGATAAACAATAATCTCTTCTCTACTCAAAATAAAAAAGCACGTCAATTAGACGTGCTTTCTTTTTATATGTTAATTGGTTTATTTCTTCACCAACTCTATTCTGTCTTCTTTTAAAACTATCTTTTTACTTTTATATAAATTCCCTACCGCTCTTTTAAACGCTTTCTTACTCATTTGTAATCGGAATTTTATCGATTCTGGTGAGCTTTTATCAGTTAACATTAAATAACCTTTCTCTTGTAATTTCTGAAGAACTACTTCTGCATCCGAATCAATTACATTTCTAAAACCTTGAGGTCTTAGAGAAACATCTATCTTTTCGTCTTCTCTAATTTTTTTAATATAACCTACTGTTTTCATTCCTTCTTCTAAATCTTTAAAAACTTCGTTATTATATAACAAGCCTTCATATTCTTCATCGATTAAAACAGTATATCCTAATGCAGTTTGCTGACCAATTACTAAGTCTACTTTATCACCTTCTTGTAATTCCATTTTATAAGTTTTTAAAATAGTTCTTTAAAACTACATCATTAATTTCTTTAGGAGTAAAAACCTCCATTATTTTTGGTTGATTTGATACTGCATAAAAAGCAGGCAAGTTATTATGTAACTCCTCCAAATCCTTTATTGAAACATATTCAAAATTAAACATCTTTGCTAAATGCTCAGCTGTCAAATTGTGAGGAGTTTCAAAATATTCAGTTGCATTGGTGGTCAATGGCCCTGGTATAAATCGAAATATTCCTCCACCAGCATTGTTTAAAATAATAATTCTAAAATCATTTGGTATACAAGTATTCCATAAAGCATTACTATCATAAAAGAAACTCAAATCTCCTGTTATAAAAGTTGTTTGACTCTTATGAGCATAAGCAGCTCCAATAGCAGTACTTGTACTTCCATCAATACCACTCGTCCCTCTATTACAAAATACTTGTAAAGTCGGATTTAAATTAAACAACTGCGAATATCTAATAGTAGAACTATTACTTATTTGAAGTTGAGAGTTATCTGGTACCGCTTTTAAAACAGCTTCAAAAACTTTTAAGTCTGAATATTCAGTATTCGCTAAATACTCTTTATGCTTTATTGAACGATCTTGATTTTTAGTCAACCATTTATTTTGATAAGATACCTCTTCATTTTGAGATAAGTTTTTTTCAGCTGCTAATAATTTTCTTAAAAAAGAAACTGGTTTTTCTTTTATGTGTTCTGATAAACAATGATAAGTATTCATTGCTCTCAATTCATCAATATGCCAATGCTCTGCAGGTTGATGCTTCCTTAAAAGTTGCTTGATTTTTTTAGAAATAACCATTCCACCTAAAGTTACTAGGACTTCAGGCTGCAAATCTAAAAACGCAGTAGCATCTAAAGGAAAAATAAGTTTATCTATAGAATTGATAAACTTCGGATTGTATAAGTTTGAAGTCGTTTCTGTTAAAACTACAACAGTTTCATCTTCAATCAACTCATCTAAAACATTCTGTAAATCTGCATCTGGAAAATTACTACCTACTAAAATCATTTTTTTAGCAGTAGTTTTCCAAGTCGTTATTAATTGTTGATAATCACTTTTTAGCTCTGTAACTGTGTTTAAAGTGTTATCAGGAAATTCAAAGGACTTTAATATTTCAACCGTTTCATATAAAGGCTCATCAAATGGCACATTAATGTGTACAGGGCCTTTTTTAGAAACAGCAGTTTCTAAAGCATTAATTAATAACGTTGTATTATTTTCTAGCTGATGCTCTTCGTCAATCAAGTTTGCAGAATATAAAATATGATTGTCAAAAACATTTTCTTGACGAATGGTTTGACCATCTCCTATATCAATTAAATGTTTAGGTCTATCAGCAGAAATTACAACTAAAGGAATGTTACTATAAAATGCTTCAGCAATGGCTGGATAATAATTTAGCAATGCCGAACCTGATGAACAAACAATTACAACAGGCTTTTGTTTTTGCTGGGCGATTCCCATAGCAAAAAAAGCAGCACACCGCTCATCAACAACACTTAATGTTTCTATGTTAGGGTGATTTGAAAACCCAATAGTTAACGGAGCATTTCTTGATCCTGGCGATATAACAACTGTATCAATTTCAAATTGATTACAAGCTGTAACTACTAATTGTGCGAGTTCTTTTTTTGGGAACATTCTTTTAGTTTAAAAATGTCATTCTAAAGCAAAAACTTTAAAATGACATTTTATAATAAAATCAACAATGTTGATTAATTTCCTTTTTTATAATCTGCTAAAAACTTAGCTAAACCGATATCAGTTAAAGGGTGCTTTAACAATCCTTCAATTGCACTTAAAGGTCCTGTCATTACATCAGATCCAACTTTAGCACAATCGATAATATGCATTGTATGACGTACAGATGCAGCTAAAATCTCAGTATCAAACATGTAGTTATCATAAATCATGCGAATTTCTTCGATTAAGTTTAATCCATCTGTAGAAATATCATCTAAACGACCAATAAATGGAGAAACATAAGTAGCTCCTGCTTTAGCAGCTAATAACGCTTGACCTGCAGAAAACACTAATGTTACATTCGTTTTAATTCCTTTATCAGAAAAATATTTACAAGCTTTTACACCATCTTTAATCATTGGTAACTTTACCACAATCTGTGGATTTAAAGCAGCTAACGCTTCACCTTCCTTTACCATTCCTTCAAAATCAGTAGAAATAACCTCAGCAGAAACATCACCATCTACAATATCACAAATAGCCTTGTAGTGATTGATTATGTTTTCCTCTCCAGTAATTCCTTCTTTAGCCATTAAAGATGGGTTTGTAGTTACTCCATCTAAAATTCCTAAAGCTTGCGCCTCTCTAATTTGATCTAAATTAGCTGTATCAATAAAAAATTTCATTTATATAAATTTAAAAAGTTGTGTTCAACACTTATCTAAAAAACTATGTTTTCTAAAACGTTGCGAATTTACAACTTATAATGGTTCATTAACAATTTTTCATATACTTTATCAGGTAGAATTCGTTTCAACACAATAGAAAACTTCTCCATAAAGCCTCCAATTTTATAATGTATTCTTGGATTTTTATTCTCTATAATTTGATGAATCGCCTTTGCCATAATTAATGGATCAGCCCCAGAATCTACATGTTCATCCATTAACGCTAAGTTTTCGGCATATTTTTTCTTGTAAGCAGACTCTTCAAATACTGGTGTATGATATCTTCCTGCTGCTATATTGGTAGCAAAATCACCAGGTGCAGCATTCACTACTCGAATACCAAATTGTTTTACCTCCATACTCAAGGCTTCTGTAACCAGTTCTAAAGCACCTTTACTTGCTGAGTAAATTCCTCTAAATGGTAATCCCATATAACCAGCAATAGAAGTAGTATTGATAATTAATCCACTTTTCTGCTTCCTCATAGTTGGCAAAACAGCCTTCATCACTTCAATAGCACCAAAAAAGTTAGTTTCAAAATTAGAACGCATTTCACTAGTTGGTGTATCTTCAATAGGTCCCGTAATTCCTTTCCCCGCATTATTAATCAATACATCAATCTTACCTTCTTCATCAACTACTTTAGCTATTGCGCTTTGTATTGAAACTTCATCAGTAACGTCTAAAGCAACCATTTTAAATGGTAGTGTTAACTTATCAGGATTCCTACTAGTACCATAAACAGTATATCCTTTTGTATGTAAATAAGTGGCAATTGATTTTCCTATTCCAGAAGAAGCTCCTGTTATAAATATAACTTTAGACATTGATATAATTTTAAGCAAATATCTAAAAGATACCTTCAATAAAAAAAACTTTAAACACTTATATTAGCGCTTTAATTAGTGATCATGTTCAAAAAACACCTCCTTCTTACCTTAACTTTATTAAGTTCTTATTTGTCTTTTTCGCAAACTTCTCTTTTTGACCACTCAAAAAACTTTACACGTCAAGATTCTTTAAGAGGAAGTATTACTAAGGAACGTGCTTGGTGGGATTTAACTTACTACGATTTAAATGTACAAGTAGATCCTGATAAAAAATTCATTCAAGGAAAAAACACAGTACAATACAAAGTATTAAAGCCTCACAATGTTTTACAAATAGACTTGCAAGCGCCCTTAAAAATAACAAAGGCTACACAAAACGGAAAAGAGTTGGAAATAATCTCTGAAGGTAATGCTCATTTTATTCAGTTAAAAGAAAAGCAAAAAAACGGAAGTATTAACTCAGTAGATATATACTATAAAGGAAAACCAAGAGAAGCAAAACGCGCTCCTTGGGATGGTGGTTTTTCATGGAAAAAAGATAAAAACGGAAAACATTTTGTAGCAACATCTTGTCAAGGATTAGGAGCAAGTATATGGTGGCCAAACAAAGACCATATGTATGATGAAGTAGATAGTATGGCTATCAATGTAAGAGTACCAAAAGGATTAATGAATATTTCTAACGGACGTTTACGTAAAACTGAACATCATAAAGACAATACAACTACTTATCATTGGTTTGTAAACAATCCAATTAATAACTATGGAGTAAACATTAATATTGGTGATTATATTCATTTTTCAGAAAAATATAATGGTGAAGATGGTGAACTAGACATGAATTATTATGTTTTACACTACAATTTAGAAAAGGCAAAAAAACAGTTTAAAGATGCTCCAAAAATGATGAAAGCTTTTGAGCATTGGTTTGGAAAATATCCTTTTTACGAAGACGGATTTAAACTAGTTGAAGTTCCTTATTTAGGAATGGAACACCAAAGTTCTGTTACTTACGGAAACCAATATTTAAACGGATATTTAGGTCGTGATTTATCTGGTACGGGATGGGGATTAAAATTCGATTTCATCATTATTCACGAATCAGGACACGAATGGTTTGCAAACAATATTACCTATAAAGATATAGCTGACATGTGGATTCATGAAAGCTTTACAGCCTATTCTGAAAACTTGTTTTTAGATTATTACTACGGAAAGGAAGCTGCAGCAGCCTATGTGATAGGAACGCGAAGAGCTATTCAAAATGACATTCCTATTATTGGGCAATACGATGTTAACAATGAAGGTTCAGGAGATATGTATTATAAAGGAGCTAATATGTTACACACTATTAGACAATTGATTAATAATGATAAAAAATGGAGAAAGATTCTTCGTGGATTAAATAAAACATTCTATCACAAAACAGTAACTACTAAAGAAATAGAAAACTATATGATTGAAAAATCTGGTTTAGATTTAACGAAGATTTTCGATCAATATTTGCGTACTGTTAAAATACCTGTTTTCGAATACAAAATTAAAAACAACAAACTATCGTATCGTTGGACTAACGTAGTTAAAGACTTTAATATGCCGTTGAGTGTTAAAGTAAACAATAATACACTAGTGTTAAAGCCAACAGAAAATTGGCAAACAAAAACAATCAAATCAAACGATATAGAAGTTGATATTAATTTTTATATAAAAACCAAAAAAGTAAATTAATCACAATCCCCCGTAACAAAAATGACTGAAGTAAAAATTGCAAAATTTGAGGAGCTTTTAAAAGAATTTGAACGCGAAAAAGAGAATCAAAATTTTGTTTTCAGAGGCCACTCAAATTCCGAATACGAATTAAAAACATCTTTAGGAAGATGTGATTCATTCTACGGAAGAACAACACAACAACTAGAAAAACGATTATTAAAATTATTTAAAGAGTCTTCACTCCCCTACTTGGAACACAGACCAAGTTCAGAGTTAGAATGGTTAGCTGTAGCCCAGCATTTTGGACTCCCAACTCGTCTTTTAGATTGGTCATACAATCCATTGGTAGCAACATATTTTGCTGTTGAAGACAATCCAGATACAGATGGAGCCTTGTTTTTACTATCGGGATGTAGTACAATTCAAAATCCAGACACTTTTAAAATAGAAAGTCTTAACAAAGTCAAAAAATACAGGCCTCCTTATATCTCTTCAAGAATACAAAATCAATCAGGTTTATTTACCATACATAATAACCCAGAGGAAGTGTTTACACATGAAAAAATGAAAAAAGTAATCATTCCAAAAGAAGTAAAAAGAGATATTAAAAGAACACTATTCAAGTATGGAATAAACCAACGAATGATTTATCCAGGTTTAGAAGGAATTGCTAAAGATTTAAAATGGTTGGAAACTAGTATTTATTAGGGGGTCATTTTTTATAAAACCATATAAGTTATAGAGTTGTTAAACATCTCATAACGCTTTATAAAAAAATCTATTTGGCGTATATTGCCACCCCATTAAAAGGCACTAATTATGCAAGAAAACAAAAGGTTAAACTACATAAAAGATGTGATAAAAAATATGCCAACAGGATGGTTGAGCATAACCACACATCGACTAGATATATACAACGAGGAGTTAGCAAAAACTCAATTCATAGAGCAGTTTGAAGCTTTATGTGAAAACAATAATTCAGACACAGCAACTCTAAATGAATTACCTACAGCTTACGATTATATAAGACTAGGACATCCATTATCATGTGTATTAGAATGGGGTGTAGCGAGTATTAACAATCTGAACTCAGAAAATGTAATCAGTTTTTCATCACAGGTTGTTCCTATTTTAGCTGTTTTAAGAAAAAACTTATTAGAAAATAAGCAAACTCAAATCCTTTACACAGGAAATCTACCTAGTTCGTTTGATGCAGAAATCATTCGAAATGTATATGGATACCAATTCGACTTAAAACAAGTTGAAAATTCAAATGAAGTTACAGAATTTGACGGTAGTACTGTTTTCATTTCAGAGCAAGAAAAAGTTGAGGCACTTGAGCTAAATTCAAATATTGATTTTTACATTAGTCTTTATCCACATTTAGGAAGTATCTTATTAGTTAACGGAGCTCAAAACGAATCGTACATTTCAGAAATACAGCATGTACGAAGAAGAGAAACTGTAGCTATGACGCCAGCAAATTGCTTGGAGACATTAAAAATGTTAGTAGAAAATACTACCTACACACATACCGACAACAATACGGCTAACAACAAACAATCAGTTTTAAATTCAATAGCAACTATTACAGGTTCTAACACCAAAGCATTGGTAGGTTCTAGTGGATTGTCTATACAATATGCTATTTTAATGGGACTTGTAGATTATGCACAAGAAAACCACAAAGGGAAAGCAATCAAGTTTGTAGTACCACCAAATTGTTATGGAGGAACTAACGACCAAGCAAGACGTGTTGCTGCTTGTTTAGATAATGTAGAAATCATGGATTTACCAGTAGATAGCGGTAACGATATGGTACAAAGTATAGAAGTAGTTTTAAATAAAATTGCTAGTGAAGATGCCGTACCATATATCATTGCAGAGATTCCTACAAACCCAAGAGTAGAAGTTCCAAATCTTGTAAAACTACAAGAAACACTTAGTAAAAAGCGCACAACACCATCAGGAGAAACAGCTATTGATCCAGTATTTATATTAGATCAAACATTTTGTCCAAACGTACACTTTTTAGGAGAAGGAGAAATACTTTCAACGGTAAGAACTATCTCTTTTGCTAGTGGATCAAAATTCCCTAGTGGAGGAAAATGTACAGCGGGTTACTGTGTAGGAAATAAAATGACTGATGCTTTACTAGATAAAGTAGAAGCACATTTAAATCTTTGCGACAATGAAGCTACACATCTTCAATATGAAATACTAGCAGAACAAATGCCTTCCATGGTACAAAGAATTGCAGGAGCTTATAAAAATACTCGTGAGTTTGTTAGCTTTATTGAAGAAACATTACCAGGAGCTAAAATCAACTTTGTATCGGAAGAATTAGCAGAACAAGGATTTACACCGTCAGTTTTTTCACTAGATCTTCCTACAAAAGGAGATACAGCAGAAGAAAAGGAAACTTATAAAAGAGCATTAAATCATAAGTTAATCAACTTAATGATTACAGAAATTCCAAACGAAAGTAAATACTGTGTAAGTTACGGACAGTTAAAAGGATGCTATTGGACTATTCCGGCAACTTCAACACAAGGAACTACTAAAGAAGGAGACAAAGATTATATTGCTCGTGTAGCACTTTCGCCTGACATGGATTTAGAATTACACAAAAAAGTATTTTTAGATTTCGTTAAAAGTATATAAACCTGAGATATAATAGTATAAATTTATGGCTGTATGTAAACTTTAAAATAGTGCATACAGCCATTTTTTTTCTAAAGTTTAAATATGATAACGATAAAAGAAGCATTAACAAATACCGAATTTAAAGTAATTGAAAAATTAGCAAACATCATTTTACATGAAGTTTATGACCCAATAATTCCTGCTGAACACACTCGTTATTTTTTAGAAAGATTTCAATAAGAAAAAGCAATTGAAAACCAAGTAAAAAAAGAAAACTATCAGTATTACCTCTTACAATACAAAAACGATAATGTAGGATATTTGGGCATTCAAAAACTTGATAAAAAACTAATTTTAAGCAAACTGTATATCTTAAAAGCATTTCGTGGTTTAAAAATAGGAAAGAGTGCTTTAAATTATGTTCACCAGTATGCTAAAGAAAACCATATCGAAAACATTGAATTGATTGTTAATCAACAAAACCAAAACACTGTAGAAATTTATCAAAAAAATGGATTTAAAATAATCGATTCAATAACAAACTCTTTTCCAAACGGGCACTCTGTAAACGATTATAAAATGGAGAAAAAACTAGTATAAAAAACAAACTCTTATACACTTCGACACAAATTCGTATCTTGCCCTCTGCATTATGATACAATTTATACTTAACAATCAGATTATCAAAACATCCGAAAAATCGGGTGTTACTTTACTCGATTTTATTCGAGAACAACAACAGTTAAAAGGTACAAAAATAGGATGTCGAGAAGGAGACTGTGGAGCCTGTACTGTTTTAGTTGGAGAATTAAATAATAACAATGTTGCTTATCAAAGTATTACCTCTTGTATTTCACCATTAGGAAATGCAAATGGAAAACATATAGTTACCGTAGAAGGAACCAACTTACCAAAGGAATTAAACACCGTTCAAAAAGCAATGACCGATAATTATGCAACACAATGTGGTTTTTGTACACCAGGTTTTGTTGTTTCTATGACTGGGTATGCTTTAGACGATAGTAAATCAAATACTTGTAATGATGCTATTAGTGGTAACATTTGTAGATGTACAGGATATAAATCAATAGAAAAAGCTGGTTTAGAAATAGAAGAAAAGCTTGAACAAAAAGATAAAAATCACCAAATAGAATGGTTAATCAACGAAGGATTTATTCCGAATTATTTTAAAACCATTCCAGAAAAGTTAGCACAATTACAACCAAAAGTTTTTGAAAAAACTGGTGTAAAAGTAGCCAACGGAACCGATGTTTATGTACGTCATGCAGATAAAATGGCAGAAGAAGATGTACATTTATTAACAGATCAAAATGCTTTAAAAGGAATTTCATTTACAGAAGGAATTTGCACCCTTGGAGCGAATACTACGGTTACTGAAATAGCAGAAAACAAAAAACTTCAAACCTTGTTCCCAAAACTTAAACAGTTTTTAAAATTAGTTTCTTCAGAACAAATTAGAAACATGGGAACTATTGGAGGAAACTTTGTAAACGCTTCTCCTATTGGAGATATGTCTATTTTCTTTTTGGCGCTAAATTCAACTTTAACAATTCAGAAAGAGGACGATGCTTCAGAAAGACAAATCCCTTTCCAAGACTTTCATCAAGATTATAAAAAATACGATTTACAAGAAGGGGAAATTTTAAAGAGTATCTCTTTTAAAGTTCCACAATCAAATGATTATTTCAATTTTGAAAAAGTAAGTAAACGTACACATTTAGATATTGCAAGTGTAAACGCAGCAGGAAGAGTTACTGTAGATAACAATATTATTACAAGCGCACACTTTTCAGTGGGAGGTGCAGCAGCAACTCCAAAATACTTGGAAAAAACCAATGCATTTCTAATTGGAAAAACAATCAATTCAGAAACAGTAAAAGAAGCGGAAACAGTTTTACAGTCTGAGATTTCACCTATTAGTGATGTTAGAGGAGCTTCAGAATACAAACGCTTGTTAGCAAAACAATTATTCTTTGCTCATTTTATAGAGTTATTTCCTAATGAAGTTGAACTAAAAAAACTGATTGCCTAATGAAGACGATGAAAAATATTGACAGTTTTACACACGTTCGAGGAGAATCGTTATTTGTTGACGATTTAATGTTACGACAAGATGCTTTATTCGGATTGTGTTTCGATTCGCCAAAAGCACATGGAAAAATAAAATCGGTAGACTATTCAAAAGCAGAAGCACTAGATGGTGTTGTAAAAATATTTACCTACAAAGATGTACTAGGAGAAAATCAAATTGGAGGAATTATTCCAGATGAGCCTCTTTGGGCAGAAGATGAAGTACACTTCTGGGGACAACCTATAGCATTTATCGTAGCAAAAAGTGAAGCCATAGCTAAAAAAGCGAGAGCCTTAATTACTATAGATATTGAAGAACTACCTGTAATTACCACAGCAAAAGAAGCTAAAGAGAAAAAGAGTTTTATCAATGCTCCACGTTCTTTTAAATTAGGAGATTCAGAAAATACATTTGCCAATTGTGATTATGTATTTGAAGGAGAAACTTTTTCAAACGGGCAAGAACACTTATACCTAGAAACACAAGGATGTTATGCGATTCCACAAGAAAATGGAAACATTAAATTAGTATCATCTACACAAGGTCCAACTGCTGTACAAAAAACAGCTGCCAAAGTATTGGGAATTCCAATGCATAAAATAGAAGTAGATGTTATCCGTTTAGGAGGTGGATTTGGAGGAAAAGAGGATCAAGCAACACCTTGGGCTGTTATGGCTGCAGTGGCGGTACAACACTTAAACCGTCCGGTAAAGTATATGTTAAATCGTCATGACGATTTACGTATGACAGGTAAGCGACACCCCTACTCTTCTTTTTATAAAATTGGATTAACAAAAGATTTAAAAATAAAAGCGTTTGAAGTAGAGTTCTTACAAAATTCAGGAGCAGCTGCCGATTTATCACCTGCCATTGCTGAAAGAACATTATTTCACGCAACCAACAGTTATTTTATTCCAAACGTTAGCACAACCGTATATAGTTGTAAAACAAACTTACCACCAAACACGGCTTTCCGTGGTTTTGGAGGACCGCAAGGGATATTTGTAATAGAAAGTGCAATTGCAGATGCAGCTGATCAAATAGGAGTTAATAGAAGACGCATACAAGAAGCAAACTTAATAGATGAAAACGATGAGTTTTCGTATGGGCAAATAGCCAAGCAAGTAGAAGCTAAAAATACTTGGTTTACAGCTAAAGACAAATTTGAGTTAGAAAAGTTAGAAGAAGAAGTAACTAACTTCAACAACGAAAATAAGCTGTATAAAAAAGGAATTTCGTTAATGCCGATAACCTTCGGAATTTCATTTACCAACACACCAATGAATCACGCACGAGCATTGGTACACATCTACCAAGATGGAAGTGTGGGAGTATCAACAGGAGCTGTAGAAATGGGACAAAGTGTAAACACAAAAATGTTACAAGTAGCCCAATCAGTTTTTGGTATTTCTGCATCGAAATTAAAGTTAGAAACAACCAATACTACACGTGTTGCAAACACCTCTCCTACTGCAGCAAGTTCAACAGCCGACTTGAATGGTAAAGCAGTAGAAATGGCTTGTAATTCACTAATAGAAAGATTAACATCGGTAGCTTCAAAAATGCTTTCAACCGAAGAAAAAAACATTTCTTTTAGAGAAGATACGGTTTTAGTAAACGGAGAAAAGTCAACACTTACTTGGGAAGCATTAGTTGCAGAAGCAATGTTACAACGTGTAGCATTATCAGAAAATGCCCATTATGCAACGCCAGTGATTCACTTTGATAAGACCAAAGAAAAAGGACATCCATTTGCATATCACGTATACGGTACGGCAATTACAACGACAACGGTAGACTGTATTAGAGGTACTTATGAAATTGATTCTGTAAAAATTGTACACGACTTTGGAAAGTCAATGAACATCGGAATTGATTTAGGTCAGATAGAAGGAGCACTTGCACAAGGAATTGGTTGGATGACAATGGAAGAAATCGCTTATAACAAAGACGGACGTTTGTTATCAAATGCTTTATCAACATACAAAGTACCAGACATCTTTTCGGCAGCAAAAACAGTAGAAACCATTCCAGTAGAAACAGCAGGTAATGATATGGCAATTCAAAAATCAAAAGCTGTAGGTGAACCACCTTTAATGTACGGAATTGGAGTTTATTTTGCCATACAACAAGCCGTTAAGGAGTTCAATCCAAATTACAAATTAAAATTTCACTCACCATTCACACCAGAAAAAGTGTTAATGGGATTGTATGAAAAATAATACGGAACATATTATAAACGAAACAATTTTCGAAAAGTTTCCAGAGCTAGAAAGCGAGCGTCTTCTTTTTAAAGAATATCAAAAAGAAGATGCTGCTAGCTTGCTTTATATTCGATCGCATCCAAAAGTTTCCAAATACATGGATTCTGAAATTCCTAAAACAGTAGAAGATACTGAGAAAAGAATTGAAGGTATTCAACAGGCATTCTCAGAAAAGAAAGGAATTACTTGGACAATTATCGATAAAAACACCAATACTCTTATTGGTGATTTTGGGATTTGGAAATTGGACAGGCAAAACTTTAGAGGTGAAATAGGTTATGTCTTAAGCCCAGATTATTGGGGAAAAGGCTATATGAAAGAAAGCATGGTTACGCTAATTAATTTTGCTTTCAACACCTTGAACCTACATAGCCTAGAAGCCAATGTAAATCCAGAAAATGAAAACTCAAAAAGAGCACTTTTAAAGTTTAACTTTAAAAAGGAAGCCTATTTTAGAGAAAACTATTACTACAATGGAAAGTTTTTAGATAGCGAAATATACTCGCTATTAAAAACAGATTTGTAGTCCAAAAAAGCTATTAAATAAGAACACTCCAAAATCAATTGTCATGAAAAACAAATTAACCTTACTACTAATCCTTTTAGTTTTTAGTTTACACACCTATTCACAAAGTAAAAAAGCCATCGCAGGTCAATTTATGTTTTACTTTGAAGAAAACTACAACAAAGAACTATACGGTAAAATTTATAACCGATTTACAGCTCCTTTTCAAAAAAAAGTTTCAAAAGAAAAATGGAACTCAATCTTATCAGAGTTCCAAACCAAATATGGTAAGGTTAAGTATTTTAACTTTATTGAAGTTTCACAAGCAGCAGTACGCTTTAATGTAAAGTTTGAAAGAGGAAATCAACGATTTAAAATTTATCCAAGTGAACAAATTTTAAATAAACTAGATGCTTTTTTATACAGAGACAATCCAGTTTTAGAAAAAAACATTTCAAAAATAACACTGCCTTTTAAAGAAGGAAAATGGTGGGTTATGCAAGGAGGTGATACTAAAAAGCAAAATAATCACCAGACCATAAACTACCAAAAAAATGCTTTCGACTTTGTTTTATTAAATAAAGACAGTAAACGATACACAGGTAATAGACGTCAAAACGAAAACCACTTTTCATTTGGCAAAGAAGTTATTGCTCCAGTAGAAGGAGAAATAGTATCGGTTATCAATGGAATAAAAGATAACATTCCAGGGCATATCAATCGTTATTATTATTCAGGAAATACGGTTATCTTAAAAACAAAAAATAATGAATTTCTATTTTTTGGACACCTAAAAAACCAATCGATCAAAGTAAAAGTCGGTGATAAGGTTACTAAAGGACAAACCATAGCACAAATAGGAAATTCAGGAGCTTCCTATTATCCACAATTACATTTTCATGTACAAAATATCGAGGATATCAATGGAGCCGATGGAGTAAAATGTTTCTTTGACAAAGTAAACGTTAACGGAAACGAAAAGTCTAACTATTCTCCAGTAAAAGGAGACATCATTTCAAACTAGTCGCTATCAAATTACAATATACAAAACATAATATCATAAGAGGCGCTATTATTTATAGTGCAGGAGATACCATTGCCGCTTTATTATTAAACGAGTTTTCTATGTATAGATTACTCGGAATAGTTTTAGTGGGAGCCACTATTTATGCATTTGAAATCCCTAATTATTTTGCTTGGATAGATAAAAAAACAGCGGCATATTCAGGTATAAAAAAAACATTAGCAAAAACAGGTTTAGCAATAGCTTATTTTAATCCATTGTGGATTTTCAGGCATTTAGCTTTTATTAAGTTATTTACAGGAAATTATGATTTGATAAATAGTCAATTGCTAATCATAGCATGTTGGTCGTTTTTAGCAAACATACCAATATCATTTATCGCTAATTATTTGATTCAAAACAAAATTCGTTTAGATTGGCGATTTATGGTTAGTGCTATATTTTCGGCATTAATGGCAATATACTATGCTTTAAGCGAAACCATTTTTAATTAAACTATCAATATACAAAGTGGAATTCTGGAAACACGTATTAGAACAACTACAAAACAATCAAAAACTATATGTCTTAACAGTCATAGAAAATTTTGGGAGTTCACCAGGTAGAAAAGGGTTTAAAATGCTAGTTACCCAAAACAAATTCATTTATGGTTCAGTAGGTGGAGGTGTTATGGAATTCTCTTTGGTAGAAGAAGCTCAGGAGTTACTTCAAAAAGAACACTCCCCTACTTTTATAAAAAAACAAATACATAAAGGAAACATCAAAGATGGATCTGGAATGATTTGTTCAGGAGAGCAAACAGTAGCATTTCACTGTTTACATAGTGAGCACATAACTACAATTCAAGAACTACTTAATTGTTTACAAAAAAGAGAAAAAGGAAGTTTACAATTAACCCCTAACTCTTTCACATTTACAAAAGAAACCATTGAAAATCAATTCGATTACCTAATCAACACTAATAACGATTGGTATTTTAAAGAACATATAGGTTTTAAAGAAACCTTATATATTATAGGAGGAGGTCATGTAGGAGTAGCCGTTTCAGAACTATTTATAAAACTTGGCTTCCATGTTGTTATATTTGACAACAGAGAAAACCTCAACACTTTAGAAAACAACAAATTTGCACATCAAAAACAAGTAATAGACTACAACAATGTTAGTGATTACATTATTAAAGGTAATACTAGCTACGTAGCTATTATGACGAATAAATACACAGATGACAAATTAGTATTGAGTAAACTTTTAAAAAACAACTATAAGTTTATGGGAGTTTTAGGGAGTAAAGCCAAACTAAAAACAATGTGGGATGTGTTATTACAAGAAGGATTTACACAAAAAGAGCTAAACACTGTCCATGCTCCTATTGGTATTTCAATAAAAAGTGAAACGCCAGAAGAAATTGCTGTAAGTATTGCTGCACAAATTATACAAGTTAAAAATTTAGGAAAGTAAGATTATATTGATTTTTTATTTTAATTCCACTATCTTTCAAAAGCATGGACAATAATACAATCAATACACTATTTCTAGAGCTTGAAAAAATTGGAACACCAATTAAATTACAAAGCCATAAAACATTAATAGAATTTAATGAAATAGCACAAAAGTTATTTTTAGTAAAAAAAGGAGGTGCTGTATTGTATCATGTACATCCAACAACAGGAGAAGAAAGAGCTATTAATTTTTTCATTCCCAACTATCATCCTATAGCGACAGTAGCTCAATCATTTACTTATAACACTCCTTCCAAATATCGACTTGCTACTTTTACCAACACCGAATTAATAGAGCTTACAAAAGAAACAATTACGGAATTTAGAGCTAGCTCAGAATTAGCAGAAGTTTTTCAAAACTATGGAATCATGAGTTTATTAGATAAAAACGAATTAAGAGCCATGTTAATTAGTTTGACTAGTGAAGAAATGCTAAAACACCTTCATCAAAACTTGCCACAAGTTGTACAACAAGTACCCTCAAAATACATTGCAAATTTCCTCGGAATTACACCACAATGGCTTAGCAAACTAAAGCACAAACTTTGATTTCTGAAATTAATTTCAGATTTGAAAAACTTATTAGTCACAATTTTGCATTGAGTTTACAAAAGGTAAAAAAGAAATTATGGCAAAGTGGGACGAAAACAACATACCAAACCTTAGTAATAAAGTAGCGATTATAACTGGAGCTAATACAGGGTTAGGGTATCAAATAAGCTTAGAGTTAGCACGAAAAAACGCAACAATTATAATAGCTTGTAGAACTATTGACAAAGGATTTATAGCAATAAACCAAATAGAAAAAACACTGAACAAAAAAATTGATGCAGATGTAATTCGTTTGGATTTAACCGATATTAATTCGGTAAAGGAGTTCGCCAAAGAGTTTACTAAAAAATACAATCGTTTAGACATCCTGATTAATAATGCAGGAGTCGTAAGTCTAGAAAAACATCAACTTACTAAAGATGGTGTTGAAATGCATATGGCTACAAATCACTTAGGACATTTTGCCTTGGTTGGATTGTTATTACCACAAATTAAGAAAACGCCAAATGCACGAGTTGTAACCATGTCTAGTGGAGCATATCTTTTTGCAAATCTCGATTTTGATGACATCAACTACGAAAAGCGAGCATACAAAAGAACCAAATGTTATGGAGCAAGTAAATTAGCCAATTTACTTTTTATGGTAAGTCTCGATAAATTATTCAAAGCACATAATTATTCAGCAATTTCAGTAGGTGCACATCCAGGACTTTCAGCAACCAAAGGACAAAAAGGAAGAGCAAAAGGACTCTTTTATAAAACCATGGCGCAGTCGGTTAAAATGGGTGCTTTACCTGCCTTAATGGGTGCAACAGATGAAAACACCAAAGGACAAACTTATTTTGGTCCTAGATGGTTTATTAGAGGAAATCCAAAGCCAACAAAACTAAAAGAAATAGTATTTGATGAAGCTTTAGCGCAAAAACTATGGGAATATAGTGTAGAAACAACAGGCGTTAATTATCAATTTTAAAACAGTTAAGGTTTAAGAGTTTGAATCTAAAAAACAAACTAACATTTAAATAAAACAAAACCTTATTCTTAACGTTCTTATTATAATTTGAAAAAATATACTACATACATATTACTTCTTTTTTCAGCTCTTTTTTTGTCATGCTCTACTAATGTAAAAAACAAAAGTCTTGATAAAAAAATGTCATTAGAGTTTATAACTCAATTACTACAAAAAGAAAGTTCATTAAAAGATAAAAGTTTTCTTTCAGTAAATTCATTAATGGAACAATCTACATGGAACTTGGATTTAATTGATAATGAATACAAAACATATCTAGAAGAACATCTAAAAATTAAAGACACAACTTTTCTTAATTTTCAAATTGACTTATTGAACAGCTTCAAAATAACCAAAGAAATAGCACCTCAAAAAAACATCATTACAAACAATGATTATATTGAATTTAATAAATCATTTGAAATTAATGAATTTGCTTATTTAGATTGGCTAGAGAAAAACAATTGTAAAAGAGGCTTCTCCTCTATTTCTAAACCTATATTTAACGAAACTTATAACTTGGCTATTATCCATTTTGAACAAATTTGTGGTCCCCTTTGCGGTGGTGGTCTAATTAGACTTTATCAGTTAAAAGATAAAAAATGGGTTCTTAAAAAGGTTATAGATCATTGGATACGATAAAACATCTTAAGTGTAAAACTTTTATAACGTCACAGTTACTTAATCTAAACCTAGTTGACAAATAACTTTATTTGATACTTTACCATATTTCCGGTATCTTTCGATAACTATGAAATTATATCCTTATAATAAGTATTTAATAAAGACATCTTTATTAATAGTACTTTCAGCTATTTTACTATCATGTAATAAGAAAAAGAAACAAATATCAAAAAAATGCCCCCCCCAATCATTATTGATTCATTACCTATTGCTAAAAAGTATTTTGATACTAAAAACACCTCTCTTCCTTATAACCGATTAATATTTATTGGCACAAAAGAAGATTCAATCTGGATTACTAAAAAAAACATAAACCCTAGCTATGAATTTAGAAGCCTTAAAAACGATAATAACAAACATACAGAAATTGAAATCATACCAGACATAACACAAAATTTGAGTATTGATATAGAGCAATTTTCTTTTCCCCCTTCTCCTGTTTTTCTTAATAAAAATGATTCTGAAATCGATAAACACAAAAGTGATTCAATATTGGATATATGGAAAAATAGACCTAGAAAATATGTTAAAGCATATCCTATCTTCATAAGAAATAAGTCTAAAGACACAATTAAAATTGAGCATCAAGATGGTGTTATAATTTTAATACAAGAAGCAAAAAACAAACAAGGAAATTGGAAACCAATAGAAAAGTGGCTTTATTCTTTTTGTGGTAATAGTTATGGAGACTATTATTTAGGAAAAAATGATATACTTGTTATAAAAAAAGCGCATTATCAAGGCTCTTTCAAAACAGATATCAGACTCAAAATCAAAACTAATAATAAAATAATATATTCAAAACCGTTTAAAGGTTCTGTAAACCCAGAACAGTTTAATTAAATAACAAAGAATATTCTATATACATTTTTAAATAATACTTTCACTAAGTACACTTCTAAATGATTGAAAAAATTGAAAGAATAAAAGAAAAACTTAGCTTACTAAAAAAGTTAGATAAGAACTACAAAGTTTTTGGTTCTGAAAATCATAAATACAAACTCAATAAAAGAAAAACAGAACAAGAGTTAATTGCTTATGAAAAAGAATATTCAATAACACTTCCAAAAGAATATAGAGTTTTCTTAAAAAATATTGGAAATGGTGGTGCAGGGCCTTACTACGGGCTTGAACCTCTAGAAAATGGAAGATTTTCTGACTTAGATTATAAAAGAAAAGATGACTTAATCGACCTTACCCAACCTTTTCTACACACTACCCCATGGAATTTCATCGAAATAACAACAGAAAACGAAGAAGAATATTTTGAAAATAAATGGATAAACGGACTTTTACGAATCTCAAATTTTGGTTGTGGTGTTTCTATAAATTTAGTCGTTAACGGAGCAGAACATGGAAATTTATGGGTTGATGATAGATGTAACGATCAAGGAATTTCCCCTGAAACTTACTCTAATAACAACAAACGAATTCAATTCCTAGATTGGTATGAAGCTTGGCTAGATAAAGAATTAAAAATGTCTTTTTAAATAAAGATTTATTACCAGCTAAATTGCCACCATTTCTTTTTTTTAATTTCAAAAACTGATGGAATTACAGAAAAAAAAAAGAATAAACAGAATCTTGTAATCCGTTTTCAAATTGCTTTTCAACTTTAGCAAAAGGATAAGCTATATTTTTATTATCAAACTTTACACATGTTACCCCATTAGAATCCTTTCCCCATTCTCCTTCATAATTTTTAATTATAGTTTCTCCAAGGAAAGCTCCGCATGATGTGATTAGCCCTTCTCTTTCTTCTTTCCCGAAATTCATTTTTACTCTTTCAATAAAACCTTCTAAAAATTTTATTGATTTAGAATCATATTTAAGTTTTAACTGTTGTCTTGTGTCTTCTGCTAATTTTTTAATTCTTTCCATTTAAATATTTTTATCATATAAATCACATCTTCTAAACATTATAAATTGCTTTTGACCTAAGAACTCACCATCATCTTTCCAAGTCTTAGCATATTCTTCAAGCAAATAATAACCTTTCTCCCAAACAACATTATTTAAAAGACATTCTCCAGAGACTTCTCCATTAGGTTGTCTTGATATATACAATTTCAACCAATTAAACTTATTATCCAAAAGATTATTCTTAATCTCAGTTTCTATAATAGAATATAAACTTGTTTGATCATCAGTTTCATTCCAATTTCCTTGAAAAAAATCATTACTCATATTTGGGTGCCATAAAACTTCTCGATGATTAAGAATTGATCTAAAATCAAACTCCTCAGAGTGCATATCATTAAAACTATCAATAATTGTTGAATAAGTTGTACTAATATAATTATCTATAGCAGACTCTACTTTTTCTTCTACAGTAGTACCAGCTCCCATTAAACTAGATTAAATACCCTCAGGAAAATAATTCTTATGAATAGTAACAGTTAACAAAGGCAAAATTGAAGAATGGAAATCACCTGGTATAATAGCCGTAGCAATCTCTATTTCTGAATTGACTATTAAGCCTGCATATTCAGTTGAAAACACTACAGTATGTCCCCTCTCTTCAATTCTTTCTTTCAATTTAAGAAGCAAATAAGAATTAATATCTATTGGTTCTTCTTTCTTTTTAGATTTTAAAAAATTAAATATTCCCATGCTGTTTAAAATCTATATTAAGCTTTTGAAGTTACAGATTTAATTTTTACAGGAGTTACTAAAAAACCTTCGTTTTTTAGCTTTTGTAATAATCCACATTTATTCTTCAAATGCAAAAAACCAACCGAAACAAAACAGTTTTTAACTCGAATTAAATCTGGTAATATCTTTAACCAATTTTCATTTCTTTTAGAGATTAAAAAGCTAGGAGGACATTCAACATCCAAATCATATCCCAACTTATTTTTCTTATAATTCTCAAGTAAAAGACATCGTTGTTCATCATAAGAGTTAGTTGCTAATCTTTCAATTAAAGTCTGAATAGATTTCTTTCTTGATTTCCAAGTAGGCTGCTCAAATTCTTTATCAATAAACATCAATTGTTCTTTAAAAGTTTCAAAACCTAAAACAGGAATTCCCCTATCATCAGCTAACGATTGTAAATAAAAATCGAAATGTTGCCATTTATCATTCTCATTTACCGATTTACATATAGTTTTATAAATCTCTTGACTTAATCTAAGTTCTAGTTCAATTGCTTTAAACTTGTGAATATCTAACTCCCAATTTTTAGACAATTCAACCAATTTAGTATATGATTTCTTACCTAACTTTCTTTTAAGGTTAATAGCTTCTCTTTTTGTAAAAACTTCTTTTTTTTCTTCATTGTTAATTCTTTCAAAAATTGCTAATTCAGAACTATAAAGAGACTCCTTAATTTCAGGAATAGAATCTACAAAAGAATTACCAAGTTGATGGAGAGTTCCAACAATATATGAGGTTTTACTATTTATAGTATCAGTTACTTTCCATAATATGGTATCCTGACCAATAGCCCAATTAGAAATTATTAAAAACAAAAGGATACTGAATTTCTTCTTCATTATTTAGCTTTTTTTATTTGTATTATACTTTAACATAACATTGTAACGATTACAACATTAAGTATATAATTATTCATTTAACTGATTAAAAAACACATTAAAGATGAATTTATTTTATAATTAAACTCTTAATATTCATTTTTTTCAATTGTACCATCTTCATTAAACCAAATTTTTATCTTAATCCTTTCTTTTATAGGTTTTCCTTTTCGCTTTATAATATCAAACTGTAATTTCGATAAAGATTTTTTCATCGATTTAACACAATACTTATATTCTCTTCTATCCCAAAACTCTTTGATTAATTCTTTCGTTTGATAGTCAGTCATTTCTACATCAATTATTTTTCCATTTTTTCCTATTTCAACTGTATACAACTCAGAACAATCACATTCATCATTTTTTTTAGTCCATTTATAATTCTTTATATGGTTAAACAAGATATTACTTATGGAGTCTTTCACTTTTCTATCTACACCCTTTTTTAAATCTTCGTAATTCTGTTGATTTTTTATTTCAAGTATCCTTCCTTCTTTTACTTTTATTATTTTTTCAAATAAGTAAATTTTTTCAAAGACTCCATCCCAACGTAACATTTTGTTGTTTTTAGATTTTAAAGGGTAGCTTATATCTCCACTAAACCAATCAATAAACACCTTACCTTGTTTTACTTTATTTCCAAAAACCTTTGTTATATAATTTTTTGGTGCTTCAGTTTTATCTTCTAAAGAATAACAATTGATAATTGCATCAACAAACAAACTATCATTTTCTATTTTATAAACTGCTTGATAGCCCCTCCAACAATTAAATGATGAACCACCAAACCCATCAACCGAATTCCTAAAACTTAAATTAAATAACTTCCCTTTATCTTTTTTTCGTTTCTGAAGATATTGTTCAACTAGCAAATTGTACGTTAAAATAGTATCATTTTTATATATCAAATAATCAGGAACCTGAGGACTAGTAGCAAAAGAGCTAAATACACAAGACATAATAATTAATAAAGTCAAAACTTTTTTCATAGCATTTTAAAATTATATCTAACTTAATTTAATAACAAAAATAAGAGACCTTAAGTTTCATTTACTCATTTTCAACCCAATTTTCCCATTCATAAAACTCAACTCTGCCATTATTAATCTCTTCTATAAGCTTTTCAAATTCTTCTATTTCATTTTGAGATATTGGATTCTCTTCCAAATCACTAGGATTATCTCTATTCTTTGAAAGTTTCTTTAAAAAATTAATGATTTCAAAATATTTACTCACTGAAATGGCAATTAAATCAGGATTCCAGTCTCCTTCTCCATGCATTGCTGTATAAACTTTTTCTGTCTTTAAATCGACAAAATGAGGTTCACCCAATTCATCTAAACTTATTACAACCCAATCTTTATTCCAATCACCCTCTTCTTCTCCTATCAATGATTCTCCTTCAGGATCAACACTATACCCCAACTGAAAATCAGCCAAATTTTCATTAGTTGCAAAAGTCAATTCATTATAGCCTATAGACAAACTATTAGACTTTAAATTTTCTATTTCTTTTTTTAGTTCTTCTATTTTCATAAAACATTTTAAAGTTTAATATAACTCAAAGTATACAGGTCTAAAATTAATAATTTCTAAAATACCATATAAACAAAAAACACCCTACGCTACCTTTTACTTTTGGTAGATATAGGATGTTAATACTTTTATAAAAATAAAATAAACTTATTCAGTTAGGTTCAATTGCCAAGAAACACCAAAGCGATCTTCAACAAAAGCAAACTTTTTACTAAATCCATAGTTATCTAAAGGCATCATAACCTTGCCACCTTCAGAGAGTTTTTCAAAAGTACTAGCAATACTTTCTTCAGACTTAAGATCTACAAATAAAGAAACACCAGGAGTAAAAGTCCAATCGTGTTTAATATAACTATCGCTACACATAAAAAGGCTTCCGTTCAATATAAAACGACCTACTTTTACCTTACCTGCACCAGGTTCATTTTTTTGATTATGTTGAATATCAACAATTTTTGAGTTTTCAAATAAGTCTACATAAAAATTCATTGCTTCTTCTGCATTACCATCTTGAAAAGTCAAAAAACTTGCAATTCCATTTTCAGCATTCGATTTGTTTTGATTTAATAAAGCTAACATACTATCCCTTTCTTGTTTTAAATGATTTAATTCTTTGTTTAAATTTCCTTCTGCCTTGAAATTTTTACAACAAACAGTAATAACTCCAAGAATTACAAATACAATAAGTTTTCTCATACCTAATAATACAACTTATAAGATTTCAACAATCTGTATATGATTACCACAGGTATCGTTAAAAACAGCCAATTTCGCAGTTCCCATTTCAGTAGGCTTTACACTAAAAACCACACCAAGATCAACCAATCTATTGTATTCTTTTTCAACATCCTCAACATTAAACTGAGTATAAGGAATACCAGCATCAAAAAGAGCTTTCTGATAAACTTTAGCAGGTTCAAAATCTTTAGGAGCAGGCTCCAATAACAACTCAGGACCATCTTGCTCCTCACCAGAAACTAATGTTAACCATCGATTACCACCACCAACTGGAACATCAATTTTCTTAACAAAATTTAGTTTTTCAGTATAAAACGCAAGAGCTTTCTCTTGGTCATGAACAGGCACACTTACAATTCTAATTTTCATCTTCTATAATTTTAAAATGATTTGATACTGCAAAGTTTCGAATTATAAGCCAAAGAAATTTATCGAAAATTGCGCTTTCGATAGGCACTAGGAGAAAATCCCGTTTTTCTTTTAAATAAATTACTAAAAGAACTTAGACTTTCAAATCCAACTTCAAAACAAGTATCAGACACCGACAAACCATTGTTTATGTATTCTTTAGACATTTCAATCCTCCTATCAATCAAATATTGATTAGGAGTTTGTCCATAGTATCTTTTAAACAAACGCAAAAGGTGATATTTAGAAACAAATCGAATACGAGAAAAGAGATCAAGATTTAAATTTTCTTTAAAGTTGTTATTTATATAATTCCTCAGACCAATAACAGTATCAATTTGCCATTGATTTGCATAACAATCAGCTTTAATTCGTAATATCTCTTTTTTATAAAAACTCATTTACCTTTCCAGTGTCAGTATATAAATATAACAAGATTTAAAAATATGAATATTATTTAATAATAATTTCTTATCCACAAGCACCGTGGCAATTCAAAGGAATATGGATGTGAACTTTACCAATTTTTGAATGTCTTCTTTCTAAAATTGTTTTTTTAGAATCTTTACCAACTAAAACTCCATTAACAGGATTCATTATAAAAGCTAATTCATCATTAACTACAACAGAAATTTCTTCATTTAATTTAGTAGCGTTTAAAAAGGAAGAGTCTATTAATTTAGGTTCAGAAGCTAAAGCAATATTAATAACTTCATTTTTAGCTAACTCCTTATAGTTACCAATATCAAAACTTTCCATTCTTTTTAACCACTTTTTAATATTAGATAGACCTTTATCATACTTTAAATTGTTTAATCTATAGGAATACCAAATATGAGTATATGCAGTAAAGTCAATATAACTAGGAACTGAGTTTTCAGATAAGAACTGATGATTTTCAAGAATCCCATCAATCATTTTTAAGTAATAAATTAAAATACTTTTCCACTCATCTTTCGATTTCTCTTCTAATGGATTTTTACCCTTAGTATTTTTTTTAACTTGAAGCCTATCTACAATAAACTCATAAGCGTCCTTTATAGGAATGTGCTTAAAGTAACTAGTAATTATTTCAATAGGATTTAGCAAACCCATAACAGCTTTTCCAAACTCAAACTCTAATTGATCAGAAAACACTTGTTGCTCTTCTGTTAAATGATAATAACTCAATACTTTATTTCCAGAAATTTCAGCTATTTGATGACAAATCTCTTTAGTATCACAATAAATATCAGAGCCAATTTGCAAAATAGGAACTCTTCTTGAATAATTTCCTGCCAATATCTCTTGAGTAGGTCTTGGCATACCTTTACTAGTAAGTTCAGAAAACCAATCTAATTTACAATAACCAAGCATGGCTATTATTTTCTGGCAATAAGGAGAGCCATAGTTTCTATGTAAAATTATTTTTTCCATTTGTTAATTTAACCACAACCACCAAAACAATGTTTTGTTAATTTTAATTTTATAGGTTCATTTTGTTCATTTACTACATCCAGCTCATATTCACCACTTCCCTTTTCATAAATATCTTCAAGTTCAACTTCAGACTTTAGATACTGTTGAATTTCCCCATTCTTTTTAAATAAATAATTAGTTGCAGTTTCATCTTCTAACAAACCAATTCCTAAAATTTGTTTTGGGTTGTTTTTCGACAATACTTTATATATTCTTTTCATACTTCATTATTTTAAATATGATTTTTTCATTAATAACATCTTAAAGTAAAACTTTACTATTGGTGTCATATATTTAGGCATATCACTCTTAGTATTATATGAAGGTCTGCGTCTAACCTTTTCTACCCAATTAACAACCTTTGGGTATTTAGAAAAATCAAAGTTTAGATATTGCAAAAACATTACATTGGGTGCCCAAGCAATATCAGCTACAGATATTTTATCTCCTAAAATATAATCTTGTCCTTCTAAAGAGTCTTCAAGTCGTTGCATCTGTAATTCATTTATAATTAAAGCTTCTTCTTTTTCTTCAAGACTCATATGATATCCTTTATCAACTAAAAATCGATACTTTTCATAATTACACTCTTTATAAAAATGAAGTTTATCTTTTCTAGCAGGTCTTCCAAACCCTTGAGCATATAAATAATATACAATAGAACTAATATGAGTTCGTGTAGATGCTTGTACCCATTCCCACATTTCAGCTTCTTTAGCTGGAAAAGGAGTAAAACTATTTTTAGAAAATACAGCTTCTAAATACCTCAATATATTTTCACTTCCATTAATGGGAGTTCCATTATGTAATAAAGTAGGCACACTTCCTTGAGAATTTAACCTTAAAAACTCAGGAGAAAATTGTTCAAATTTATTTAAGTGAACAATATGACTTTGCCAAGGAATCTGTTTTTCTTCTAATAAAAGTCTTACTCTTAAAGCATTATTTGAAGCAGGATGATGAAATAAATGTAATCCTTTAATTTCTTCCATCTTTTTATTTTTCAAAATATCGAATGCCATTATTAAACTGTTTGAATAGTGCAAAACTAGAGCAAACTCTTTTTGAAAAAGTTAACCTATGTGACAATCACATATAATGAAAAAAATTATTTAGCTGCTCTAATTCGGCTAAGGCTTTGCCTTTTCATTCCAAGATAAGTAGCAATGTGATTCAAATTAACACGCTGAAAAATAGCTGAGTGTTCATTTAGGAGATTCTCGTATCGTTCTTTAGCAGTTTTAGTTTGAATATCCACCAAACGATTTGCAACTTTAATAAGAGTAGAAATAATCAATTTTTCTATAATTACTGTTACTTCACTAGAAGCTTCTTTAAGTTTAATAAAATCATCAAACTGAATTACTCTAACACTGGTAGCTTCCTCTAAAGCTTGTAACCCATATGGGCTTACAGATTGATTTAATGCACTAGAAAGAACTGTTACAATATCATTTTCAAATGAAAACCAATGCGCTATATCATCACCTTTAGAATCGTAATAAAAAGTCCGAATAGCACCTTTTTCTATTAATAAAACGGACTTATATATTGAGTAAGGCTCAATAATAATTTCATTTTTAGAAAATGATTGTAAAGGATAAGAAGAAAACAATTCTTTTATCAGTTTTATTTCATTATCAGTGTTACTATGAACATTCATTCTTTAATACCTTGAAGACTAAAATGTAAAAATAATAAAGAATGTGGTTACACATTTCAGCTTTGTTATTTAAATAAATCTCATTAACTACTTAACCTTCTTTAAACAAAGAAACTTTTAAACTTGTAAATATTTCTTTGACATGTTTAAATATAATTAGATGTCCTTCATCTGGATACTTTTTTAGTTCAGCATTACTTATTTTGCTTGTCATAAATTCAGCCCATTCAAAAGGAACATTATTATCATTTCCACCTTGATAAAAAGTAACAGGTATTTGAACTTCACTTAATTCAAAACCCCAATCACATACCAATATATTAGAAACCTCATAAGCTACACCGCTACTACCATTTCTAAAAGCTTCCTTAAACATACTTTCAATAACTTTCATAACTTCTTCATTTTTGAGAACTTCTTGATCAGGTTTACTCATAATTTTCAAAAAGTTGTAAAGTGCTTTTTTAGGATTCTTAGCAACTTGCTTAGCTTGAAACTTCAACATTAGTTTTAACAAAAAAGGAAACGATTTAGCTAAGTTTAGCATTACTCTAACCTCTTTAGATAAATATTTCTTAGTCTCTTTAACAAAAGGAGCAAATCCACTAATAATAGCAACACTGCATGTGTTTTTAGGAAATATATAAGCAATTCCTAAAGCAAAAGGAGAACCAGCTGACATACCAGCAACAGAAAATTTATCAATTCCTAAATACTCTATTAATTCTTTAACATCATTAGCAAAACTTAAAATAGTGCCTTTTGGATTAATATCAGAAATCCCATGACCAGGTCTATCAATAGTGATAATTCTTAAATCGTTATTTACAGCAAAAGAAAGGTCATAATGCATTTCAAATCTAGAACTCTGAGAGCCATGACAGTAAATAATAGGAAAACCATCGTGTTTACCATACTCAGCAAAACCTAATTTTCTTGTATCCTTCAATACTAAATACTGATTCTTCTTATCCATAACTATTTTAATATTATATAAACATTTGAAATATGAAACGTTACAAATAAAAAAACATTTTATCTAGAGTTCTATACATAAATCTCTATTCTATATTGAATAATTTAACTTTATCTCCCAATATGAATCATTAGCAGTATCGCTATCTATTATTTTAGTTCCAACTACTGCCATTTTGCTTTCTTCTTACTATTCATAACAATTTTATAATCCAACATAATCAGCTTCTTTAATAATTAACTCACCAAGTCCATCTCTTTCTATATTTATAGAGTACCAGACCCTCCATTGATTATCCGTATCAGGAACGGCTAAATCAGAATTTAAATAAATTACATTCCCCTTTATACTATCCATTTCAGTTGAAAAGAGATTACATTCAGTGTAAAAATCAGGATCTAATATTTTTTTAAAGCTAGTTCTATCAATCTCTTTAGTACTAAAAATTGAGTCAGTTAAAAGTTTAAAATCAGATACCATTTTATGAGAGTGATCTAAATAAACTGACTCTCCATCTTGAGATAAATTCCTAACAATAGAACTATCATTTAAACTATATGTTTTTATTTCAAGTTGATGTTTTTTATTAGAAATTACAAACTCTTTTTTATCAGAAATGGTATCAAGAACTAAAGCCCAATAATTATAAATAGTGTCTTTTCTTTTTTCTTGTTTCATTTCAATTTTTGACTCTTTTTTAATATTTAAGTCAGACTGTTTTTTTTGCTTATTCAAATTATCACATGAGGACAATAAAACTAAAAATGTTAGAAGTACTATTTTTTTCATTTGTTGCAATTAATTTTTAAAATTATTTATACTCCATTCGTATTCTAAATTCTTTAATTCATATTCTGAAAAATTGAGCTTTTTAATAATTCCTTTATAAGCTTTATCAGGGTTACTTCTCAATGCTTTCCAAATATATTTGAAATGAAATTCCCTTTGAAAACCTTCTGTTTTTTGAATTGACTTTTCTAATAAATCTCTTGACTCAATGTTTTTATAACTTACTATTGCCTCATATAATAATCTAACCACAAAGTAGTCATCGGCGTTTTTCTTTTTAAGCTCTTGCTCATGTATTGTTACCACTTTTTTAAAAAAAGCTTTATCGGTGAAACTTTTAACAGACATCAAACCAAATCTTTGTACTTCAGTATTATTACTACCAAGCAATTTATCAATAATTGAGATATCTTCTTTTTTGTTAAACTTTGATAATGCTACAATTGCTTCATAATTTCCAGATAAAGCCAACTTTTTAATTCTAGAATAAAAATTCTTGTTAGGTTCTATTTTTTTTAAAAGTCTATTCTTATAATTTAAAATTAAATTTGGAGTAAAAATCACTAAACTATCCAGTTCCCTTTTTTCTTTTTTTAAAGTATCACTTCTCAAAAAAACATTGTTTAAAAAAGAATTTATCAAATAATCATTAACCTGTGTATCATTCATTAAACAACCAAAAGATGTTGTAACACTAGTTGAATCTTTTAATCTTGACTTTAATATATTATAACAATACTTATTTTTTTTACTAATCAAGATATCAAAACTATAACATTTAACAACTGAGTTTGGATGCTCCATGAGAACCATTAATTCTTGTTCTGTTACACTTTTTTTTAATTCAATAAAATTATCCCATTGCTTTGTTTTTACTCCTAACTCACCAACAAATGGTCCAGTGACTATACCATAGTCAATTAATCTAGAAACAATTGTTTGAGTCTTTAAACTTAACTTGTTTTTATTTTTAAATTCTATTTTCTTTCTTTTCAAATTATCACAAGACGATAATAAAACTAGAAATATTAGAAGTACTATTCTTTTCATTTTTTGCAATTAATTAATTCAAATATATATATAACCTGAGACTTGAATTGTAAATATAAAAGAATTAAGATTACCTTTTAATAACAAGAATAACTAACATTAGATAAAAAAATAGTACTATTGAATAGAAAATATAATTAAGAAGATTAAAAAAAACTAATGGGTATAATACTACTTCCTTTTCTACTTGGAGCAATTGTAATAGGATTACTTTCTTTAATCAAGTCAATAAAGCTTATTAGATTAAAAGAAATAACTGTAAAAGAATTAATTCTTGGACTCATTGTGTCTTTAATACTTTTTGGATTAATTACATTAATATATTATATAGAAGGGCAAGCTTGGGCATTAAGTCCTGCTTTTAGAATACCAATTTTTATGATATTCTTACCTTTCGGAATACATCTTTTATTCCAAAAAAATAAAAACCTAAACCTAGTTTTTTTATCAAAAATACTTTTAGTAAGTATTTCATTCACTTTAATTCTAGGAATTATTTTCAATAATTTACTTTTTAACTTAATAGAGTACATAGGAATTAGAAGTTACTATTAATAAAAATATTTACAATTAAATAATCCGTAATTCTACCACTCTAATTTATAAAACTAGCGTCCTAAAGTATAAAACTGCCAATCCCATTGTATATTCTAACACCCTAATTTATAAAACTAGCGTCCTAAAGTATAAAACTACCAATCCCATTATATATTCTAACACCCTAATTTATAAAACTAGCGTCCTAAAGTATAAAACTACCAATCCCATTGTATATTCTAACACCCTAATTTATAAAACTAGCGTCCTAAAGTAGAAAACTGCTAATCTCATTATAGATTTTAACAATCGGTTCGAGTATTTTAACAACCTTTTTAAGAAAACTAGCAATCACATTTAGAAAACTACCACCCTAAAGTAGAAAACTCCCAATCTCATTATAGATTTTAACAATCGGTTCGAGTATTTTAACAACCTTTTTAAGAAAACTAGCGGTCTCATTTAGAAAACTACCACCCTAAAGTAGAATTCTAGCGGTCTATTTTAGAAAATTCTTAATTTTAAAAAGACCAATATCTTCATTAAACAAATATTTTTTATAGACAACATTTATTTAAGTTGTAACTTTAAAGAAAAAAATAAGCTAAGACTAAATGAAAAGTAAAGACTTTGAAACAAATCAATATCCTTCTATGAAAACCATTTTAAAATATGAAATAAGTCCTTCCATAGAAACACTATTAAAAGCAGAAATTAAAACTGGTAATGAAGTTGCAGAAATTAGCAAAGGCTGGCCAAAACAGAATTCAGTTTTAATCATTATGAAAAAACCATTTATAAAAAAGTATATCATAGAAGGTTTAGAGTATAGGGATATAAATGATCCACATTATTGGAAAGAAGAATATTCCGATAAAACATCCATGCAAATGATAGCTTGTAGATTTTAACAACTTATATATTTGATAATAGACTTCTCCTACACATCAATAATATAATTATCCAAAACATATAAAACTTTAAAAAGTAAGGATTTACCTTACTATAAGTAAGGTTTTTTATCATGATTCAAAAACCAAAAGCACTAGTTTTGAGAAACTTAAAAAACTACATCATGTTAAAAAACATTTCTAACTTAGGAACAGAATTAAGTAAAAAAGAACAAAAACAAGTTCATGGAGGAAGATGGGGAACTTGTAACACTGCATTAGATTGTAAAAAAAGATGGGCTAACCATCCAATATTTGCTAATGAAGGATTTAACTGTTGGTTAGGCTATTGTGAAATATTATAATGAATCACACAAACGAACTTCGGTTCGTTTTTTTATTTCATCATCTTTTAAGGAAAGAATTTACTTTTGGTAAGAATTCACCACATAGTCACCCCAATCGGCAATAGCTTCAATTACAGGAATCAAGGTTTTACCAAAATCAGTCAAAGAATACTCAACTTTTAAAGGAGGCTTAGAAACATATACTTTCCTTTTAATAATACCATCCTCTTCCAATTTCTTCAATTGCAAACTCAAAGTACGCTCGGTAACCGTAGGCATTTCTTTACGAAGCTCATTATAACGTAGGGTTTTATCTTTTAAGTAATATAAAATTACCGTTTTCCACTTTCCTCCTATCAATCCCATGGTTAAGCTAGTACAGCATGGGTATTTAGTACCATTAAACGTATGCATAAAAAAAAAATTTAAACTATCCTTTTTGACCGTTATTGCAAAGATAAACAACTATACTTAATTTTGCTACTATAATAATTATAGTATAAAAAAACACACAAATGAATATCACTAAAGAAAACATTATCAATGCATTTAACAACAGACATGCTTGTAAAGAATTCGATAGCACAAAAAAAATAACAGAAGATGATTTTAATTTTATCTTAAAAACAGCACAGTTATCACCAAGCTCTTTCGGATTTGAACCATGGCATTTTGTAGTAGTACAAGACAAAGAATTAAGAGAATTACTAAAACCAGTAGCTTGGGGAGCACCTTTAAAATTAGATACAGCAAGTCATTATGTATTAGGATTAACCATGAAATCGCCAATGACCAAATGGAACAGCGAGTACATAACACATATGATGAAAGATGTAAAACAGTTTCCAGAAGATGTAATAGAAACCTACACAAAGTTTTACAGAGAGTTCCAAGAAAGAGACTTTAACTTAGATACTGACAGACATTTATTCGATTGGGCATCAAAACAAACCTATATTCCATTAGCAAACATGATGACCTCAGCGGCATTAATAGGAATAGACAGCTGTCCAATAGAAGGGTTCCATCAAGAAAAAACAGAAGAAGTATTAAAAGATAAGTTTGGAATAGATACAGAAAAATATGGACTTTCATACATGGTAGCATTTGGATATAGAAAAAATGAACCAAGAGAAAAGTCAAGAAGAACACTAGAAAACATAGTAACTTGGAAATAAGAAACTCGATTAAAAGAAAAAAGAAAACAGAAAAGAGGAGAAAAACACATTCACCTCTTTTCAGTTATCTTTGTTACAAGTCCAATTTAGAAAAAAGTTAGTCTTGAAAAGAATAATCGTACTCATCGTTACATTAATACAAGTATCAGTAAACGCACAAAGAATAATGTTTGTTGGTAATAGTTTAACTTACTCTAATAATATGCCGCAAATATTAGAATACATAGGTAAACAAAATGGAACAACCATAAGTACCACAAGTATATGTTTACCAAACTATGCAATTATAGATCACTTACACGATGGGAACGTGCAAAAACAACTTAACAAGAAACAATACGATTATATTCTAATACAACAAGGACCGTCATCGCAAGCAGCGGGAAAAAGAATGTTAGAAGAAGATGGAGCAAAAATGAAAACCTTAGCAAGCAAACACCAAGCACAGTTAGGATATTTTATGGTATGGCCATCGGTACAATATTACTATACATTTAATAAAGTAATCCTAAATCATGAAGCTGCAGCAAAGAAAAATAACGCCTTACTATTTCCAGTAGGAAAAGTATGGAAAGCCTACAATACAAATAAAAAATTGTCAAAACTATATAGCCTTGACAATTTTCATCCGTCAAAAACTGGAAGTTTCCTAGCAGCTTTGACAATATATCATAAGTTACATCCAGAGAAAAGCCTAAAAGAATTAAACTATAAAGACTATTCACAATGGATTAGCGATCCTACATCATTTCATAAAATGATAGAATACATTATAAAAGAAGCAAACTAAACAAGCTCCTTACTCAAATCATATTTGATTTCAGAAAAACTAGTAACAATTTTCTGAGCTAAACTATAGTCTTGTCCTTTAGAATGAGTGCTTTTATAAGCAACACAGAAAATACCACCATCATAGGCTGCTCTAATACCATTAGTAGAATCTTCAATAACTATACATTCTTCCTTAGCATAACCAGCAATTTCTGCTGCTTTTATAAAAATTTCAGGATGAGGCTTTGAAGCCTTTAAATCGGCACCACTAATTTTACCTTTAAAGTAAGGGTTCAATCCAAATTTATCAAAAACATTGTTGATTGTAACCATAGAAGCCGAAGAAGCTAAAACCAAGGTAACATTGTTATCGTAATAATCTTTAATTAAATCGAAAACGCCATCTAATAATTGTAAATCATTATCCTCAGAAAAAAAGAGCTCTTTAAAAAAGGCTCTTTTATAAGCCACCAATTCGGTAGCTGCTAACGATAAGTTAAATTTATTGACTAAATCCTTACATATTTCAATAGTAGATTGTCCGGTATAAGAATTGTATAAATCTTGGGAAACATCAATTCCTACTTTTTCGAACATTAAAAAATATGCTTGTTTGTGTAAAGGCTCAGTGTCTACAATAACACCGTCCATATCAAATAATACTGCTTTTAAAGCCATTAATTTTAGTTTGTGTTGTGGACTGTAAAAATAGCTATTTGATTATGAACTTTATGTTATTTTTTCTCACATTGTTTCAACACACCCTCAGCCCTTTTCATCATAAACCTTGGATAAAATTTCTGACTATTTTTTTCTTTCTTAGCAAGTTCAATAGCTCTTTTAACATCTTTACAAAATGGTTCAGTAGACTGTCCAAAGAAACGAGCCGCTCCCATATCAGATTCCGCCTTACTTAAAACAACTCTTGGATTATTAGGAGCTAACTCAAAAGCCTTAGCATATAAACTAGCATTTGCCATAGACTTAGTCATTCCATATTTTTTTCCATCAAAAGCCATGTAGCCAACATTTAAAAATGCTTGAGTAATTAAAATCTCAGGATTGTTAGGAGAAACAGCTTTTGCCATATCTAAAAACTCTTGAGCTTTCGTAAGCTTTGCGATTAACTTAGCCTCTTCTTTAATTTGAAAACTTCCTAAAATTTCAATGGTAGCTGCATAGTATGGAGGTAACCAATTATCTTTTTCAGCTTTTGCAATTCTTTCAAATAATTGAGAAGCTTCAGCTGTTTTTTTATTTTCCCAAAGATCAAAAGCCTTGGTCATTCCTTTTTCATACTGACTTTGTGCGAACATATTAGTAGCGAAAACCAATATGATTATTGTAATTACTTTTTTCATGTTTTATTATTTTACGTTAATTGATAGTGTTATGTCTTTGTTTACTTCAAACTTAGCATCCTTATATTTTGGAGGCCCCATAAACCCTTTGGCATCGTTAGAAATTCCTATAGGTTCTTTAGGAATACCAATAAAATTAGTATCCATTTTTTTGTTATCATTTTCATCGTGAAAAGAAGAAACAGCGTAAGTACCAGAAGGAACATCTTTAAATTGTACAGTGGCTTTCTTTTCGTTAATCTTAACAATTTCTCCTTTATAACCATTCTTTAAAAAAGAATCTTTAGAATTGTATAAGGCTACAAACAAACTTCCTTTATCAGATTTCATTCCTGTGAAATCAATAGTTATCGTGTGATTATCTTGTGCTAGAGTACTTAACATTCCTCCAAAAATTAGCACGGTTAGTAAAATGATTCTTTGCATAGTATTGGTTTTTAATTGTGTGTTCAAATATCAATAACTTCTTTAGTATGATACAATAAATTATTCTGAGTTGTTAAATTATAATACTGAACTGTAAAACTTATAAATTATTTAATTGATTATCTTTTTTATTATCGCTTATCGTCCAGAAAAATCCAACAAAGAAAAAGGTATCAGCATTAGGAGTAATAGCTTGTCTATCAAAAGTTCCGTTAACATTAGGCGTATTTTTATAATTATATCCAAAAACATTTTGAGTACCTAAGACATTGTTTACAGAAAAATACAGAATTTTTTGTTGACTCAATAAATATGCCCAGTTTATACTTACCGAATTATAATTTTTTGTTTTATTATTTAAGAATCCTGGTTCATTAGGGTTCGTATAAGTTCTACCAGAAGCAAAATTATAACTAAAACCAACTTGACTTTTCCAATCGGCAATCCAATGTTTAGCAACGACAGAAACATTATGTGAAGAAGCGAAATTAGGAGTTGCCTTCGTAGGATAATTCTTATAATCTCTTTCAGTATCTAAAAATGAGTACGAAATCCAATAGTCGGTATTCTTAATATTTTTATTGTCTCTCCAAAACACATCAATCCCCTTAGCATAACCTTCACCCAAGTTAGAATAATTAGATGTAGGCAAGGCAAAATTCGTATCGTACTTCACTAAATCATTATACTTTTTATAATAACCATCAACTCTAAAAATCTGCTTGTTTTTCACATACTGAAAGTTCGCAATAAAATGAGAAGTATTTTCAGCTTTAAAATTGGTATTAAACTTTAAGTAATCGTTTTTAGGGTTCTGATAGAAACGACCATATGCTAAAGAGAATTGAGAACTTTCACCAGACTTATAGGCTAACGATACTCTTGGAGAAACCGTAAACTCATTTAACAATTCAGAATACTCACCACGAACCCCAATCTTAGAACCTAACTTTTTAGAAAAGAAGATATCAGCTTCAGCATAAGTGGCAACAATATTATTATCAAAACCATAGTTAAAGTTTCCGCTAGTAGCTCCTCTGAAATCTTCAGCAAAGTCTGTAATAAAATACTCAGCACCAAAGTTTAATTTAAACCTGTTAGAAAAACGTTTTTGCAAAGCAACTTTCATATGAGCAGAGTTTTCTTCATCAATAACTTTATCATCTAAAACATTGATATCAGAATGATCATTGGTAAAACTGAAACCAGTTCTAATTTTCCATCCATTTCCAAAACTATTTTTATAAGAAGAATTAAAGTATAGATTTCTATTTCTTAAGCCAAAACGAAAACCATCAACATAGTTAATATCATCCTGAATCATATCAAAATCAGTGTAACTAAAAGCACCATATAATTTTAATATCGACTCATCTTCAAACTTAAACCTATACACAGCTTCTCCACTTAAAGCTTGAACAGGTCTGTTCCATTTATTTCTGTCAGGAAATAAATTTTGATATGGAGCTAGATTAATATAAGAAGCATTAACACTTAAAGAGTTCTTTCCGAAAATTTGAGTATTCCCAACGCCTAAACCAACAGTCATAAAAGACAAATCAGTTTTTTCTTCTAAAGCCTCATCATTTGTATTTAATAATAGTACACTCGACAAAGCTTGACCATATTCAGCAGAGTAACCACCAGTAGAAAAGTTAATACCTTTAAATAAGAAAGGAGAAAAACGACCACGAGTAGGAATGTTTCTTGCTGAAGGAGCATATGGAGTAAACACACGAATACCATCAACAAAAATTTGAGCTTCATTAGCATCACCTCCACGAACAAACAAACGTCCATCTTCTTCATTAGCAGAAGTACCAGGAAGCGTTTGTAAAGCACCTACGAAATCACCCAAAGCACTAGCCGTAGTGACAATATCTAAAGGTTTTAAAGCAGTAACTTTAGCATTATCTCCAGCTTCAAAAGTTCCTGCATTAATGTTAACAGCATCTAAGGTATTAACATCTTCTCTTAATTTAACTTTTACATTTTTTAGTTGTGTAACATCTGCAGTTTTAATAAACGTTTCAAAAGAAATAAAAGAAATGGTTAAAACTTGAGTACCCTTTTCAGAAGTTTTAAAAGAAAAATTTCCTTCAGTATCAGTAGAAGTACCATCATACGTACCATCTAAGTATACATTTGCTCCTTCAATTGGAACCCCCTTTTCATCTACTACATTTCCAGAAATAGTAGTTTGAGCAAATATGCTGCACTGAATAAATAAAGCTAAAATAAATAATAGTTGTTTCATTGTTTTGTTATTTGATAGGACAAAACTGCGCTCTTTTTAATTTTTAAAGTAAAAAACAATACCCAACTGTATAATTATATTGACGAACTGTTTTTCTTGCACAAAACTAACTCACACTTCATGTTTCAAACTTGACATTTCTTGCTTTCTATTTTCCAAATCTTGCTAAATTTTACAAACGAAAAAGCCACTAACACTATATAAAATCGTACTTTTACACTGTATAAAAATTTATAATGTCACACGATTTAAGCGATTATAGAAAATCATACGAGAAAAAGGAATTATTAAAAGAACATTGTCCAGAAAACCCAATTGAACTATTTAGAGATTGGTTTTTTGTAGCCGATGAATCAGAAATGGTAGATGAAGCCAATGCTATGACCATTTCATCATTAGGATTGGACAGTTTTCCTAAAAACAGAGTTGTTTTATTAAAAAAATACACTTGGGAAGGCTTTGTATTCTATACCAATTACAATTCAGAGAAAGGAAAGGCAATAGTAAAAAACAATAATGTATGCTTATCGTTTTTCTGGGCAGGCTTAGAGCAGCAAATAATTATAAAAGGAAAAGCAGAAAAGTTAGCAGAGAACTTATCGGACGGTTATTTTGAATCAAGACCAGATGGTAGTAAATTAGGAGCTTGGGCTTCAAATCAAAGTGAAGTAGTAGCTTCTCGTGAAGAACTAGATAATAAATTAAAAGAAACCGAAGAAAGGTTTAAAGGTAAAGAAATTACACGTCCTCCACATTGGGGAGGATTTATGGTAAAACCTGTTTCTATAGAATTTTGGCAAGGACGCCCCAATAGAATGCACGATCGCATTCGATATACCTTGCAAAAAGATTTTTCTTGGAAACTTGAACGTTTAGCCCCATAGTTTTATATTTACAAAGCTTTTATTAAATTAAATGAAAACACTTTATATCGTTCGTCACGCCAAGTCTTCTTGGAAATATGACAGTGTAGCAGATATTGACAGGCCTTTAAAAGAGCGTGGTATTAATGATGCACATCTATTATCTAAATATCTTTCTGAAGAAATAAATAAACCAGATGTTTTTGTTTCAAGTAGCGCAAACAGGGCTCTTCATACCGCAGTAATCTTTTGTGAAAACTTTGGTTACCCACTTTCAAACTTGCAAATTAAACGACAATTGTATAGTTTTAGTGATGGTTATTTAGTTAAAACCGTTAAAGCACTAGATGATAGTTTTAATAGTGCTATAATATTCAGTCACGACCATGGTATTAACAGTTTTGTTAATAAATTTGGTGACAAACCAATAGCACATGTAGCAACCTGTGGAGTTATTGGTATTCAATTTAATGAAAAACATTGGAAAAACATTAAGAAAGGTGTTACTACCTTAGTTGAGTTTCCAAAGAATCATAGATAAAATTATATATTTTGAAAATAAAAAAATATGGCGCTATAGATATAGGATCTAATGCAGTAAGACTCTTAGTTGCCAATGTTATAGAACAAAAAAATAAAGAACCCTTATTTAAAAAATCTTCTTTAGTTCGTGTTCCTATTCGTTTAGGAGCAGATTCTTTTGTTTCTGGAGCTATTTCAGAAGAAAATACCAGTAGAATGATTGATGCCATGGAAGCTTTCAAATTAATTATGAAAGTACATGGAGTTGAAAGATACAAGGCTTGTGCAACCTCAGCAATGAGAGAAGCTGAAAACGGAGATGAAGTAGCCAAAACCATTTTAGAAAAAACTGAGGTAGAAATTGATATTATTGATGGTAAAAAAGAAGCCGCAATTATATTCTCTACTGATTTAAATGAACTAATAGAATCTGACGCAACTTATTTATATGTAGATGTTGGAGGTGGTAGTACTGAGTTTACTTTGTTTTCTAAAGGAAAGATTATCAATTCAAAATCGTTTAAAATTGGTACTGTTCGATTGATTAATAATAAGAAATCTGAGAACAAACTTCTTTTTAAGAAAGTACAACAATGGATTGAGGAAAATACTCAAAACTATAAGCGAATTGCCTTAATAGGTTCAGGAGGAAATATTAATAAGTTGTTTAAAATGTCTGGTAGAGATGCTGGAAAACCTATTTCATATATTTACTTAAATGCTCAATACCAATTCTTGAAAAAGATGAGTTATAAAGAAAGAATATCTGAATTAAGTTTAAACCCAGATAGAGCCGACGTTATTGTTCCTGCAACTAAAATATACCTTTCAGCAATGAAATGGAGTGGCGCTAGAAAAATTTATGTTCCTAAAATTGGATTGTCAGATGGTATTATAAAAAGCTTATACTTAAATAAATTATAATTTTTTGTGACTTTTCAGTTATGGAAGTGTCATAAGGTTAGTAGTAAAATAGATTAAAAAATTGATGAAAGATTAGTCGTCTTTGTTTTCACATCGATTAACAAAATAATTCTAAAACTACTTTACTTCTAACAAAGTAAATCAAAAGAAAAACCGAGCTTACGCTCGGTTTTTTATTTAATAAATTCAACATTTTATTTTTTTACTAAAGCTAAACAAACATATAAATCTGGTTTATTTGCTGTATACTGTTTTAACCAAATAGTCAATTCTTCAATCTCGTAAGGTAGCAGTCTATTAAGTGCTTTTTCAAGTTCTCTACAAAATAAATCAGTATTAAAACTTACTTTCTTTAATACTGTTTTTGTGTATTCGTACATTGCTCTTGCCATAATAAGGGGATAAAATAGTTGTTTATAACAGAACGTAATTTACAATATTTTATTCCTTCTTGTATGTTAAAATTTACAAAAAAAAGCGAGACTTATTAAGATCTCGCTTTTCTAATACTTTAACTTACTATCAATTATAAGTTATTTACCTTCTCTAATAAAGCGTTTGCTTTTTCTTCTAACTCGGCATTTACAGCTTTAAAATGAGCTTTTCTATTCTCTACATTTTTAGCATTCACTTTAGCAATTAATCCGTCAAAAGTTTCAATCACCTCATCAACAATTGCATCAGCTTTTACTTTATCTGCTTCTGGATTTAATTGTGCGTATACTTGACATATACCAATAATATCTCCTAACGTGTAGTTAATATCTTTCTTTAAATTTTTTATGCTTGCCATAATTATTATTTTGCTGCAAAATTAGTTGATTTTATCTAATTCAGCCTGAAATTTTTCAAAAAACTGTCCTACATCATATCCATCAATCAATGCATGATTTACATTTACTGCAATTGGCATTAACATTTTACCATGTTCTTTTTTAATTTTTCCAAAAGCTAACTGCGGAACACTATCGTTTTTATTTCCTGAAAAAGGTTCTTTATGACTCGAAAAACTTACCCAAGGCAATGCTGAACAATGTATACATCCTGGTGAGTATTTTGGTGGAAATAAATTATTTGAATTTATAATTCTTTCTTTCTCTTCTAAAAAATTACGATTAAACTCCTCAATATTCTCTGAAAACTCTATATAAGAAAAACCAAAGGTATTATCTGGTCTTGCAATAGTTGCCGAGGCATTTATAACATCATAAATAGCCACTCTACCGTCTTCTTCTATTCTATACTTAAAACTTTCAACTGCATTTAAAGCAATTAGACAGGCATGTAAATACTTAACAAAAAAAGACTGTCCTTTTTCTTTAGCTAATTGATAAGCTTTAGAAACTTCTACATCTGCTACAAGTCCAAAAGTTGGATCAGCTAAAGTTCTAAAATGTTCAAAGTGTTGTTTTCTTTTCCAGTTCTCTATATCTAAATACTTCATTCTACAAATACGTTAAAACATCAGAAATTTTAGCTACTGTTTTATACTTATCGGATTTTTGCTCTTCAGATACTTCTTCATGTGCCCAAGTAGTATGGAATGGAATATGAATTGCAGAAGCTCCAATTTCAATCAATGGTAGAATATCTGACTTCAAAGAATTTCCTATCATCAAAAACTCTGACGGATTAATATCTAATCTTTTAGTCAACTTTTGATAGTCTAGCTTTTTCTTTTCACTCATTACTTCAGTGTGATGAAAATATTTTAAAATTCCAGATTTTTCTAGTTTTCTTTCTTGATCTAATAAATCACCTTTAGTAGCTACAATTAATTTATAGTTTCCATGTAATTGTTGTAAAACTTCCTCTACCCCATCTAATAACTCAATAGGCTTTTCTAACATATCTTTACCTATATCAAGTATTTGAGTTATTTTTTGCTGACTTATTTTATGATTTGATAATTCCAAAGCACATTCAACCATAGATAACATAAAGCCTTTAACTCCATAACCGTAAATTCTTAAATTATCAATTTCTTTTTTAAATAATTCTTGGTGAATTTTATTTTCAGTCTCAAAGTCCGATAGAATTTTTGCAAATTCATTTTCTGCTTCACGAAAATAAGTTTCATTTACCCAAAGGGTATCGTCTGCATCAAATGCAATTACTTTTATATTATTCATTTCCTATTAGCTTTATGGCTTGTTCTAAATCTTCTGGGGTGTCTATTCCAATACTTTCAACAGAGGTTTCTATCATTTTAATCTTCTTCCCTACTTCTAAATATCGTATGCATTCTATTTTCTCTGCTGCTTCTATTGGAGTCATTGGTGTATGATAAAAATCAATCAAAGCTTTTTTTCTAAAAGCATAAACTCCTTTATGTTTAAAATAAGTTACTTCTAACTCTTTATCTCTGTGATATGGAATAACACTTCTTGAAAAATAAATTGCAAAATTATTGACATCTGTAATTACCTTTACATTATTAGGGTTTTGAACAGCTTCCATATCGGTCATTGCAACTTTTAACGATGCTAAATCTATTTCCTCGTTAGCATCTTCTTCAAAAGCTTGAATTAACTTAGACAATGAAGTTGTATCTATAAAAGGTTCATCTCCTTGGACATTTACTACTATATCTACATCTAAGTTTTCTACAGCTTCTGCAATTCTATCAGAACCGCATTCATGCTCCTTTAAACTCATTATTGCTTTTCCTCCCGCTTCTTCTATTGTTTTATAAATAACATCAGAATCAGTTACTACATAAACTTCATCAAATAATTTTGCTTCTACTGCTGCTTCATAGGTTCTTACAATTACCGGTTTACCTCCTAAATCTTTCATTAATTTACCTGGAAAACGAGACGCGCTATAACGAGCAGGTATCATTGCAATAATCTTCATAAATTCTTTTCTATAATATACATCAAAGATACAATTTTATGCTTCTTAAAAAGAATTAAAAAAGCACGCTCTAATAAAACTTTAACACTAATATTTTTAGATTCTCTTTGTTTTCAGAAAACTTTTACTACATTTGGTACTCTTATGAAGTTATTTACTTATACATATACGACCATTTTAAACGCAATCGGCATGATTACGTATAATAACTGTATGCGTAAACAATATGTATATATTAAAAAAAGCACTTCTCAAAACAGATATAATAAACGATTTTAAAAATCGATAAATCATATAAACTACAAAAGGTGCTTTTTTACAAAAAGCACCTTTTTTTATTTAGTAACATTTTAAATTTTAACCATTATGAACACAGTAAAAAACACAAAACGAATTGGCATGTATTATTCAACAATTAACTCAAAGCAAAATCACTTTTTTAGAGAACCTAAGTTTCCACCTTTAAACCCATAATACAATGCACACACATATAGCACCTCAAAAAAATGCTTCACAATTTGTTGTTAGCAAAAAACAAGTTTGTAAAAACAAAACATTAAAGACTTCTATTTTATATAATAAAATTGAGTCGAGCTTACACTCTTCCCTTAGTTTTTATAAAAACACTTCTCGTTTAAATTTTAAAAGCATTGAATTCGACATTCTTAAAAATGCTTATTTACATGATAAACTTATCATAAAAAATAATGTCAAAAAATTGAGCGATACTGAAATTGTTTTAAACATAACCGTATCAAAGAAAGAAGAAAAACAACAAAATATTATATGTAAAGCTGTATTTGGTTACAGTCTTTTAAAAGCTTCTTAACTCGTTAAGTTGATTTAGTTTGTTTGCAGACTCTTGGTTTTACCTTGAGTCTGTTTTTACTTTATATAAACTTCTAAAAGCTTTACATTGTCTGTTACAATGTTCATTTTCTTTAAACAGGCTGGCATTAAAATGGTCTCTCCCATTTCTAATGTTTCTTGTTTATCGTTATACAGAAATGTAGCTGAACCTTCTACACACATATAAATTACAAAGCTATCTTTATCGAAATGATCTACCGGTAAATCTTTTGTTAAGTGTAAAAAGTTTGTGGTAAAATACTTACAATCTACAATATTAGATGGTGCATTTTTTTTCTTAATATACTCAGCTTTATAATTGGATTTTGCCGAATAATCAATTGCATCAACTGCTAAATCTAAATGTAATTCTCTTTTATTTCCTTCAGCATCTCTTCTATTCCAATCAGAAATTCTATAAGTAATATCAGAAGTTTCTTGAATTTCAGCTAATAAAACACCTTTTCCTATTGCATGTATTCTTCCTGCTGGCACTAAAAAAGTATCTCCCTTTTTTACATAATCAACATTCAATAACTCTAATTCATTTTCAGATTCAATAGTTTGAAGAAAAGATTCTTTATTCGTTTCTTCAGAAAACCCTATGATAATTTTAGCCTTTTTATCAGCATTAACTATATACCACATTTCGGTTTTCCCAAGAGAATTATGTCTCTTTTGTGCTAAAATATCATTAGGATGCACTTGCAAACTTAATTTCTTCTTAGCATCAATAAATTTAATAAGTAATGGAAATTTATCTTGAAAAATTTGATAAACCTTTTCACCTACAATGTCTTGTTTATGCTCTTTTATAAGAACATTTAAACTTTGTCCTTTTAGATTACCATTGGTTACTATTGAAACATCTCCTTCAACGTCGGAAATCTCCCAACTTTCTCCAATATTACTCTTATCTGTTTCTTTGTTAAGTATTGTTTGTAGTTTATTTCCTCCCCAGATTTTTTCTTTTAAAATCGGGGTAAATCTTAATAACTGGTTTATCATATATTATTCTCCTCTGTAAGTGACGTAATTTCTAGGGGTTTCATATAACGTTATTTCTAAGTCTAAATTCTTAGGAATACTTACACGTAATTTATTATAAATTACAATTGATATATTTTCAACTGTTGGATTCAACTCTTTAAAAACCTCTACTTCAACATTTAGGTTCTTATGATCAAAAGCTTCTTCTACTTCTGATTTTATTAATTCTTTTAACTTTCCAAGATCATAAACATATCCTGTTTCTTTATCTACTTCACCTGTTAAAGAAACTATTAATTCATAATTATGCCCATGATAATTAGGATTGCTACATTTTCCAAAAACTTCATAGTTCTTCTCATTTGACCATTTAGGATTAAACAATCTGTGAGCAGCATTAAAATGAGCTTTTCTATGTACGGTTACCCTTGGCATATTATATAAATTTTGATATTTTTTCGTAGGATTCTTTAAATATTATTTTGAACCATTCAGTATAAATCTCTGGTTGCTTTTCTATATCATTTTTAACATCCTCTAAAGGCATCCATTTGTATGCTTCTACTTCTTCTTTATTTATTTCAGGTTCTCCTTCAAACTTTCCAACCATTACATGGTCTAATTCATGCTCTGTTAAACCATTATCAAAAGGTGCTTTATAAATAAACCAAAATACTTCTTCTAGTTCACATACAAACCCCATTTCTTCTTGTAATCTACGCTTACCTGCTTCTAGAGATGTTTCTCCATCTCTTTGATGAGAACAACAAGTATTTGTCCATAATAATGGAGAATGATATTTTTCTGCAGCTCTTTGCTGTAGCATCAACTCTCCTTTTGAATTAAAAACAAAAACAGAAAACGCTCTATGTAATAACGCCTTTTCATGCGCTTCTATTTTTTCCATCAATCCTATAGGATTGTCTTGTTCATCTACTAATATTACTTGTTCTTTCATTCTAAAAATATACGAGAAGCAAACTTACAAAATAGAAGTCAGTTCAACAATTAAACCTTTGAACAGTTCCACTTTAAAACGTATCTTTGCAGCCTTAAATTTTATAGATGAGTTTTTTAGAAGAAATACAAAAAAGACGTACGTTTGGAATTATATCTCACCCTGATGCTGGTAAGACTACTTTAACTGAAAAATTATTATTATTTGGAGGAGCTATACAAGAAGCTGGTGCTGTAAAGAATAATAAGATAAAAAAAGGAGCTACTTCCGATTTTATGGAAATTGAGCGTCAACGTGGAATTTCTGTTGCTACTTCTGTATTAGCTTTCATTTATAAGGACAAAAAAATAAATATCCTAGATACTCCTGGGCATAAAGATTTTGCTGAAGATACATTTAGAACATTAACTGCTGTTGATAGTGTTATTGTTGTAATTGATGTAGCTAAAGGTGTGGAGCCTCAAACAGAGAAATTGGTAGAAGTTTGCCGTATGCGTAAAATACCAATGCTAGTTTTTATTAATAAATTAGACCGTGAAGGTAAAGACGCTTTTGATTTATTAGATGAAGTTGAGCAAAAATTAGGCTTAAAAGTAACTCCTATGAGTTTCCCTATTGGAATGGGATATGACTTTAAAGGAATTTATAATATCTGGGAGAAAAAAATAAACCTATTTTCTGGAGAAAATAAAACAACCATTTCTGAGGGAGTTGAATTTGATGATGTAAACAATCCTGAATTAGATAACATTATTGGAGAGGCTGCTGCTGAAACACTTCGTGAAGAATTAGAATTAGTATACGAAGTATATCCTGAATTTGACCAAGAAGAATATATTAAAGGTGATTTACAACCTGTTTTCTTTGGTTCTGCATTGAACAATTTTGGAGTAAAGGAATTACTAGATTGCTTTATTGATATTGCTCCTAACCCTCAACCAAAACAAGCAGAAGAACGTTTAGTAGATTCTAAAGAGGAAAAACTAACTGGATTTGTATTTAAAATCCATGCTAATATGGATCCAAAACACCGTGATCGTTTAGCCTTCGTAAAGATTGTTTCTGGTACCTTTAAGAGAAATGCTCCTTACTTACATGTTCGTAATGGAAAGAAAGTTAAATTCTCTAGTCCAAATGCATTTTTTGCTGAAAAGAAAGAAATTGTAGATGAATCATTCCCTGGTGATATTGTTGGTTTACACGATACTGGAAACTTCAAAATTGGTGATACTTTAACAGAAGGAGAAAAATTAAACTTTAAAGGGATTCCTAGTTTTTCACCAGAACACTTCCGTTATGTAAACAATGCAGACCCTATGAAATCTAAACAACTATATAAAGGTTTAGATCAACTAATGGATGAAGGTGTGGCTCAATTATTTACTCTAGAAATGAACGGTCGTAGAATTGTTGGTACTGTAGGTGCTCTTCAATATGAAGTAATTCAATATCGTTTAGAGCATGAATACGGTGCTAAATGTACCTATGAGAATATTGCAGTACATAAAGCTTGTTGGGTACAACCTGAAGACCCTAAAAATGAAGAATTCTTAGAGTTTAAACGAGTAAAGCAACGTTATTTAGCTAAAGATAAACAAGGTAAATTAGTCTTTTTAGCTGATTCTGCCTTTACCATTCAAATGACACAAAGTAAATATCCAACTGTAAAATTACATTTCACAAGTGAGTTTGAATAAACATTACATAATAGTCTTTTTCCTAGTCCTTTTTTCTGTCTTCTCTCAAGCTCAGGAAAATTTATCTAATTTAAAAGGTACTGAATTACATAATAAAGTTCGTTTGAATTTTATTCCTGTTGAGATGCCTTCTAATCATTTCCCAGGATTAAAATCAACTATGGGGTTAGCTGGTTTGCACTACCAAGTCCCTTTAAATGATTGGTTATATGGTGGGGCCGCATTTCACTTTGCTGTTACAGGAGATCAAGGAGGATTATTTACCCTTGGGGCTGAATTAGGAATTAATAAAAAAATATATAATAATCTATACTTTGATGCTAACTTCCATTTTGGTGGTGGTGGCGGATATCGCTATTTAGTTAATGATGGTGGTTTCATCAATCCTAATATAGGATTACAATACAAAAAGAACAATTACTCTTTTGGTATTCAATATAGTCATGTTAACTTTTACTCTGGTGAAATAAAAAGTAATTCTGTTTCTTTCTTTATTGAAATACCGAGTATTTTACGTTTTACTGATTATAAAAAAGCACATCAAAACTTTGTAGCTAACAATATCGATCCTGATAGCTTTTGGAGTAAACCAACCGTTAAAAACGCTCAGCAAATTCGCTTTGATTTTTTCAGGCCAATTGGAAATTCTAAAAAAGATAATGGTGACCCTTTAACAGAAACATTATATGTTATTGGATTTGAGTATCAAAAATATTTAAACGATAATACTTTTCTATTTGCTCATACCGATGCTATTTATAAAGGTTTACGAGCTGGTTTTATGGATTTATTTTTTGGAGCAGGGTATCATCCTTACCAATCTAAATACATTAATATATTTGGTAAACTAGGAATTGGTGCAGCTGGAGGTCGTGTAGCTCCCGAAGGAGGTTTAATGATTTATCCATCTGCTGGTATTGACTTAAAATTATCTAACAAACTAGCATTAAGTGGACATGGAGGATATTATAGAGCTATTGATGGTGATTTAGAAGCTTACACTGTTGGTTTTGGTTTAAAATATTTTGGTTTAAATGGAGGTACTAAAACGAATAAAGACGAGAATAATAGTTATTATACACAAGGAATAAGAATTGGTATTGAAAATCAAACATATTTAGATGTTGCCAAAACAGATGATACTTTTGGAGCAAAAAGTATTGATTTACAATCGATAGCCTTAAAAGTAAGTTATGATCTTAACAAATGGTTATACATTGTTGGAGAAGCTAGTTTTGCTTATGAAGGCCGTTCTGGTGGTTATGCACACGGATTAGTTGGTGCAGGAATATACTCTCCATACTTTATAAATAATAAATTTCGTGGCTTTATAGAATTTATGGCTGGTGCAGGAGGTGGTGCTGGTGTAGATACTGACGAAGGAATTATTATTCGTCCAGCAATTGGATTAAATTATGATATAACTAACAGAGTCTCTCTTTCAATTTCTGGTGGACGTTACTATTCTCCATTTGGAAATGTAAACTCAAATAATATTAACATAGGTTTAAATTTTAACCTTTCAACTTTATCAGTAAAAAACTAATTTTGCTTTTTCTTCGGAAAAAACATTATTCAATATAAATAAGATAATTAAATAAAAATGGATAACGGAATTTACGCAAAGTTCACAACACCTAAAGGTGATATTTTAGTGAATTTAGAATATGAAAAAACACCTGGAACTGTTGGTAACTTTGTTGCTTTAGCAGAAGGTAACTTAGAAAACTCGGCTAAACCTCAAGGTACTCCTTATTATAATGGATTAAAATTTCACCGTGTTATCGCTGATTTCATGATTCAAGGTGGTTGCCCTCAAGGTACGGGAACTGGAAATCCTGGTTATAAATTTGATGATGAAATCCACCCTGATTTAAAACACGATGCTCCTGGAAAATTATCTATGGCGAATGCTGGACCAGGAACAAATGGTTCTCAATTTTTTATTACTCATACAGCTACACCTTGGTTAGATGGTAAGCATACTGTTTTTGGAAGCGTAGTTGAAGGACAAGAGGTTGTAGATGCTGTTGAACAAGGTGATAGTATGGATGTTGAAATTATTCGTGTAGGGGAAACTGCTGAAAACTTTAACGCTGTTGAAGCTTTTAGAACTTTTGAAGGTGCTCGTGAAAAACGTGAAGCAGAAGCTTTAGCTAAGCAAAAAGAATTATTAGATTCTGTTGCTGCTGGTTATGACGAAACTCCTTCTGGATTACGTTATAAAATCTTACAAAATGGTGAAGGTAAACAAGCTACTAAAGGAGCTATGGTTTCTGTACACTATAAAGGTCAATTATTAGACGGAACTGTATTTGATTCTTCATACAAACGCAAACAACCAATTGACTTTGCTGTTGGAGTAGGACAAGTTATTGCTGGTTGGGATGAAGGAATTCAATTATTAAAAGTTGGTGATAAAGCCCGTTTAGTTATACCTTCTAACTTAGCATATGGTGAAGCTGGTGCAGGCGGAGTAATTCCTCCTAATGCAACTTTAATTTTTGATGTTGAATTAATGAATGTTAAATAAACAATTTTCAATAAAACATAATTCAAAAACTCTCTACTTAAGTAGGGAGTTTTTTATTTACCATAAATTAACTTTCTTAACTTTTAATCAAACATTAATTAAAGCATATATTATATTCTCTTAAACAAAACAATAAAAAGCTTTTTCATCTTTACAGTGCAATACAACTAAGACAATTTAAAATGAAAAAGGTTATACTTATTCCACTATTCTATCTATTTAATGTATTATACATTTATAGTCAGGTTAATGTATGTGAAACTCAAAAAGAAAATACTATTGACCCAAATACAATATCTGTTAAAAAATGCGAAATTGAAGAAAAAGAAGATTATACGAAAAAAATTACCAGAACAAGAATAATTAGAAAGAGACCTCTCAAGAAAATTGCTAATAAACAAGAATCAAGTCAACTAAAAATTGAAGGGAACAACATTGATTTAGGAATACAAAACAATAAAACTATTTTAAACCTTCCTAATGCAACAAAAGAAGTTCTTTTTAATCTTGTGGAAGAAATTCCGATGTTTAATTCTTGTAAAAAAGATACAAAAGAAGAAAACATTAAATGCTTTAAAGAAGAAATAAACACTCATTTTTCTAAAAACTTTTCCACCTATGACTTTATCGATGAGTCAATTAACGATAAAATATTTATTCAATTTAGTATTGACATTTATGGCAAGGTTATAAACCCTAAGATTAAAAGCAAAAAACATAACAAGCTATTAAACAAAGAGTTACTAAGAATACTTGATAAACTTCCAAACTTTACTCCTGGTAAAATACAAGGATTTCCTGTTATAGTTACCTATTCATTTCCACTTAACTTAACGTTAAATTAATATACCAAACGTACAATATATCATATCGTTATATTATTTTCACACTCCCAAAAATAACCCTTTAAAAAAACTAACTATGAGATTTCCCCTTTCAATAGTTATAGCTTTATTTATCTCTACAATTGCTATAGCTCAAGAAAAATGCGAGACACCAAACGAGACTGTAAATGACCCTAACAGTATTAGTGTAACCAAATGTTCTATTGAAGATGTAAAGAAAGCTCTTGAAGATTCTAATAATAAAAAATTATCTACACGAAAAAGACATAGAAAAGTAAGACAATCTAATGTTTCTTTGAACGCTTCAAAAGAAGTAAAAAACGTAAAAGACAATACACTAGAATTACAAAAATTAAATATCAAAAATGATATTGTTTCTTCTTTAAAGAAAATACCTTTTCATTTGGTAGAACAAATTCCATTATTTAAAAAGTGTAAAAACACTCCACTTATAGAACAATCTAAATGTTTTGAAAAGCAAATGATAAAGCATGTTGTAAATAACTTTAACTATCCTAAAGAAGCTATGAGTCAAGGAATTGAAGGGAAAGTTATGGTTCAATTTACCATTGATAAAGATGGTAACGTGGTTGATATCAAAAAGAGAGGACCTGAAGGAGGAGAACTTTTAGAAACCGAAGCAACTAGATTAATCGCAAAACTTCCAAAATTTATTCCTGGTAAGCATAATGGAAATAATGTTAATGTAAAATATGCATTACCAATTATCTTTAGAGCTCCTAAAAAAGGATAAAAAAAACCACACGAAAATAACCACCTAAATAGCAACAAGTTAACTTGTTTAAAAAAAAGTTTAAATAAGTTTGCTTGTCTGTAATTTTTTCATACATTTACAACCTAATAATACGTTAACCTTCTTGTTAACCCCTTAAATAGAGTACTATTATGAAGAAATTCCCTTTACTAGTGGCAGCTATGCTAGTGTCTACAATGGCTGTTTCTCAACAAGAAAAATGTGATACTCCTGATGATTCGATAGCAGATCCAAACAGTATAACGAAGTGTGCTATTGAAGATACTAAGGATGGAAATAAAAAGCAATTATCAATTAGTGTTTCTACAAGAAGACGTGTTGTTCGTAAGAACAAAGAAGCTGTTTCTGCTGTAGGAATTAATTCATCTCAAAAGGTTGCTGATATAAAGAAGAATTCTTTATTAATTGGTAAACTTGAATTAGATGATAGTTCTTCAAACATAGAAAGAATTCCTTTTAACTTAGTTGAAGAAATTCCTCTATTCTCTAAATGTAATAACGTACCATTAATCAAACAAGCAAAGTGTTTTGAAACTCAAATGTCTAAGCACATTATGAAGAATTTCAAATACCCACAAGAAGCTATTCAAAATGGTATACAAGGGAGAGTATTAGTTCAATTTACTATCAATGAAACTGGTAATGTTGAATCTATCCAAATGAGAGGTCCTAAAGGAGGAGAAATATTAGAAAACGAAGCTAGTAGAATTATAAGTAAATTACCAAAATTTATTCCTGGTAAGCACAATGGAAAAAATGTAAAAGTAAAATATGGTGTACCAATTACTTTTAAAGGTAATAATAGTACTGATAACACTGGAGCTGTTGCAGCTAAGAAAGTTGTTAAGAAAGCACCTGCTAAGAAAGTTAATACTGTTAAAGAACCTTTAATTACTGACTTTGTAAAATTTGCTGAAGTTCAAAGTATACCTCAGTTTAAAGCTTGTTTAAAAGTTTCTGATATGCAAAAAATCAACTGTTTTAATCAAAGAATGGTTAGCCATATTCAAAGAAACTTTAACTATCCTGATGCTGCAGCTGCACAGAACATTGAGGGAAGAGTATGGGTACGTTTTATCATAGATAAAGATGGTAAAGTAACTAACATAAGAATGAAAGGTCCAAAAAACGGTCACTTATTAGAACAAGAAGCTAAAAGAATGGTTTCTAAGTTACCTACTTTTGTTCCAGGTAAACAAAATGGAAAATTAGCAAATGTAGAGTATTATATCCCAGTAAACTTTACACTTAACTAGAATAAGGAATTCATAAATAACACAAAAAAACGAATCAAATAATTTGATTCGTTTTTTTTGTACTTATAATTACGCTAATAGAAGTTATTAAAAAATTAATAACATAATAACACAAATAAATTAGGTTTAATAATAGTTTGACTGGTAATTGGTATAATTACCTTGTAACTTTAATTTAAAGTTTAAAAGGTACTTTAAAGCCTTAAATTTGTAGTCTAGATGAAATATATTGATTTTGAAGACTTGAAAAGTCACATATAACTTAGTCAATACTCTATTAAGTTAAAAATTATTCTGGAATATACAACCCTCCTATTTTGTAAAGATTTTGTTTAAATACTCTATTTTAAGAAAACTATAGGGCAAAACATAAATATATAATCAAATGTTGATTATTAAGTACAAAAAAACCTTTTATAACTAAACTAAATCATTTGATTAAGAGCATAGCTACAAAAGGCATATAAGTTCAAATATTTGTTATCTATTTAATTTTTATAATTCTTTATAATCATATTCTTTTTGTCATTACAATCTCTTTCTGCATCTCTATAACATTTATTATCCTCTGCCCTATCACTTTTGGATTTTTTAAAATTCTTTCTTAAAAAATCTAAGAAATTATTTCTTTTAGATATTCTCTTTTGAACAGCAATCTTTTCTGCTTCTTGCCTAGCTTTAATTTTCTCAACTCCTTTTACTATATAGAAATAAGATCTTCTATTTTTTTGATGCTCCTCTTCTGTACATTTTCTTTTATTGGCATCATTACAATGATTTAATAATTGATCCTCTCCATATCCAATAGCACTGACAATTCTATTCTTTTTAATTCCCCTAGATAATATATAATCTCTAGTGGATTTGGCTCTTCTATCTGATAATTTTCTATTATAATCACTTGGACCTCTACTATCTGTATGTGACTCAATTTTAATAATTACCTCTGGATGATTAGTCATAACAGTTACAATATTTTCTAACTCATATTGTGCATCCTCTCTTATAATTGCTCTGTTATAATCAAAATAAATAGGATTTATTACTATTTGATTTCCAACAATAAGAGGTATTAAATTCAAATTAATTTTAGATGGCTGTTTTTTAACTAATTTAATCTTTCTTTTACCTGTTGTTTTGTGATCTAGTTTACTTGCAACTATACTATAACTTTTATCACATAAAACTTCAGTAAATACGTATTCTCCATTAATATTTGTTATAGCCTCTTTTATTACTTTACCTTGATTATCAAAAAGTTTAACAGTTGCTCCATCTACAGGTGTATTATTTACTGTTTCAGTTACTATACCATTAATAGATTGTCTGCAAATTGGTGGATCAGTATATATAAAGAAACTATATATATCATCATCTCCTTTTCCTTGCTTTCTATTAGATGAAAAGAATCCTTTTTTACCAGTTTTATCTATAAAAAATGAAAAATCATCTCTTTTACTATTGAATGGGTATCCTAAATTTTTAATAGGTGAAAAAATAGAATCACTTTTAATTTTCGATTGAAAAATATCTAACAACCCTAAACCTAAATGTCCATTTGAAGAAAAATATAAGGTATTGTCTTCTCCAATAAAAGGAAACATTTCTTTATCTGAAGTATTAATTGTTTCTCCTAAATTAACTGGTTCTCCGTACTCATCGCCATCTAAAATAGCAACTTTATAAATATCTGTTGCTCCAAAACCTCCAGGCATATTAGATACAAAGTATAATGTTTTTTCATCGGGGCTCAATGCTGGATGACCAACTGAATATTCATCTCCATTAAATGGCAATTCTCTTACATTCATCCAAAAACCGTTGATAAAATTAGCCTTATAGATTTTTAAGTTTGATGTATTTTTTTTGTCTCTACCTACTTTTTTACCACTTACATTATTTCTAGTAAAATAAATAGTCTTACCATCTTTGGTAAATACAGGTGTAGATTCATGATAATCTGAACTAATAGGTACATCTATCAAACGAGGTCTTACTAATGTTAAAACTGTGTCTTTTATATTTTCTTCTAATGTCTGAATTTCTTCTTCAGCACTATAAATATTTAAAAAGGGTTGGTTATTCCATTTATAAATTCTCTCCCTCTTTCCTCCTTTTGGCACTGCTGAAGTAAAATATGACTTACCGTTTAACAACATACCTCCAAAGTCAGAAAAAGGAGTATTAATCGCCAAATTTCTAACTCCTATTCTTACATTTTTATTCGATGAATAATCTAATAAGTAATTTTCTTTTTTAAGTTCTTCCTTTCTATTATTATTTTCTGATGAAGCTAATGTTAAAAAAATAGAATCTGATTTTTTATACTTACCATTACTTCTTAGAACTTGAGCATATTTAAATAAGTATCTATCTTCTAAATCATTTTTATATATAGATACAAGTTTTTGGTACCACTTTTCAGCTTTTTCAGTTTCAACATTATTATAATAAGAATCTGCTAAACGGCTTATTACGTGCTTAGAACTATCTCCTTTCTTCTCTATTAATGCTTTGTATAGTTTTGCTGATTGAACATAAGAAAACTCATCATAATAACGATCTGCTACTTTTTTGCTTTGTCCAAAACCAGCAATAGCCACCATTAATAATATTGGTAATAAAGTATTCTTTAAATTCATAAGATTTTATTTTAAAAAAATCGTGGAGATCTATATCTTATCTCTCTTAACAATTCATAACGTAACATTATTTCATGTGTTCCTGAATTAACAACGTTATAATTTGATGTTGTTAAATCATATGAATATCCTATTAACATTGAATCTGATACTTGAAATCCTAAAAGTCCACTTATAGAATCACCCCATCTCCAACCTAAACCAACTCTAAATTTTTCATTAAATAATAAATTAGCTGATACATCTAATGATAATGGTGCTCCTGAAACTCCTTTTAATAGAGCTGCTGGCTTAAATTTTAAATCTTCATTAATATCAAAAACATATCCTGCTATTAAGAAAAAGTGCATTCGCTCTACAGCTACTTCACCTACAGTAGTATCTGCATCATAATGTTCTTTTCTTAAGATATTAGGAACAGATAAACCAATATACCATTCGGGTTTGTGAAAATAAATACCAGCTCCTATAGTTGGTAAAAACCTATTTACAGGTGGAAAAGTCTCAGCATCTTGTACTTTTCCTTTAGTCCAGTCTATATTCAACCATCTACCTCCTAAACGTAAACCAAAGGCCAAATTTCCCAAATCACTTGTTTCTACTGTATAAGATACATTCGCATCTAAATAAATTTCATGCGACGGTCCTATTTTATCGTTTACTAAATTAACACCTAAACCTAAACCTGAATACCCTAAAGGAGTATCATAACTTAAATTTTGTGTTTCTGGAGCACCATCAAAACCAACCCATTGAGTTCTACCAATTGCTGTAATAACTCCGTGGCCTCGAGATCCTGCATAAGCTGGATTTACGCTCATAGTATTATACATGTATTGTGTATATTGAGGGTCTTGTTGTGCATTTATTATAAACACACAACATATGCTAAATACTAAGATTAGGTTTAATTTCATTTAACTTTAACTTTTATACATCAATTTATTCTACTGTTAAAATACTAATTTTTATCGATTTATGTAAATCCATCCTTTTCTTATTGGTGATCCATTACCTAAATTTAACTTATAGAAATAAGTTCCTACTGGTAATTTATCATCTACACTGATAGTTGCTCTTCCATTTGAAATACCTTCAAATCTCTTACTGCTATCAATATTTGAATAACCTTTTACTTTGTATACAATGTTACCCCAACGATTAACAATTTCAAGTGTATTGTTTCTATACTCAGGATTATCGATACATTCAATATGCAAATAATTATTTAAATTATCACCATTTGGACTCATTATATAATTTTCATCCTTAATACAGTCGTCATTATAGCCATCTCCGAATCCATCTAATCCATCTACACTATCAGATATACCATCTCCATCAGTATCAGTTCCACTATCTGTAACAATTCCATTACCTCCACTATTTGGGTCTGTTGCATCTGAATCATTATTAGGATCATTAGCATCTCCATGACCATCTAACCCATCTACACTATCAGCTATTCCATCTCCGTCTGTATCATCCAGTGGATTATCTACCTGACCATCTCCATCCATATCTGAATTTCCTCCTTCTACAACATCATTTACACCATCATCATCACTATCTAAATCTTGATAATCTGGAACTCCATCTCCATCTGTATCAACAACATCTCCATCTCCAGAGTTTCCTTCTCCAAATCCAGTTGCATCACCATCTACACTATCAGATATTCCATCTCCATCAGTATCTGATCCTCCTGTATCATTAGAATCGATAACTCCATCTCCGTTAGTATCAGATGATCCATTTCCACTTTCCACTACATCATTAATACCATCATTATCACTATCAAGATCTTTATAATCTGGAACTCCATCTCCATCAGTATCTGGTTCTTCATTTGCATCTACAGATCCATCAGCTTGGCCATCATTATTTAGATCTTCAAATCCAGAATCATTAGAATCAATAACTCCATCCCCATTAGTATCTAATGAACCATTTCCTCCTTCATCTACATCTAAGATACCATCATTATCACTATCTAAATCTAAGCTATCAATAATTCCATCTCCATCTGTATCTCCTGTTCCTTCTTCTGTGTCTGGAATTCCGTCATTATCATCATCTAAATCTATACTATCAGCAATTCCATCTCCATCAGTATCAATAGCATCTCCAAATCCATCTAAGGCGTCTTCACTATCTGATATACCATCTCCATCTGAATCTGTACCACTATCAGTAACAATTCCATTACCTCCACTATTTGGATCTGTTGCATCTGAATCATTAGGTGGATCATTTGCATCTCCATGTCCATTAAATCCATCTGAATTATCAGGAATACCATCTCCGTCTGCATCGTTCATTGAATCATCTATCTGACCATCTCCATCTCTATCTGGGTTTCCTCCTTCTACAACATCATTTACACCATCATCATCACTATCTAAATCTTTGTAATCTGGTACTCCATCTCCATCAGTATCAACAACATCTCCATCTCCAGAATTTCCTTCGCCAAATCCTGCTGTATCTCCATCTACACTATCAGCTATACCATCTCCATCTGAATCTGAACCTCCTGTATCATTAGAATCAATAACTCCGTCTCCATTGGTATCTGATGATCCATTTCCATTCTCTATCACATCATTAATACCATCATTATCACTATCTAAATCTTTATAATCTGGAACTCCATCTCCATCAGTATCAGGCTCTTCATTTGCGTCTACTGATCCATCTGCTTGACCATCATTATTTAGATCTTCAAATCCAGAATCATTAGAGTCAATTACTCCATCTCCATTGGTATCTAATACACCATTACCTCCTTCGTCTACATCTAGGATACCATCATTATCACTATCTAAATCTAAGCTATCAATAATTCCATCTCCATCTGTATCTCCTGTTCCTTCTTCAGTATCTGGAATTCCGTCATTATCATCATCTAAATCTACATTATCAGCAATTCCATCTCCATCTGTATCTATACAATTTACAGTTACTGTTTGAGCACATGTTATTACATTTCCTGCAGTATCGGTCACAGTCCAAATTACTGTAGTATTTCCTGCTGGGAAAATTGTAGGAGCATTATTACTTATAACAAGACTTCCTGAACTTGTGCAATTATCCATTGCTACAAGACTTCCTAAATTTATATCTGCCAGTGCTACACTACATCCTGTAGTTCCACTAACTGTTACATCTGCTGGACACGAATTGATTGTTGGATCAGTCGTGTCATTTACGGTGATTGTTTGTGTTACATTAATACTGTTTCCTGCCGCATCAGTTACACTATAAGTTCTAGTGATTACCTCTGGATTTGAGTTTCCATCACTTACATCACTT